>NZ_JBLBVK010000058.1:0-352031 GCF_047314965.1 Silicimonas lutimaris | reverse complement strand
AGCTCAGATCGTCATCAATCACTGGCTCAGGCAGTACAATCACACCCGGCCGCATCAGGCACTCAACATGCGCCCGCCCGTTCCTGAAACCCTATTAGAGAAACCCCTGATCAGTGGCCCATACACAGGGGGCTAGACAGGCTGCTTTGTGCCATGCTCTCCAAGAAGTTCGGGACGCTCGTATTCGGTGTGAATCGTCCATTTCCTTTGTCGGGAATGGGTTGGCAAATCCGCAAGTGCAGCCCCGATAAATGCCTCGACGACCCCATTCTTGGTCGTCTCCGGCAGATTGCGAAGCGTACCGAATGCGCTCAACGCAAACACCTGCGAAGAACGTGGCGAACTCGCATGGGAGTGCCACTTAAAGCCCTCCGACAGTTCTCGCTCGGTCAATGCTTGCGGGTGCAAGGTGGGATTGCTCAGGATGAATGCTTTGGGTGGCACAGTAGAAAACCTCGCATCTTTCGCACACAGTATTCGTCAAATGACGGTCGGGCAATTTTCGAGCGATCTCCTCAGAGTCCCCCGATTGGAAAAAGAATTCGAAGTGAGAAAGACTTCACAAGTATCTGTCAGAAAATGATTAAACAAGTTTCCACACTCTTTAACTCTGCACTTTTCATGTCCCTAACTTGGGAGGTAATTATGGCCAAGAACAGCACACCAGGCACCTGGAGCTAGGTGGAAGATCATTGATCCGAAGGCGGACTGAACCGCCGAGCAGGTCAACACGACCCGGACGATTCTCTAGTTGAAGGTCAAGACCAGAAACTAACTGCTATTTTCGATGGCCATCTACAGCGACCTGCGAGGACGCGATCTTGTCCACCTGAAGATTCCTGATGTCGCCTGCGACAGGAACAGGGCGAACACATTCGCATCACGGTCTCGCTCCATCTAGGAGAGCATGTATCGTCGCGTAGCCCCCACAAGTCTCTCTGGCTAACTCAACAACATGTTCGTGATGCGTAAAATAGAGCGCCTGTCCCTGTTCCGAGATTTCTCTAAGGAGGCCCAGCGCCGCCGCAGTCCGCGTGTTGTCGAAGGTCTCCATGATGTCATCGGCTACGAAGGGAAGCGTTGTTCCACCAGAGGCATATTGGCGATAACCCGCAAGACGCAGCGCAAGGTAGAGTTGGAACCGCGTTCCCTTTGACATATCGCTCACCGTGATCGAGCGATTATCACCTCTTCTCAAGGCCAGAAGAATTTCCCGTTGACCGTCGGCCTGGGTTCTCAGGTCTTGATACCGTCCTCCTGTCAGTTTGCTGAAGGCCACTTCGGTGTCCGCCAGCATGTTACTGCGGTGTTCGTCACGATAGGCGGCAAGCGCCTGCTCAGCGGCGAGGATACCCAGTTTGAGCCTGAGCGCCGCCCTTGCACGGTCCTCAAGATCAAGAAGTAGGGTCTGGCGTTGTTCCTCTAACCGTGCGGCAGCGTCGTCGCCCCCAATCTTTTCGAGAGCGTCTCTGGCCGCACGGAGATCGCCGATTTTGTCTTCATGCTCCTCCTCAGCTGCTTGGAGATCGGTCGCAACAGCCGCCTCTTGTCCCTGGAGCTCGAGGAGGTCCTGATCTGCGAGGAGGTCTTCTGCCTCGGCAATGTTCGACACGCCCAGCCGCGTCACGACCCGCTCGCGGAGCTCCTCTGATTGCCGGCGCAACTGTTCCGCCTTTGCCGCCGAGGACATAGCTTCAATGAGATCATCGATAGATTGGATGTCGTGAGCGTCGCCGAATGTCCTGGCCAGCTCGTCAACACGTCCATCAATGACGCCCAGGTCGGCCTCAGCGGCGCGGACATCGCGCTCTGTATCTGCAATCTTGGTGTTCAGTGTCTCAAGATCGGCGTTTGACTTGTTGGCGCGTTCCAGGCGTCGTCGCAGTCGCTCCCCAAGGACGAGGGGCGCGGCATCGATGTCCTCGCCTGCTTGCCGCGCCAGCGCCTCGATCTCGGTTTTGAAGCGGCCGTGATCTTTCTCCATGGCTTCGATGCGGCGGCGAAGAGCGTCGCGCTCGGCGAGCTTCGAAGCCAATTTCCGGAGCGTTGGGAGCTTCCAGCGGAACTCGTTCAGGGATTGAAGGGAACTCGGGAGGTCCGTGACCTCCTTCGCCCAGGTTTCTGCCAGATTGGTGAGTTCGCCTCTGAGCCGCTTGACCTCTTCCGTTCGGTGCGCTGCTTCCGCCTCGGCCTCCTCAAGTCTTTTCCGGTCGGCCTCAGCCTTTGCTTTCTCATTGGCTGCTTCAGCCGCTGCAGCCCGAGCCGCCCTGGTCAGGTTTTTGAGGCTGATGTCGTCCTCAGAGATCGCCATAGCTTCGCGCAGCCGAACGATTGCCTCGTCGACAGAACGCGCCGCGTTTTCATGACGCTTCTTTTTATCGGCAAGCTCCGAAACCTTTTCCTGTGCAAGGGAGAGCCGTGACTGCCAGGCCGGTAGGTCTCGCGGATCATAGGTGTCTGAGAGACCTATCGCGACAAGCCGCTGGTGAAGCTGCTCTGTTTCCGACGCGAGGAGGCTTTCGAGCGATGCCTGCGCCTCTTTGCAGGACGTCAACGTTGCCTTCTTTGCCGCTGCATCTAACTGCAGCTCCCTCAGGCGCGCCAGTCGTTCGGCAAAGCCAAGCCGCGCCTCTTGCAGCGCATCGTCGCGCATGAGGGAGGCATGGAATCTCTCCGCGGTGTCGAGCGTTAGGCCCTCGAGATGGGCGGACCAAAGGGCGTCGCGCTCCTCACGGACCTCTTTCGCCTCATCATCCACCGCGGCAGCTTCATCTTTGGCGAACTCTGCGAGCCGTGCGGCAACCTCGTCATATTGCCGTTGCGCCTCCTTCGATTCTCTCGCAGCGGTCGCTCTCTGCTCGTGAAGGTCTTCCCAGTGCTCGGCGACGCGCGCGGCCTCTTCGGTGGTGAATGAAAGTCCGGCCACCTCTCCGGAGGCGCCAAACCAGGGGTGCAGCGCCTCGAGGGCCCTCTTGAGCAACGCCTCGGCAGCCTCGAGGTCTGCGCTCGCATTCTCATAGCGCGAAAGCCGATCTTCCGGCTCGAGCGCCTCGATAAGCGTGGCAAGGTCCGATGTTGGGGTCGAAGGGTCCTTTTCACTTTTCGCGGAGGCCGTCAGGCCCTCTAACCTCTCATTGGCTTTGACCTCTTCTTTCTCCGCCGTTGCGAGCTTTGACTTCGCGTCTGCATGGTCCGAGGCGATCGCTTCGAACTGGGCAAGGCGTGCCTCAGCGAGGAGCCCATCTTCCGGGGTATCGACGCCCAACTCCTGCGCGAACCCTGAAAGCTCTGCCCAGAGGGTCTCAAGTTCCGTCTCTCGCTTGGGAAGGTCCCCTTCCGCTGTCTGCGCACGGGATCGGGGGGCATCGAGAAGGACGGTCAACTCGTCGGCGATCTCAGCGACCTTGGGGTCCAGGATGAGAGCGTCGCGTGCCTTTTGTTCGCCTTCCAGCAGCAGGGTCGACTGCCGCAGCCGGGTCGCTGCCTCCACGCGCTTTGTCTTGAGGTCCTGCGTCTCATCCTGAACGCCGTCGGGCAAGCTTGGATATTTAGCATAGTCTTCCAAAGCCCCGTTGAGCTCTCGCAGGGACGTCAAAAGCGGCAGGCACTCGATCATGGCTTTCAGTCGGGCCTGACGTTCAAGAAGCGTATCGCGGGCCTCTTTCGCCTCTGTCAGCAGTTTGGCCGCGGCATCGCGGTCCTCTTTCAGATGACGAAAGGTGCTGGCCTGCACATCAATCTCGCGGATTTGGGTGTGAAGCTCCTGCAGATCGCGCTTGGCATCCGCGAGTTCGGTTTTGCGGGCGCGGTGCTTGTGAAACCGACCGACTTCAGCGCGCGCCGCCTCCAAGACAGAGCCAAGGTCTGAGAGCCCGGCAGCAGCGGAAAAAAGCAGCTCGCCAAGGTTGCCCTGGCTTGCAAGAATATCCTCGCCGCCGGCCTCGATCGTCTCATCGTCGAGCGAGAACATGGCGCGATACTGGTCGCGGTCGATGCCATCGAGGGCATGCAAGAGACGCGCAGGATTGGCGCTCTCCCCTGAGGGCGTGATCAGGTCGCCTTTGTTGCGCTTGATCCGGACCAGCTCGATCGGCTCGTCATCAATCTCGAGCACTGCTCCGACGCGCATGTACTCATAGTCGTGGAGGAAGTTGTACTTGCTACGCCCCGGAATGCCGAAGAGGAGATCGAGATAGCCCTCGAAGGCGGTGGTTTTGCCGGCCTCGTTGGGCCCGAAGATGATGTGAAGGTCGGGCTTGCCGGCTTCTCTTGGGCCGAAGTCCAAGGAGAAATCCGTGAAATGCCCGAAGCGTGTGAGATCGAGGCGTCGCAGTCTCATGACGTCTCTTCCCTGTCACCGGCCATCATCCGGGCAACGATCTCCTCGACCCCTTCTTTCAGGAGCGCGCTGATCTGGTCAGCCTGCTCTTCTTCTGTCTCGCCGAACGCGCTCCTCAGCTCTGGAGGAAGGTCTCCGACCAGGTCCTCGGCGTCGCGCGTCGCGCGTATCAGAAATGTCTCATCCTCCATCAGACGGGCCATCAGGGCGCCGAGTTCACTCCTTGGGTCTTCGCCTTTCACAGTCTGTGACGGCGGCGTGTGCCGATGCACAATCTTGTCGATCCAAACGGACCCCTTCGAACGGGCAAGGTTAGAGACTTGTTCCAGGAGAAGGTCATGGTCTCGGCGCAATCGCCAGGCCAGGGGCGTCTCGCCCGTGAGCTCCAGTCGCAGGACTGTATGATCGGACGGCGCCATCGCGTTCGAGGCAATCACGGCGTCGATTGCGTCCAACGCGTCCCGCCAGTCCTCGATTCCGTCGAGCGCAACGCTCTCTCGCGTGAACTCGACCTGGGAAGTGATGCGTTCCTCAAGCGTGACCGATCCATTCTCGATCGTGACAAGCGTTACCGATTTCGGGCCGGCTTCGCCGACATCGCGACCCTGCGGCATGCCGGGCATGACCACATAGGGCGCCTCCGAATGCACCTGCCGAATATGCACGTGCCCTAAGGCCCAATAGTCAAAGCCATGGGACTTGAGGTCATTCACGCTGCAGGGTGCATAGGTGTCATGCCCCGCAGCGCCGGCGAGGCTGGTGTGCAGAAGCCCGATATTGAAAAAGCCTGAGACCGGCGGCCTGTATTTCGGGAGAAGACTTTCCGGTGCCTGCGGCTTGGAGAAGCTGACACCGTGCACGGCAACGCCTTTCTCCGAGAGCTCGACGGTGCCGCCGTGTCCGGTGAAGACATGCACATTTCCAGAGAACTCCAACTCGCGTGTCAGCACGCTTTCCGCGTCGTGGTTGCCCCGGATCATGAAGACGGCGATCCCGGCCTCGTCCAAGCGCTCCATTTGGCTAACCAGGAAGGCGGCGGTTTTCATGCTGCGCATATCGCCATCGTAGAGATCACCGGCGACCAAGAGGGCGTCGACATCTTCTTCGAGGCAGAGATCGACAATGCGCTCGAGCGCGCGTCGCGTTGCGTTGCCGACAAGATCGGAAAGGTCCTCGTCTTTCAGCGCGAGGCTCTTCAGAGGTGCATCTAGGTGGAGGTCAGCCGTGTGAATAAATCGAAACATCAACAAGTAGCCTGCCGTATCGTGCCTCAGGCTGCAACGCAGATCGAACGCGCACCGCGCCGAATTTCAGCGAAGGAAGCATGAGCCGCTCATTGGGATATCGCGCCACATTCCTGAGGCGGGCCATCACGCCCGTCGGCCTGGTTGCGGCCCCATTCGATTGGAGGACGCGCAGACGTGTGATCCCTAGGGAAGTCTGTCCAGCGCCTCATTCATGGGTGATGAAATTGGTGCGCTTGCAGCTGATCGTTGGACAAAATCTGATTGGCGACGCAAGAATTAAATTGACTTTCAAAAAATAATTTGGTATCATAAATCTATTCGGACGAAATTGTGCCGAAAACAATCAATCCAAATTATGAAATGTGCCAACCTTATGCCCGCGCGGCGTGAAGGTTCTATGCCTATTTGTAGAGACAGTCAGGAGGGTGGAATGACGCTCATCGAAGATGTGGATCAAGTATTTGATATCTTTAAAAATTTGCAAAGGACATCGAACCCGCCAATAAAGAGCTACGACCGCTTTAAGAGGAGCCTGGCAGAGACGGTCGAGACTACGAATACCGTGCAAATGACGGAGAGGATGGCGGGCACCTGTCTTGTTGCCTTGGCGGCGCAAGGCGGGAAGCTTTCCCACGGGACGACTTTTTCGCGTGTCTTCGATTACAGGGGACATAAGAGGGTCATGGAGAATGGTGTTAGCCGGGACCTTCTCTCGGCGGGCCTGATCTCTATCCCGGAAAAGACCACGCCGTTCTACGAGCGCTTTTGTCTCGAGGAACAGGGTGTCGACGCCTTGCACCAGTTCTACGACGACGGGTTTCTCGGCAGTATTGGTTTGCTTTAGGGCGGCAAAAGGTTTTCGGCAGGGTTGGTCGTACCCGACAAGGCATTGTCAAAACGGCTCCTCAAGTCGGCGAGTGAGGCGACAACCCCGACCCCGCGTGGCGGTGGCTCCGTTGAAAAACCGCGCGACGTGGCGGCAACCGGTGGGTTCAGAACCCCACCGGTTGCCAAAGAATCGAAACTTGGGTGACGTCACATCAACGCGTACTCGCGTCGTTTCATGGCGAGCTCAAATTGGAAGGAGTTAGGAATGAACGCGAATGCAGAAATCAGCCACTGGTGGAAGTTGCTGCCTGCTCTTCCATGCTCTCGAGACACTCAGGAATATCATGCTCTGAGACGGGTCTGGGGCGATCACACCATCGCCGCGGCGCGGAGTTTCTATCGCTGGGGCACTGAAGACAATGTGACCCCCGCACTCTTCCAGTCTTGGTGCATTTTTGATGACCCAGATGTATTTCGCCCGCTGTTGGAGGCGGCCGGTTTGGAAGTCGCGGGCCTCGAGTCCGCAAGATGGGCCTATGCCTGCGAAGAAGAAGTTCTGCCAGGTCAGAATATCACGACCGCTGGAAAGTTCGTGATTCCTGACATCGTCCTGCACTTTCAAGATGAGGCCGGCGCAGGTGTTGTTGCCTTTGAGGTGAAGAAGCCGGGCAAGACCATCGAGAGAAGGGATGTTGAGAAGCTCGGTGCCTACGTCGATTTGCCGAGCATCGCCAAATTCGAAAGACGCGCGGGATGCTTCATTGTTAGTGAGCGCTGTCGGACACGAGCGTGTGCGCTCGCACAAGGCTACCCCGTAATCACATGGGAAGACCTCTTGCGAATGCAGCAGGACGCGTTGGATGCCAGTCTGCAGAACAGTGAGGAACGAAGTCTCGCCGGTGCCTGGCTGGAGCGTAATTTCAGTCGCTGTGGTGTTGGTTACAGCGTAGCGCCTGTCTCCAGCGGGAAAGAGCCGTCGATTTATGGGACGGCCGATGCCTATGCTTGCATCAGCGACATGCCGGTCTCGGAATCGCTCAAGCGCTTTCTAAAGGGTTCGGAGTGTGTTGAGGCAGCGTATCGCGGTGATCGCGCAGATCCGCCACTAGATTGGCTCCAAGATGAAATATCGGTCGAGACGCTGCGACTACGGAAGCTCCAGAGTACCCGGGATCGGCGCATCCGACGCTGGTCGCCGGACTGGAATTTGAGCTTGGAAACTCCGGCGCCTTAGAGCGACACGGCGCCGACAAAGGAAATTCATAAGTTGGAGGGAGATGAATATGGATATCCAGAAACTACTTGAAGACATTCCTTCGATGAGCGCTCCGGAGCGAAGAATGAAGCGCAGCATGGCAATCAAATGGTTTCGGCACGGGGGCAAGATGGCACTGGAGGCGAAGCAGGTGATCCAGGCCATCGATCATGCAGAAGGGGTTCATACTTCGGAGGCGTTGAAGAGAACGGGACCTCTGCTGTGGGAGGGAATCGGTTTCGGTGAAATTGCGAGAGGATTCGACGGTGAGAAATGGGTGGCAACGATCATTGCAGAGGCAATGCATGGCGCCGATGGTGGTGGAGTCTATCGCTTAGAAGTTCAAGGGGACGTGTATCCGAGTTTGATTCGGCACTTCGGGGATGCGAAAGAAATGGCAGGGAAAATGTTCGACAGACAGTCATGAAAGTCATGACCATCGGAGCCTGGCCCGACTGAGAACCAATTCAGCCTGTTGAGGCGAACTCACCAACTTCACTTCTCAGCGACACGAGTTATGAAAAAACAATGTCCTCCGAGAAACGCCTGAAGGCACTAGATGCCCTGCTCCTCTCATTGACGGATGAGGATGGGATGCTGCTTTCCGAATTCGACGGGTTCTGCGCTGGGTTGATTGTGTGTCCAGAGATAATTCCGCCAAGTGAATGGCTGCCAGAGGTCTGGGGATCAAATGGACCCATCGGGCTGGACTCCGATCATGCCCTGCAAAGCGCAATCGACCTGATTATGGGGCACTACAACGAGGTTACCCGGTCGCTCATTCCGCCAGAGTTTGAATACGGCCCAGTCCTTGAGCATGACAGCCGCACCGATGAGACCCTTTGGGAAACGTGGGTCTCCGGGTTTGAACACGCCATGAGCCTCAGACCCGATGCATGGGCACAAATCGTCGAAAGCGACGACGAAGAGGCCGGCGCGTCGGTCAGCATGATGCTTACGCTTCATGCGATCGTAGAGGGCGACAGTGATCTCCCCGAGAGTACAATCGCCGACTTGCAGGACATGGCACCGGACCTGATCACAGACATGGTGATAGCTCTTAATCGCTGGACGAAAGGCTCTAACCCGGGCGATTTGTCATCCTGGGGAGGCACGCAACTCGAATCTTCTGCGCCCGTCAGAAGCAGCAAAGTGGGTAGAAACGATCCTTGCCCCTGTGGGTCAGGACGGAAGTACAAGCGCTGTTGCGGGGCAAACTAAGCTGAAAGTCTCCAACGATCTCTGTATAGCCCCAAGACGATTTTGCAGTTGCGGCTGTGTCCGATGCCCTCTGGGACATCTACCTCTCGGTCCCAATCCACTTCCTGGCTTGTTCATATGCATGCGGCGCTTTTGGCGTCCTCGTGGAAGTGGCCGAGCAGGCGCCGGAGATCCACGGTCAAGGTCAAGCCAGTCGGATCCGGCAAAGCCGGTAATTGCCAACCCCGCGTTGCCTATACCGGACGCGCGGGCGCGCATCGCACTGGACAGGTCGTGATTTTAGGACTGCCCGGCACTCGGGGTCTCGGGGTCGGGGCCTCGGGGGGTCGGGGCCTCTCAGGGGAGGGGTCGCTTGGGTCCCTCTGGCCTCTGGGGGGCTGTCGGGGGGTGCGCGGAGCCCCGGTTCCCCACAGTTTTTGGGGTGTTATAATACCACATACCTATATCGACGCCCTTCAGTGGGATTTCACTAGATATTGTTCCCCCACCACTCAAAAACGCCGTGGGACGAGGTGTGACGGGGTTGGGACAGGGGGGCGTCCCAGCCTAAGCCCCTGAAAATTTTTCTAGAATCTCCTATTGGGACACTGGGACAGGTCTATAAGGGCATTGGCGCTGTCAAAACCGACAAGAAAAAATCGGGCCTCCCGGCATTCGAAAACCTGCGAAACCCGGCATCCGCGAGAAACTACGCCATAAGGGGGCCTCCACCCCTGTCCCAGCGTCCCACCCACTGCTTCACCCATATAAATAAGGTCAAAACGCCGTGACAGGAGGGCGTCCCACCCTGTCCCAGTAAAAATCCCCAACAGCACAAGACCCTCTCACGGGGGCTACTGTGTTTCTGGGTTGGTGTGGGTGAAGACCTACCCATTGTGCTATATCAAATCATCATTCTGGGCCGGCTCGGTCTCTGCCACAAAGAAGTATCCCTGTCGACGCTCTTCCTCCGAGGCTCCAGGGAAGATAATCCACCGCTTCTGTTGTCCTGCGATCCTGCACTTCTGCCGAGTCCAACCTTTGTCCACAAGAGCCGCCGACAACTTCTCCCACGCGATCTGCTGCGTCTGGTTCGAGAAGACCCCTTCCCGGAAGCCCAGCGACAATGCCGCCTGCCTCCGCGTGAAAGCGACCCGCTTCACCATCCGGTCGTAGTTCTCGTCCAACTCGTCCATAGCGACGCCCATGGAGGCGTAGAGCAATCCGAGGCGCACCGGAGCTTCCATCCGCTCAATGACGTCCTCCAACCACTCTTCCCACATCTCTTTCTGGCGGGCCTCCTGCTGAAGACCTCTGGCCCGCTCCAAGGCATCGCCGGACAACGTCAGAGGTAGATCACCGTTCGGGCATGCAGAGCGCATAGCGTCGTAGTCGGCCACGGCTTGACGCCAGAGATCGTTGCGCTCGCGTAGCACGGTCTCGAAATCGATACTTTGAGCCCCGCACTTGATGACCCAGTAGGAGCGGTTTCCCGTCGGGTCTCTCAGGTAGACGCTCTCGTTGGTTGTGCCCCACGTTACGAATTGGCGAGGCAAGACGGAGATGCTACGACCATAGGCCATGCGAACATCGTCGTGCTGCCTGCGCATAAACGCTTTGGCGTGGTTATAGTCGACCTTTGTCAAGGAGCCGAGTTCAGGCATCTCCAGACACCACTTACCCGCCGTCTGTTCGGCGACCTCCTGTCTGTTTGCAAGATCGACATCCAACTCTCCGAAGTAGTCTTCGCCGTAGATCAGCTTGATAAACGTCGATTTGCCGATGCCGGTAGCACCTTCCAGTATGGGGGCGTAATCGAACTTGCAGCCGGGCGTCGTAACCCGAGCAATGCTGGCGACCAGCGTCATTCGGAGAACCTGATCTGTGTAGACGCTCTTTTCAGCACCGAGATGACGATGCAGGAAGTCCTTGATTGGGTCTTTCGCTGGGGGCCCCATCTCGCGCCATTTCTGAATATCGTCCAAGATAGGGTGAAACGCGTTATTTCGGCCCGCCAACTCAATACCACCTCTTAGATCGCGATCCGTTACCTTCATTCCATAGCCGAGTGACTGGGGGCCTGGCGGCAACTCCAGAATGGCGCGTATCACGATGTCATTGACGTCCACCCATGGCTGGCCTTTGCGCTTGTCCTTACATGCTAGGTTCGGGATCTTCTTATTCTTGGTCTTGATGTCGGTCAGCAGGACGGTCTGGTTGGAGAAGGCGTTGAACGCAATCTTACGCCATAGCCGTGGGTCATTCGTTACGACGGCCGCCACGTTCGGGAGCGTGTTCTTGATCGTGCCCTTAATCGTCAGTTCTAGCTCAGAGGCGACCCACCCCTCGGGCGGTTCCTCGGCCCTCAGGCGGCGATACAGCTTGTCCTGGGGCTCTGGAGCCTCTGGGGCATATCCGACGTCCCCTTCTCTTATCACCCAACTGTCATCGTCGTCATCGACATCCTTCGCCATCATGGATTGCGAGAAGCGTTCCTCGGCAAGTTCTTTCAGGTATCCCGGGTGGTTCTGTGCGAACGCCAGCATTTTCTTCCAGCTCTCGCGCTGGCCCATGCGCTTGGTTTCGTCGTCGTTTTTGGCATCGAACAGGTGGTAGCGAACGAGGTCCCAGCTATTCAGAGTCATGTCAGCCGCAGGGTCGGAGCCATGGTGGCTATAGACCAGATCGCCGTCATTGTAGACCAGCACGCCGTTGGCTGAGTGGCCGCCGAGGTAAGAGAGGCGCTTCACCGACCCGTCAGCCCCGTATTCGCTGATTGCGTACTTGTCAGCGAGGATTGGTTCGACGTCGGCGTCATCATCCGGATGACCAGTGACCAACTCGACACAGTTGATGTAGCGGCACCACGCACCTACTGGGCCTTTCTTCAGGCGCGGGTCCTCAACCTTCTTTGCGGTCTCGCGCAGCACTTTCTCGCCTTTGAAGGTGGGGAGGGTCGCGATGTTCTTGGAATCGAGACCGGATGCTTTCTCCCAGTCGGCGATCATTGCCTCGACGTCGATAGGGTCTCCCGGTTGCTGGTAATACTGGTAGTGCTGCTCCATGTCCCGAGAGCAGGTGGGGCGGAACATCATCTGCGCGGGTCGGGCAGAGACCTTGTCCACCATAACCATCTTGGGGTCTATCTCTTGAGCGATGATCCGCACGGCCGCTTGATAGCGGTCAGGGTCAACTTCCGTTAGCGTCGGTATGACGATACGCCAGCGAGGCTTCTCTGGGGTGTGGGATCGCGTCGTGTGGGCGAAGAACGTCACCCCAGGGAGAATATCCCCCATCATCAACTGCCGCGAGAAGTCGGGCGAGGCGTTATCGATGTCGAGCGTGATGAGGTCGCCCGGCGTTACGCAGTCGCGGGTCCGTTTACCGGCTACCACATGGCAGCGAATCGTCCAACCGGCGCATCGCTTGAGGGACTGTTGCTTCTGGTCCGGAAAGCCTTGGTATTCGAGACACGTCTCGGGGGTCACCATGGGCTTGCGGAACGATTCCGCAAAGGCCCTGAATGTTGTGGTTTGGTTTTTTGCCTTCCCGAGATGGTATCCATCTCCTTCGGCATAACGGACCTTCTTCTCAGTCAAGTTAGTTTGTTCCGTCATCTCATTCTCATCAAGTCAAGCGGGTACGGTTGTGGTTATGTGAAACCACAGCACTTCGACCCTCGATTTTCGGATTGGATTGGCTAGTTCGTCTGTGTGAGTGCGTGTTCAGCACGACTTTCGACGAACGACTCGAGCCACGCTTCTGGCATGGCCGCGGCGCGCGCGGACACTTTTAGGAAAGGCGGAAAGGTGCCTTCTGCGATCATGGCATAGACCAGCGATTTGCTGAGCCCCATGCGATCGAACACCTCCTGCGGACGAAGAAGCCGACCAGACGGCGGGCAATCGATCCACGGCTTTTGGTTTGCTGGGTTGGTCTTCATAAGCCACCTCCGGTGCGAAAAGATCCAGGTAAGTCCAGAGAAGCCTAGGAATTTCCGATTACGGCCACTACGGACAAAAGTCTTTCGGTATCACCAGCCTCAAATCGGCAACGCGCCGCGCCTAGAAATGATTTTCTTTCAGAAAGTTACGGCACTTTATCCAAACACGGCGCGGTCGACCGGGAGGCGACGTCTCCGGAATTAACTCTTTGGACGCCGGGGATTCTTTGTCCTTTAGAGCGCGCTCGATTGCCTTGCGAAGGGAGTCCCCGGTCGGGATGTTGATGACCAGTCGACGCGACGGGGTCTCGCTTAGTGCCGCTTGAACCGATGGCCCAAGCGGGTCCGTGAGTTCAGGCACGATCTCACTGATTTCCTTGAGAGCGGCATGGACAAAACCACTTGTGCGCCTGTACGTCCCGTTCTTCGGATCATATGAGGCCGTTGGCTTTTCCCCGAAGCAGAGTTCGTAAAGGCCAAGAAGCCAGGGTAAAATGTGTGTGCTGAACTCTTTGGGACGGGACTTAGGTCTTTTCTTTTTCTGGACTTCGAGTGCCTCGATCTTTCGCCGGTGCCGTGTCCGCGTCGATGCGTTCGCGTCGTCGTTCTCGCGGTCTCCTTTCTGATCTCCCGTGCGCTCCGCAGTACGGAACTCTGCATCCAAAGAGTCCAACTTTTGCCGAAGTCTGTCTTGTTCGGCCTCGGCATCAAACCAACTCTTTGAGATGGCGACATATTGGGCGACAAAATTCAGTGCGCGGTAGACGCTCTGGCAATGCTCCTCCTCATCGACGCCCCGAGGAAATCCCAAGCCAGCGGCTTCGATAATCCTTTGCGTGGCCTCCATGGAGATCGGTTGGAGACCGCTTGCAGGTTGTATTTCATTCTCACTCATCCGGTCGCGCCAAACCCCGATAGGCATCGAGTTGATCCGCCCACCACTGTGCGAGTTCAATGCGTTCCTCCCAATGTTCACCACGGGCATAGGCGCGTCTCACGTCGTTGCCTTCGACATGCCCCAGGGCCCGCTCGATCGCGTCCTGTTGCCACCTGCCCGCTTCGTTGGCGAGCGTGGAGAACGATGCACGGAACCCATGTGCCGTCATGGCATCACGATCATAGCCCATGCGCCGCAGCGCCTGATTGAGGGTGTTCTCCGAGATGGCCTTGGTCCAGTCGCGCGTTGAGGGAAAAAGAAGGCTGCTATTCCCGCGATAGCGGCTCAACTCCTCGAGCCAGACCAGTGCCTGTCGGGCAAGGGGTGCACGATGCGGGCGACGCATCTTCGTCCGCTCGGCCGGCACGCGCCAGACCTTTTCCTCAAGATCAAACTCGTCCCATTTTGCCAGCCGCAACTCGCCCGGTCGCGGTGCAAGAAGCGCCAGGAGTTGGAGCGCGATGCCGGTGGTTGGCTCGCCGGAATATCCGTCAATCGCCAAGAGAAGGCTCCCGAGCGCGCCCTTGCTGAGAATTGCCGAGCGGTGCTGCTTTCGAGGACGAATGAGCGCGCCTTTGAGCGCGAGTGTCGGATCCTGGGTCGCACGACCCGTCGCGATCGCATAACGAATGATGGCGCCAATGGTGGACCTGAGACGTGTCGCTGTTTCGAACTTGCCTTCGGCCTCAACTGCCCGCAGGGCCGCGAGCACGTCTTGGGCTTCGATTTCTTTGACATCAAACCGACCGAGTTGCGGTTCCGCCAAGGAGATCAACCACTCGAGCTTGCGGAGGGTCTGAACTGCCCGGCCTTCGCGCCGGAGCTTCTCGACATACTCTTCAGCAATGTCCGCAAATGAGATGCCTTGTTCCAGGAACTCTTGCCGACGACGCTTCTGGCGTTCGGCTGAGGGATCATATCCATCGACGAGAAGAAGTCGGGCGTCATCCCGCTTTTCTCGGGCATGTTTCAGACCCACAAGCGGGTAGCTTCCAAGCGCGAGGAGCTTTTCGCGGCCATTGTACCGGTACTTGAATCGCCAGAGCCGTGACCCGCCGGGGTTCACAAGAAGATAAAGGCCGTGCGAGTCGCTGACCTTGAAGGGTTTTTCCCGGGGGGAAAGATTGCGGATTGCAGTGTCAGTCAGGGGCATCAAAGAGAATCGGAATCGAATTGATCATACCCCGAAGAATACCCCACTTTTTGTCGGCTGCCACTGGTTTTGGGTGGACTCCCCTGGACTCGGAATCCAGCCATTACAATGACTTGGACGTCTCTGGACGTTGCTGGATTTTGAAGTGGTGCCCGGGGGCGGAATCGAACCACCGACACGAGGATTTTCAATCCACTGCTCTACCCCTGAGCTACCCGGGCACGGGGACCGGGCTCGGCCGGTCAGGTCGCCGTGTTCTAATGTCGGGATGATGGGCTGTCCAGAGGCCAAACCGAAAAAATCAGTGCGGTTTGCGGGTTTTCGGCGAGACCGGTTCATCCTCCTCTTCGGACACCAGAGACGTCTCGTCCGGTATGGCGTAGCTTCCGCGCAGCCAACGCGCCAGATCGACATCGGCACACCGCTTCGAACAGAATGGCCGGTAGCGCGGATCGGAAGCTTTTGCGCAGATCGGACAACTCATGACACGATCTCATTCAGCGGGAGCCGCTCGCGCTTGCGGAGGAGCTCGAGATGCCCAAGGGGAGTCCAGCCGACAAGACTGGTTTCGATCGGATCGGAACGAAACGCCCGGGTCAGGGCCTGCTCGACCTGCCGGCGGTCCTTCTTGCCCATGGGAGCCAGGTCAAGAACCACCTGCCCTCCGAGACCGCGAAGCCGAAGGGCGCGCGGAAGCGCCTGAACCGCCGCGATATTGGCCTTCAATCCGGCGGCCGGAGACGTGTCCCCACCGGTATTGACGTCCACAGCAACCAATGCGCGGGTAGCCTCCACGAACATGGAACCGGAGCCGGACAGGGGTTCGCGCGGGTCACTGAGTGCCTCTATGGCGATATCGACACCATGGCGCGCGAAACTGCCTGCCTCGGTATCGCTCATGTCCGGAGTTGGCCACTCCCGCCAGGCCAACTCGTTGGCGCCTGCACCATCCAGCAGCTTTTCGATTGGCCCGTTCACCGGCTCTGACATGACATTCCTTGCCAAATCGAGGGTTTGGGTGATGTCATCCAGAACAGCCTCGTCATCTGCCCCCACCGCAGCGGAACGCACGACCAACCCCATGCCATCGGCCAAATCAATGCCCGCCAGCAGTTCGCGCAATTCGACGCGGCGTTCTTCATCCTTGATGCTGCGGGCGATGTTCGCGCCCTCCGCACCGGGGGTAACGATGACGAAACGGCTTTTGAACAAGAGCTTAAGGCCAGCCGGCGTAGCTTTTCCCGCTTCGGGATAGGTGGAGGTCTGAACCAGCAGGTTCTCGCCCTGCGGCAACCCTTTGGCCTGCCTCAGGAACAAGGGGCCGTCCGGCGTTTCAAGAATCGCACCGCCCTGCCCCTTCAGCGGGCGTCCGACCTTTGCGCGATAAATCGTACCGGGTG
Source organism: Silicimonas lutimaris (assembly GCF_047314965.1). NCBI lineage: Bacteria > Pseudomonadati > Pseudomonadota > Alphaproteobacteria > Rhodobacterales > Paracoccaceae > Silicimonas > Silicimonas lutimaris. The sequence goes on along the minus strand of NZ_JBLBVK010000058.1, from coordinate 335,729 downwards.
CAATCCTGTCATCCGGCGGATCGATCATAAGATCGTCCAACCGCCCATCCACCATTCGGGCAGCAGCGGCGCGGCCGCGCCATGTATCGAATGCGACAAGCGTTCCCTTCATCAGCCCTTGCCCCAAATCGGGAGTCCCACCGACCGCAAAAGCGTAGCGGTTTCATACGCAGGAAGCCCCATGATCGCGGAATAAGATCCTGAAATCCAAGGGATGATTGCACCAGCTGGGCCCTGTATTGCGTACGCTCCTGCCTTGCCCTTCCAGTCTTCCGTATCAAGGTAGCCCTGCATCTCTGCGTCGGACAGGCGCTTCATCTTGACGATGCTTTCCACACAACGCTCACGAAACCCGCTGTCCGAGGCAACCGCAACAGCAGTTAGTACGCGGTGACGCCGTCCCTGAAGCCTTGTGAGAAACTCCTCGGCTTCGGAACGGCCAGCGGGCTTTCCGAATATTCGTCGCCCAATGGCGACCGTCGTATCCGCGGTGAGCACAATTTCGCCTCGGACGCGAGGAACGGCCATCGCTTTGTCCCTGGTGACCCGGATGCAATAGGCACGAGGCAATTCACCGGGAAGAGGCGTTTCATCAACCTCTGGCGGTCGCACATCATTCGGCGTGACGCCGAGCTGCGCAAGAATTTCAAGACGCCTCGGACTCGCCGAGCCGAGAACAAGACGAGGGATTTCGCCTGTCACTTGAAGCGGTAGTTGATCCGACCTTTCGTCAGGTCGTACGGCGTCATTTCCACCTGAACCCGGTCGCCAGCCAGAACCCGGATGCGGTTCTTACGCATCTTGCCTGCCGTGTGCGCGATGATCTCATGGCCGTTCTCAAGCTCGACCCTGAATGTCGCGTTCGGCAGGAGTTCCTTCACGACACCAGGAAATTCGAGCAATTCTTCCTTGGCCATGGTCTCTCCTTGTCACTCTCGCCCTTCGTTGGACGCGCGTCTATTTGGGCCTTATCCGTCTCCGAATCAAGGGAGAATCGAATCGAGTGCACATAAGCCGCGTGTGTTTGACAGGCGCCCCGAGTGTTGTGGGTTCTGTTTTGACGAGAGTTGGCTTTGGCAGAAACAGGTTCCCCACGACAAGCATTTCAATATTCGGAAAGCCACCAAGGGCTGATTCGACTGGGTATGGTCGACCGTCGAAAGCTGCCAGATCGAGGAATCCAGACGTCATGGAGGCAAAGCATCTTCGAACCTGGGAGTTTCAACACTCTCTGGATTTCGCCAACGAATGTTCCATGATCAGTGATCTCACTGCGTGTCACGATTTTGCGCACCCATCTCGGCAGTCCGCGCAATTTCCAGATATTTCAATATGCTCACAGCCTGCGAATCCAAAACTGAAGCTCGTGTGGGACTTCTTCGTCTGTCCCGATTTCCTTCCAGTCGAAATTCGCGATGGCTCCCGGGATCGGCGAATATCCTCTCCGGCTCCAGAAATCGTCGAGCGACCGGTAATCGGGGGTGCGGGCAGGATGATCTTCCGGCCGGACAACGCCGCAGAAAGCAGAGAACTCCAACCCAAGATCGCGCGCATGCGCCTCGCGGATATCGAAGAACCGATGGCCAACGCCTTGACCGCGGTATGGCTTCAGCAAGACGCTCTCGGCGCAATAAAAAATCCGATCAACATCGTACCCGGCATCTACGAGTGGTGCAGCGAAAGCGGGATCATGACGCGCCAGTGGGGTGCCGGTCGACGCTCCCACCAATCGCGCTCCGTCGAACGCCCCTACCAGAATGGCACCGGGTGCGTCTCGATACGCCGCCAGATAGCGCCGTTCGTAAGCCTCGTCGCCATCATACAGATAGGGGTAGTCACGAAACACACTGATCCGAAGTGCCGCGACATCGCCCAGTGCTGCCTCCAGTGCCGCACCGGTAAGGATCTGGACGTCCAGACTCATCCGACCTGTCTCAGCCAATCGGCAAGATTGTAATAGGTCGTCACCCGCGTGATCCTTTCGTCTTCAAGACTGAAGAATGAACCAGCGGGAAGGCGATAACATTGCCCTCGGGCCTCCGGCAAACCCTCGTCAGTCTCAAGGTACGTACCCTCGACGATATATTCCGCCGAGGCCCTGGTTCCACTTTCGGCCTCGAAGATCACGATTTCCGTCAGTTTCTCCCGATAACACCGGTTCATGTGCTCGCAAAACTCGCGGAACGCTTTCTTCCCTATCCGAACATTACCTTCATTGACATGATGTTCGACGTGATCGCCAAGGCAATCGAGCATTTCCTTTACATTACCAGCATTGAAGGCATCGAAGTATCTATGCACGGTCTCTGTCATTCCTGCACCTCTGTCGGGGGCCCAAACCTTTCCAGCATGCGTTGCCGGATCTGGTCGCGGCTTTGTCGGTAGCTGGCGAGCTTCTGTTCCCGGGTCTCTCCCAGCCCGGTCGGATCGAGGATCGGCCAGTACTCGACGTCAAGATGAAAGAACCGCGTCAGATCGAGAGCTTTTCTCTGTGCGGCGGGCGAAAGGGCGATGACCAGGTCGAACCCCGACAGGTCATCTCCCCATTCCTGCATTTCGTCGAAGCTGCGTGACCGATGTCGCGACAGTTCAATCCCAAGCTCCTGACATACCGCGATCGAAAACCCGTCGATCTCCATGTCGCCCTTGACGCCGGCAGACTGCACGTACGTTTCGGTGCCATAGAACTTCTTCATCATCCCCTCGGCCATGGGCGAGCGGACAGCGTTGTGATCGCAGCAGAAGAGAACCGACTGAGGCAGGTCCGCCAATCGCTCAGCCCCCGAAATGCAGGACGCAGATCAGCGTGAACAACCGCCGCGCGGTGTCGATATCCAGTTCGGCCTTGCCTTCCAGACGTTCCTGCACAACGCGTGCGCCCTCGTTGTGAATACCACGCCTTGCCATGTCGATCGCCTCGATTTGGCTGGGCGGCAATTTCTTCACGGCGTCGAAATAGCTTTCACAAATCTGGAAGTAGTCCTTCACCACCTGCCGGAACGGGCCCAAAGACAAGTGAAACTCTGCCGCTTGCTGTTCATCTTCGGTCTGGATATCGAAAACCAGACGGCGGTCCCGGATCGCAAGCATGAGACGGTATGGCCCGTCGGGTACTTCGCGGCCATCTCGTGCTGGAAGGTTGAAGCTATTGTCCTCCAATAGGTCGAAAATGGCGACCTTCCGCTCTTGTTCGATTTCGGGCGTCGGTGGCGGAAGGGCGCTGTCGTCGATCTCGATATGTGCAATTTTGCTCATTCGTCGCCCTCCTCGTTCAGCATGTCCAGTCGAGCCCTGACACTGAGGCCATGCGCCTCAAGACTTTCGCTACCGGCCAAGGTTTCCGCCGCGGGCCCGATACGCGCCAGTGCGCCGGGTGTCATCTTGGCGAGGGTCGTACGCTTCATGAAATCCAGGACCGAAAGCCCAGAAGAGAAACGCGCGGACCGAGCCGTCGGCAACACGTGGTTTGGGCCGCCCACGTAGTCGCCAATCGCCTCCGGTGTCCACGCACCGAGGAAAATCGCGCCCGCGTGCCGGATGTTCTCTGACAGCGCTTCGGGATTGGCGACGCAAAGCTCAAGATGCTCGGGCGCGATGTCGTCGGCAAGCGCCGCCGCTTCGCCCAGGTTCCGTACGGTTATGATTGCGCCATTGGTCTCCCAACTCTTTCCCGCGATCCCAGAACGCTCCAAGACTTTCAGATAGTTGTCGACCGATGCTGCCACGTCTCGCCCGAAGCGCTCAGACGTGGTGATCAGGATCGATTGAGCGCTTTCGTCATGTTCTGCCTGGCTGAGAAGATCGATGGCAATCCAGTCGGGATCGTTGTCTGCATCCGCAATCACGAGAATTTCGGAGGGGCCCGCGATCATGTCGATTCCGACCTTGCCGAAAACCCGCCGCTTGGCCGCAGCGACCCATGCGTTTCCCGGTCCGGTGATCTTGTCGACGGGGCGAATGGACTTGGTTCCGTAGGCCAGCGCGGCGATAGCCTGCGCGCCACCAAGTCGATAGACCGTGTCGATCCCGGAGAGGCGCGCGGCCAGAAGCACGAGTGGATTGACCTTACCATCCGGGGTCGGGGCCGTTATCACCAGACGCTCTACCCCCGCCACCTTGGCCGGTATGGCGTTCATCAAGACCGACGACGGATAACTCGCCAGACCACCAGGCACATAAAGCCCGGCCGCAGAAACTGCGGTCCAGCGCCACCCCAGAGTAGCACCCGCCTCATCGGTCCAGGATTCGTCCTGCGGCAACTGGCGCTCGTGATACGCCGCGATGCGGTCCGCCGCCAACTCCAGCGCTGCGCGCTCTGCCTCGGGAACCTCGGCTATGGCAGCGTCAATTTCGTCCTCTGAGAAAGCAAAGGTTTCCGGAGTGAGATCCAGACGATCAAACTTGGACGTCAGTTCGATCAGCGCCTCATCGCCGCGTGCGCGTACGTCGGCAATGATCCCGGCAACCGCCGCATCCACATCCGGCGCATCTTCGCGCTTCATGGACAAAAGCGCCTGAAACCGATCTTCGAAGTCTGGGTCGCGAGTATTCAGAAACTGAGGCATGGACGTCTTCCTTTGCGCCCGACATAGCCTTGGCGGGCCCTTGCCTCAAGCCGGATCGGCCAATCTTGCAAGCACGCAAGGATCAGGTGGCCGCTGAAACCTAAACAAAGGTTCTGGAACGGCACCGGTTCCGCACAAAGAAAACCGGAATTTGGAAAGAAGGAACGGCACATCTCGCGCCGTAGTGAGCATCCTCAGGGCCACAGCTTTCGAATGATCACTCTGGATGTCCAGGAGCCCTTCGTGATGGTGCAACATAGGGCCGTGTCACATCCCGAAGCGTCACTTCAAGCGCTTCAACGTCGACGGCCACGGCTCCATCACCCGCAAGTGTCAGTTCAAGCCGCCCCGATGCGTCTTCACCGGGAGAGAAGGTCAGTGTCAGCAAGGACAGAACCAAATCCTTGTCCGACCTATCCAAACCTTGCGTCTGCACCGTCAGCACATCTTCGAATGCAAGAACCGATTGCACGCGCTCAAAAGCCCTACCTCTCCGCTCGGCCGAGGATTTGTCTTCCCAGCGAAAGCGATTGATAAGAAGAGCAAATCTCCGCCGCTTCCTGTCCCAATGCATCTCGGTGACCGGGAAAACCGCATCCTGTATCAGCGCGGCGATCACCGGCAGATCTTCGGGCTCAAGCGCCTTCAATCGCAACGGGCGTTCACCTCCGTCTTCGAAGCGCGCATCCTCGGTCATGAACCCGCCACCCTTTCGATCCGGGCCCCTACTGCCCCCAATTTCTCTTCGACATGCTCATAGCCACGATCAAGGTGATAAACCCGGTTCACGAGGGTTTCGCCCCGTGCGGCGAGGCCGGCAAGAATAAGCGACACCGATGCGCGCAGGTCGGTCGCCATGACCGGCGCTCCTTTTAGCTGCTCCACACCTGCTACGGTCGCTGTACCGCCGTGCACCTCGATATTCGCACCCATCCGCATCAATTCTGGTGCATGCATAAAACGGTTTTCGAAAATCGTTTCTTCCAAATGGCTAGTGCCGCTTGCCGTGCAAAGCAGCGCCATCATCTGTGCCTGAAGGTCGGTTGGAAAACCGGGGAATGGCGCTGTCTTGACGTCCACGGCGTTGATCCGTCCGTTCTTCCGCGCAACCTTCAGTCCCCGGTCTGTTTCGGTAATGGAAATCCCTGCTTCATCCAGTTTTTCGCAGAAGGACACCAGAAGGTCGATCCGTCCGCCAATGCATTCGACCTCGCCGCCACAGATTGCCGGAGCCAGCATGTAGGTTCCCAACTCGATCCGGTCGGTCACGACTGGATGAGTTGCACCGCCCAATCGATCGACACCCTGTATCGTAATCGTCGACGTACCTGCCCCTTCAATCTGCGCACCCATCTTGCTCAGGCAAGCCGCGAGATCCACGATCTCGGGTTCACGGGCGGCGTTCTCGATCACCGTCGTGCCCTTGGCCAAGGTGGCGGCCATCAAGGTGTTTTCCGTGGCGCCTACGCTGGCGAAGCGAAGTGGTACTCTCGCACCCTTGAGGCCGCCGTGGGCCTTGGCATGCAGATAGCCGTCCTTCAACTCGATTTCGGCACCAAGCGCCTCGAGTGCATGGATGTGGATATCCATCGGCCGTGCGCCGATCGCACAACCGCCCGGCAGCGAGACCACCGCATGTCCCTCACGCGCAAGAAGTGGCCCAAGGACGAGGTTCGACGCACGCATCTTGCGAACGATGTCGTATTCGGCTCGCGTCTTGACGGGACCGAGAGAGGACATGGCAATAACCCGCCCGCTCTGCAGGCTCTGAACCTCGGCGCCAAGCGACTGAAGAAGCATCGTCATCGTCTTGATATCGCTCAACCTTGGCGCATTCATCAACGTCAGAGGTTCTTCAGTCAAAAGGGTCGCCGGCATCAGCGTCAGGCAGGCGTTCTTGGCACCGGCGATAGGAATTTCGCCGTGCAGTTCAGCGCCGCCCTTCACGAGAATCGAGTCCATGTTCAGCCTGCCTTGTTGTTTGTCATCTCGCCGTTACGCGCGCGCGCCTGAGCCTTGCGCCGCTGAAGATTTGCCTTCAGCGCGGCTTTCAGACGTGCTTCGCGCTCCGAGACGGTCTTGCCGCCTTTCGGGGACGTGTTTTTCTTGCTCATGGCCCTCCCTACCGCAGTGGTGGAAAAGCGTCCAGATTGCGCTTGCACGAGACGCGGAAAACCACTATCCCGCGCGGGCGTTGTTGCACCGGCGCTGCCGTAGCTCAGGGGTAGAGCACTCCCTTGGTAAGGGAGAGGTCGAGAGTTCAAATCTCTCCGGCAGCACCATTCCTCCAATCATCATAGTCAAAACAGCGGCTTAGGGCCGAACTCGCAGATCGCATGCGACTGGAATCGTGTGCCCGGCGTTTCTGAAGGTTTGCGAAAAAAGCCGGGTCGGCAAAGCGTATGGCAAACGTCGGCAAAGTGTATGGCACCGGGTCGGGCCAGCGACTTTCGGGACGGAAAGGTCACGTTTGGTTCACCGACGTTGCCAGAACGTGAAGGCCGATTCATTGCGCCAGTTCGATCTTCCAGAACTCGACCAATCCCTCCGCGAAGAGAAGCGGCGCGCTGTAGCCGTCTTCAGCAGCCGTCTCTCTCAAGGGATAGGCCGCATATTTGACTGGACTGCTGCCGACAAAGACATGCCCCCGCCCTGCGGCTGCTTCGAACAACGAGGAGGCCCGACGATCGGCAAGATACTCCAAGGAATCTCCCAGACCGGTCAACCCCAGTGCCGGCAATTCCATGCAATAAGCACAGGCCCCATCGGCGGTGTCGATGATCCTGATGTCGGCGATCCCCTCTGCCTCGGCCACAGCCTTCAGTCGCGCCCTAAGGGCGGCGCTGTTCTGGCAGAGTTCCTTGAACACGACCGTATAGCTGGTCGGCCGCTCGTATTTGACCTGAAGATTGGCGTTTCGCGCCGCAGCAAAGGTCGCGATTGCCAGAAAGGGCAGCACCATGAGCGCCGCGCGAGGCGACGTGAGTCTGCTGAGATGGGGTGCGGCCAAAAGGATGAGGATGAGGTTCAGCGCGGTCAGCATATCGGTGAAATACCAGCCACCAATTGCGTGGGCCGGCACCAGAACCAACATGAACGCACCATTCAGCAGAACGTACCCACCCAGAACTTCCAGAACGCCAGTAGATTGCCGCGACCTGCCGAGGTCGAAGCGGAGCAGTACGAGCGCACCCGTCCACGGAAGACTGTCCCGCTCTGTTTCCCGCAGGCCACAGGGCGGCGCACCGCATTTAGAGCGGCGGAAGCCCCGTGACCTCGCCTTCCCGGACGATTGCCGGGTCGTAGGCCTTGCGGCTGAAAACCTCGCGTACCATCGGTTCGAAATGGCTGAGCGGTTTCGAGGAATAGCCGGGATCGAAGGATGACTGGTCCCAGCGCTCGCAGAATTCAGCGCAGGCGTCAAAACAGGGATGATCCCTGAACCGGTCGCGGGCGTTCCTGTCCCAACCGTAGTGATGGCCGTAGTAGAGCATCTGGAAAATGCCGTGGTGCTCGACCACCCAGGCGACCTCCCAGCGGACGAAGGGCCGGATCACTTCGGCCGACATCCTGTCGTGGTTCTGCGGGGCGAGCCCATCACCGATGTCATGGAGAAGCGCGCCGACGATCCAGTCGATATCCGCCCCCTCCTCCTCGGCGCGGGTGGCCGATTGCAGGCCATGCTCCAGCCGGGTGATCTTGTAGCCTTCGAGCGTCATCTCGCCCTGGCGCTCCAGTTCGGACAAAACACGGTCCGCGGTGAGCCTGAGGAATGGTTTTTCCAGCTCGGCCAGCAGCGCATAGTCCTCGGCCGTGCCGTCCTTCATCTGGGTGAACGATACTTCGCGGGTCATCGAGCTTCCCTCCGGTGTCTCTTGGCCAAGCATGGAGAATGCGTGGCTTTTGTCTCGCCGAAAACCGGCATCACCCGAAACGCGGGCGACCCGACAGCCAGGCATAACCATAGGCTGGAAGATGCAGCCCCTTGCCGTCAAGCGTCGCGACAGACGGGCCGAGGAGATGCGCGTCGCTGCTGATCGGAACGCCGGCCGGTTCGGGTGCAAGATTGAATACGCAGGCCAGTTCCGCGTCCCTGCCCCTGCGGAAGGCCAAGACGGGATCCTCCAGCGATATCCATTCTGTCCCGGTGTCGCGAAGCGCATCGGTCTCGCGGTAGAATTTCAACGCGGCGCGATAGTGGTGCAGGATCGAGTCCCGATCGGCTTCCTGCCTGTCCGCCGCTCGCGCCGCCTGGGGTGGCTTGACCGGCAGCCAGGGCGTACCCGTGGTGAACCCGGCATTCGCTGCGGCTGCCTCCCAGACCATAGGTGTCCGGCAGCCGTCGCGCCCCTTGTATTCGGGCCAGAACTTGAGCCCCGGCGGATCAACGATCTCGTCGTAGGATAGTTCGGTCTCAGTTTGCCCAAGTTCCTCGCCCTGGTAGAGGCATTTCGCGCCCTCGAAGCTGAGCAGCAGCGCGATTGCCTGTCGCGCCACGGCATCGGTGTCGCCGTCCGTTGCCCAGCGCGAGACATGCCGGATCACGTCATGGTTCGAGAAGGCCCAGCACGGCCAGCCGCCATCGGACTGATCGAAGAACCCGCCAACGCAGTTGCGGAAGAACTCGGGCGAGAAATCGGGGCCCAGCATCTCGAAGGAGTACGCCATGTGGAGGCGCTTATCCCCGCGCGTGTAATCGCCCATGATCTTCGCTGCGCGATAGCCCTCGCCCACCTCGCCGACGCTCATGGTGCCGGGATACTCGTCGAGCAGCGCCCGGACCTTTTCCAGGTAGCCCGGCGTTTCCGGGCGGGTCTTGTCGTAGACGTGGTTCTGGACGTTGTAGGGGTTGACCCAGTCGCCGTCGGTCGGGCTGTCCTTGGCCGGGTTGTCGCGCAGAAGCGGATCGTGGAACGGGTAGTTGATGCTGTCGAGGCGGAAGCCGTCGACACCGTGCTCCAGCCAGAACCGCATGGCGTCGAGACTGGCCTCGACGACCTCTGCGTTGTGGAAGTTCATTTGGGGTTGCGTGGCGAGGAACGAATGCAGGTAGTACTGGCGGCGCTTCGGGTCCCACGTCCAGGCAGGGCCACCGAAGACGCTGAGCCAGTTGTTGGGCGGCGATCCGTCGGGTTTGGCTTCGGCCCAGACGTACCAGTCGGCCTTGGGATTGTCGCGGCTGGCGCGGCTTTCGACGAACCACGGGTGCTGGTCGGAGGTGTGCGACGGGACCTGGTCGACGATCAGCTTCATCCCCAATTCGTGGGTGCGGTGCAAAAGACGGTCGAAGTCGGCGAGCGTCCCAAACAGCGGGTCGACGTCCTTCTGATCAGAGATGTCGTAGCCCATGTCCTTCATGGGCGAGGTGAAGACGGGCGAGAGCCAGATCACGTCGACGCCCAGCGAGGCGATGTGATCGAGGCGCCGCGTGATCCCGTTCAGGTCTCCCACCCCATCGCCGTCATCGTCCTGGAACGATCGGGGATAGACCTGATAGATAACGGCGTGCCGCCACCAGTCGTCAGTGCTCATCTTGGTACCTGCTGCTGTCCTGCCGGGTGACACTAGCGGTCTGGTCGCCCGCTTCAATCGGAATAGACCGGGCACGAGACAGAATGCTGCGGGGCTGATAGAATTCGCCCATGAGATACGCAGCCATCACGGCCTTCCTTCTTGCCATGCCGGTCAGCGCACAGGATGCGCCCGGCCCTTTCGCCAGTTTCGATCTGGCCAGCGAACCCGTGCTGGCCGATCCCCATGACCTTGCCATCGGACCGGATGGTCGGCTGTACGTCGCCGACAAGTTCGGCGCGCGGATTGCCGTTTTCGACCCGGACACACTGGAACTGATCGAGATGCTGGGCGAAGGTTATCTGCCCGGCGTCCATGATATTTCATTCGGCCCCGATGGCTCGGTTGCGGTCGCGGTGACCGGGGCGAATGCGGTGGCTATCTACGAGAGCCTGGATGTTCTGAAGGACCCGCCCGACATCGGTGTACAGGCCGCGCGGACCGAAGGCGCATTGATGCACTCGAACGGGGACCTCTACGTCATGGCCAGCGGCTTCGGCGCTCTGGTCCGCTTTCGCGGCTTGGAATTCGTGGCCGGGGTCGAAGGACATCCGGGCGCGCATGACGTCGCCGAAGCGCCCGATGGCAGCATATGGGTCGCAGACAACGCGAACCGGAGGCTGGTGAAGTATTCGGCCGAGCTGGAGCGCCTGCAGATCATCGACGATCGAAAATTCGGGTTCATCGGGCCCCGATACCTCGACGTCACGGAGTTCGGACATCTGGTCGTGGCAGATCAGGATGCGCACCGGGTGCTGCTGATCGATCCCGATGGCCCCGGCGGTGGCGCATTGCTGGGTGTGATTGGAGACGGGCTGCCGGGATTGGGTCCGGGTAAGTTCGACGATCCGGAAGGCGTGGCTGTGGATGGAAGCCGATTTTTCTTCAGCGATTCCGACAACAACCGGATCGTGAGATATTCCGTCGTGCTGAACTGACGAACTTATTCGGCGGGATAGAGCCGCTGTTCCTGCTGGCTGGCGTCGTCTTCGTCATGGGCAAGGTACCCGGAGATGAATACCGCCATCAGGACTATCGATCCTGTCGCGCAATATGTGAGAAAAGCGAGAAGTATCGAACCGGTGACGCCGTAGGCGGTTATGGACATCGCGAAAGCGGCCATCATGCTGACAATCAGGTAAACTAAGATCACGAGACATTCCTCCAATCGCATGGATAGAATGTCCGGAAAATGAGGCCGCAATACGTCAAACAGCCGTTGAAATAGGGCAAAAATTGGGCGTTTGTCTTGGACTTTAGCGATCAGTCCTTCCACTCCCAGTATCCGGGAAACGCGCCCAGAAGCTCCGAGACTTTTTGCTCGTTCCCGGCGTTTCTTCCGGCAATCCGAGCGACCAGGCCCCGCTTCTTGTCCTCGATCACCTCGGCGACCCTCGCGTCCAGCCCCTCTTCCTTCAGTGTCGCATCGAAAACCCGCGTAATCGCGCGGCGCCGAAGATCTGGCTTGAATACCTTGCCCACGGCGGTTTTCGGAAGTTCCGCGAGGATTTCGATATGCTTCGGCAGCGCCGCGCGCTCTGCGATCTTTTCGCGAGCGTAGCTGAGAAGTTCGTCCGTCGAAACATTCGCTCCTGCCACCAGTTCGACATAGGCGCAGGGAAGTTCACCCGAATGCGCGTCGGGCTGACCGATTGCGCCAACCATCGCGACAGCTTCATGCCCGGCCAGCGCCTCTTCGATCTCGGCCGGGTCGATGTTGTGACCGCCACGAATGATCAGGTCTTTCGCGCGGCCGGTGATGAAGATGTAGCCATCAGTGTCGATCCGCCCCAAATCGCCGGTGCGAAGGTAGGTCCGATTTCCGACTTCGTGGTAAAGTTCGGCATTCTTCTCGGGCTGGGTATAGGTATTGCCCGCATGGACACCGGGATTGGAAACGCAGATTTCGCCGACTTCGTCGGGACCGCATTCCCTGACACCCTCGGGAGTACCGATCAGAATTTTCACGTCGGTATACGGGAACGGAATTCCCACCGATCCGATTTTCTTCATCCCTCCCAGGGGGTTGATCGAGACAAGGCAAGTGGCTTCAGTCAGCCCGTAACCTTCGATGATCTCGACGCCGGTAGCTTTCTCGAAGCGTTTGTACAGTTCGACCGGCAAGGGCGAAGAGCCGGAGAACGCCGTCTTCACGGTGGAGATGTCGGCATCGACCGGGCGCTGCATCAGAGCGGAGAGCGCCGTCGGGACGCCGATGATGAACGTGACTTTCCAGCGTTCGATCAGTTTCCAGAAATTGTCGAAAACGCCGTCGCCACGATAGCCCTGAGGTGTCGGGAAGACGACGTGGGCGCCGGAGGTCAGCGCGGCCATGAGGATCACGTGACAGGCGAAGACATGGAAGAGCGGCAGCGGGCACATCACGACCGACGTCTCGTCGAAGAGAAGCGCGTCGCCCAGCCAGCCGTTGTAGACGATCCCCGAATTCAGATGCTGCGCAACTTTCGGCATGCCGGTCGTGCCGCCGGTGTGAAAATATGCAGCAACACGGTCTTCGGCGGACTCGGCGAAATCAAGCGAGGTGTTCTGTCTTGCGATCTCGGCGTTGAAGTCGAGGACCTTCGCCTTGTGACTGACCGGGTTCTTCGGCCGGATCAGCGAAACGATCCAGGACTTGGGCGGCGAGAGATAACGGTTGAGATCCACCTCGAGTACGGTAGTGACATTGGGCGCCAGCTTTACGGCCTCCGCCGCCTTCTGGGGAACGTCCGTCTTGGGGAATGCCTTGAGCGTGACCAGGACCTTCGCGTTGGTTTCGCGCAGGATCGAGCCGATCTGCTCGGGTTCAAGAAGCGGGTTGATCGGATTGGCAATTCCGGCGACGCAAGCGCCCAGCAGCGTGATCACCGTCTCGGTCGCATTGGGCAGGAGGTAGGCGACGACGTCATTCTCGCCGACGCCGAGCGAGCGGAAGAGATTTGCGGCCTGAGTGGTCTTTCGATGCAGGTCCGCCCATGTCAGCGTCTCGGCCCGGTCGGTCGGCCCGGAAAGCAGCTGGTAGCTGATCGCGTTACGTGTGGGGAACCTTTCTGCCGTGCGGCTGAGCATGCCATAGACGCTTTTCGCCTTGTCGCGGGCCTCCCAGGGCATTTCGTTTTCGATAGAATTGCGGGCGTCCAGAGACGAGAAATCCATCTGTTTCATTCGGTTTGGTCCTCCCCGACCACCTGCTCCCCGAGGCGCCTGCACACCCTTCCAAAAACTGTAAAGGTAAAGACCCGCGACGCAAGCGGGCGAATACGAAGAAACGCAACGTCAGTGTGCTATTCCGCCGCCATGCCTTCGGTGAACTGGAGCCGCGCAAGGCGCGCGTAGAGGCCCCCGTCCGCCACGAGACTGTCATGGGTTCCGCTCGCGACGATCCGGCCATTCTCGAACACAAGGATGCGGTCGGCCTTCTTCACGGTCGCCAGACGGTGCGCAACGACGATGGTCGTGCGATCACGGGACAGCTTTTCGACAGCCTCCTGGACCGCGCGCTCGCTTTCGGCATCCAGCGCGGATGTCGCCTCGTCAAGAAGCAGGATGGGTGCATCGCGAAGGATCGCCCGGGCGATGGCGATGCGCTGTTTCTGGCCGCCCGAGAGCATCACGCCGCGCTCGCCGACATAGGTGTCGTACCCCTGAGGCAGGGCAACCAGGAAATCGTGCGCCGCGGCCGCTTTGGCGGCCGCCTCGATCTCGGCGTCCGCGGCGTCGGGACGGCCGAAGCGAATGTTCTCGCGCGCCGTGGCCGCGAAGATCACCGGGTCCTGAGGCACCAGCGCGAGGTGACGACGGAAGTCCGCCCGCGCCATATCGGTCAGGTCGTGACCGTCGATGGTAATGCGCCCGCCATCCGGGTCGTAGAACCGAAGGAGAAGCTGGATAACCGTCGTCTTGCCCGCCCCGGATGGTCCGACGAGCGCGACGGTCTCGCCGGGCTCCAGGGTGAAGGAGACGTCGTTCAGAGCTGCCGTTTCCGGCCGTGCGGGATAGTGGAACACGACATTTTCGAACGCGACCGCACCGGCAACCCTCTCGGGAGCCGGAACCGTTTGGGCCTTGTCCTTGACGCTGTCTTCCGCGGTCAGCAACTCGACCAGCCTTTCGGTCGCACCCGCCGCGCGCTGAAGCTCGCCCCAGATCTCGGAGAGAGCGCCCACGGCGCCCGCGACGAGAACGGCATAAATGACGAATTGCACCAGTTCGCCCACGCTCATCGCGTCGGCACGGACGTCGCGCGCGCCGATCCAAAGCACACCGACGATCCCCGCGAAGACAAGGCTGATGACGATCACCGTCATGATCGCCCGCGTTCCTATACGCTTGCGCGCGGAATCGAACGAACGTTCCGTCACGTCGGCGAAACGAGCGCGGCTGGGAGTTTCGTGGGTATAGGCCTGCACGGCCTGCACCGAGAGCAGCGCTTCGGAGGCGTTGCCCGAAGACGCCGCGATCCAGTCCTGGTTTTCCCTGGACAGGACCCTGAGACGGCGGCCCAGCACCACGATCGGAACAATGATGCAGGGCACGATCAGGAGAACGAGGCCCGCCAGCTTGGGCGACGTGACGAACAGGAGCGTAAGCCCGCCGATCAGGATCAGGAAGTTTCTGAGCGCTATGGAGATGGACGAGCCGATGACCGAAAGGATCAAAGTCGTATCGGTGGTAATCCTGCTCAGGACCTCACCGGTCATGATCTTTTCGTAGAATGCCGGGCTCATCCCGATCATGCGATCAAAAACGGCCTTGCGGATATCGGCCACGACACGCTCGCCCAGCCGGGTGACGAGATAATAGCGAAGCCCCGTGCCCAGCGCGAGCAGGAGCGCGATACCCAATGCCGCCGTGAAATAGCTGTCGAGAAGCGACTCGGCCGAGGTTTCGAACCCGTCAACCACACGGCGGACCGCCAAGGGCAGGATGAGCGAGATCATCGCCGTTGTCACCAGCGCCAGCATCGCGGCGGCGAGCAAAGCCTTGTAGGGCGCAAGAAACGGCCAGAGCGCACTTAATGCGCGCACGTTCTTCGATTTCGCGCGTTCCTCGTTCAATGTCGCGGCGCTGTCTGCCATCGGTTCCCCTCGTTGCAGAATCGAAATAACCCCAGCGCGGGACGGTCACAACCCGGCATGAACGCGGAGCACCCTGCATTTGCGCGAAACGGAACTCCCGCAAGCATGCCAGCCCGGCATTCGACCCACCGGATTCGACGCCTCTGCACCGCTCTGGCCGGCGGGCGAGAGCGGGACACTATTATTCAATAGGATTTGTGGTGGAACGGAAGAAAGTGCTCCATCGGCAGGTGCGCCTGGCGGCACCGATCAAACGGTCGATTTTCGCCAAGTCGACTCCCTGACCCCGAAAAACCGCAATTATTCTTTGAACATCTGCTCGGCTGGAACGTCGACCTGCGGTAGCAACGGGCCTTCGTCGACCGGCACCTCAAATGCGTTGATCGTCATCGAGATCAGCGTGTAGTAGCCGCAGATCCCCACAAGATCGACGAGGCCTTGTCGTCCAAGCGCCTCAAGCGCGGCGTCATGGGTGGCGTCCGTCAACTTGCGGTCGCGGTGAAGCTCCACCGCCACGTCGAACACCGCTTTTTGAACCGCATCGGCAAAGGCCGGTGTCAGCCCCTGCCCGATCGCCGCGATGATCTCGCTATCCAGCCCTGCACGTTCGGCAATGGGTGCATGGTGCGCCCATTCGAAGCCCGAGGACCACAGCCTTGCCGTGACGAGGATCGCGAGTTCGGAGAGAAGCGGAGGCAACAGGGTGTCGTAGCGGACAAAGCCGCCAAGGGCCTGCGCCCGATCGGCCAGTTCCGGCGAATGCAGCCAGACCCGCAGCGGCCCGCGGACCTCGCCCCGCGGACCAGACACGATCCTGTCATAGACCTCGCGCTGACGCGGGGTCAGCGCGGCCTCGACGATTTTCGGATAGCGTGGTTTCTTCAAGCTGCGCTGCTGTGCGGAAGTTGCTGCATCGAGCCACGGAAGAAGGTGAGAGCGTCACCGTCGGTAGCACCGAAATCAACGATCTCGCCAACGACGATCTTGTGGTCTCCGCCCTCCATGATCGACCACTTGCGGCACTGGAAGCTGGCAAGCGTTCCTTCGATCACGGGCGCGCCGTTGACGCCTTCCCGCCAACCCACGCCTTCGAACTTGTCTTTCAACGGCTTGGCGAACTGCCAGGCAAGTTTCTCCTGATCCGCAGCCAGCACGTTGACCGTGAAGGGGGCGCCGGCTTCGAACCAGCGGCAGCTTACCTGCTGCGATCCGACCGAGAAGAGGAGAAGTGGAGGATCGAGGCTGAGGGACGAGAATGAATTCACGGTGATCCCCGTGGGTGTTCCTGCGGTATCGCGCAGAGTGACGACGGTCACGCCAGACGCAAAGCAACCGAACGCGCTCCGCAGCCGTTTCGTGAAATCCTCAGTGGCATCCAGCATGTCACAACCTTTGATTTTGATGACAAGTCGGAAGATAGTGCGGCATCAACATCTTTCAAAATGATGATTTGGCATTTTCTTTATTCGAAAATCGTATAGTAAAGCCGGATCATGCCAGCGCCCAAAATCACCATACGCAGCCTTCAGGCCCTGCTTGCCGTCTATGAGGAGCAGTCCTTCAGCCGGGCGGCGGATCGCGAGAATGCGACGCAGTCGGGCATGTCCACGCAGGTCAAGAAACTGGAGACGATTCTTGGCAGACCGCTTCTGAAACGCGGCAAGGGTGCCCTGGAACTGACACCCGCCGGCGAGATCGTGTACGAGCGCGGGCGGCATGTTCTGAAATCCCTCTTCGAACTGGAAGAAAAGATAGACTCGCTTGACCGCAGCGTCTCGGGCGCGATCCGGCTTGGTGTCATTCCGACCCTGACGCGCGCGGTTCTGCCCCGCGCGATGGGCCAGTTTCGCACCGCCTATCCGGATGTCGAGGTTTCGGTGATCGAGGAATACTCCTTTTCGCTCATGCGCCGGGTGGCGATGGGAGAACTGGACTGGGCAGCGGTTCCCGCCGGCGACCTGTTGAGCGGCCTCAAGGCAACCTACCTGGCCTCTGACAGTGAAGTTCTGGCGGCATCTCCGGACGCCTTGCCCGGACATCGGCACCTTGACCCGGTACGGCCGGCAGACCTCAATGGTCTGAACCTGATCCTTCCGTCTTCCATCAATGTCCGCCGGCGCGGGCTGGAGCAGTATTTCACCAGCCACGGCGTCGAACCGGGCGAGGTTATGGACATGGATGCGATGCTTGGCACGCTGGAACTGATCGCGAGCGGCGGATGGTGCGCCATCCTGCCTGCCGCCATCTGCCATACCGACCTGCCCGGCGAACGGCGCAAACTGCACCCGCTGATCGAGCCGTCGATCCGCACCGACTATGTGATCGTCCAGAAGGCCGAAGTGGCGCTGAGCCGCGCCGCGGAGTTGATGTTCGAGCACCTCAAATCCGCAGCGCTGGAAATTCGCGAAGACTGGGACGCCGCCGTCGAAGGCCGAGGGTGATACCGACCGTGCCCGAGGCCGAACACCACGCCGTGTCCGTTGAGGAACATCCAAGATGGCGGCGAGAGAGGTCCCCTCGGCCCAAGTGCAAGGAAACTCCCTTCGGTTCTTTGCGTTCACCCGTGATCCGGACTAACCAAGGTGAACCGGTAAATGGGGAACGCGATGCCCAGTGACCAGACCCTGATCTTCGCCATCTTCGCGGTGCTGTTCGCACTGCTGATCTGGGGACGGATCCGATATGATCTCGTGGCCTTTGGCGCGCTGGTCCTGGCGTCGGCACTGGGCACCATACCGAAAGAGGAGGTCTTTTCCGGGTTCGGCCATTCGGCGGTGGCGATCATCGCGCTGGTGCTGATCGTCTCGCGGGGGCTGATCGCGTCGGGCGCGATCGAGAAGCTGGCCGCACGGCTTCTCAACGCCGACCGGCCCCTGCCCCTGCATATAGCGGTCATGGCCGTGGTCGGAGCGGGCATCTCGGCCGTGATCAACAACGTGGCGGCGCTGGCTATCCTGATGCCGCTTGACGTCGAGACGGCGGCGCGGGCCAAGCGCGCCGTGGGCCGGACACTGATGCCATTGTCTTTCGCAACGATTCTGGGCGGGATGATCACGCTGATCGGCACGCCACCAAATATCGTCATCGCCGAGTACCGTCAGGACGCTCTGGGAGAGTCATTCGGCATGTTCGATTTCGTTCCCGTCGGCCTTGCTGTCGCAATCGCCGGGATCGCCTTCGTGTCGCTGATCGGCTGGCGGTTTCTCCCTGACCGCAAGGGTGCATTGGAGCACGAGGAGGAGTTTTCGAAAGGCCGATACATCGCGGAGCTGCGGGTCGGCGACAAGGCCGTGAAGGAAGGCACGACCGTGGCCGCGCTCTATCCGCTGGCCGACGAGCACGACCTGCATATCCTGGGCCTCGTCAGGCGCGGCAAGCGCTTGCCGGGCTTCGCCGCGCGAAACGAAATCCGGCCGGGTGACTTCATCGTGGTCGAGGGAGAGCCCAAGGCGATCGAAACCTTCATGGGACAGGCCGAACTGGAGTTCGCGGGGGCCGAACAGCACGCCGGAGGCGTGACCTCGGGCAGCCTGACCCTGACCGAGGCCATCGTCCCCGAGGACTCGCGGATCGCGGGGCGCACCGCGCGCAGCCTCCGCCTCCTCTACCAGCATTCGGTGACGCTTCTCGGGGTTTCCCGGAACGGTCAGCAGTTCAGCGACCGCGTCCGTCTTCTGACCATCCGCCCGGGTGACGTGCTGCTGCTGCTGGGCACGCCCGAACGCGTGGCCGCCGCCACAGCGTGGCTGGGTGTCCTTCCGATCGAGGGCCGCGAGACACAGGTGGTGCAGCGTTCGAAGGCAGGGCTGTCAGTGGGCATCTTCCTGGCCGCCATCGGTGTGGCGGTACTTGGGTGGGCGTCGCTGCCGGTCACGCTGGCCGCCGCCGTGATCGGTTTCGTGGTCGTCGGGCTGGTGTCGGGGCGCGAGGTTTACGAGTCGATCGAGTGGAAAGTCATCGTTCTGCTGGCAAGCCTCATACCGCTGGCCGCCGCCTTTGAAAGGACCGGCGGTGCGGAACTGATCGCATCCCAGATCCTCGCAATCACAGAGGGATACCCGGCGTGGGTGTCGCTTCTTGTGCTGATGGTCGTGACGATGACCCTGTCGGATTTCCTGAACAACGTGGCGACCACACTGATCGCCGCCCCGATTGCGCTGACGATGGCGGCGTCGACGGGAACGAACCCGGACGCCTGGCTGATGGCCGTTGCCGTGGCGGCGTCCTGCGCGTTCCTCACGCCGATCGGGCACAAGAACAACACGATCATTCTGGGCCCTGGCGGGTATCAGTTCGGAGACTACTGGCGCATGGGCCTGCCGCTGGAGATTCTGGTTATCGCAGTCGCCATGCCGGCAATCCTGGTGGTGTGGCCACTGTAGGGCTCGGTCCAACCAAGGGAAAGCCGATCAGAAGCGATAGGACAATCGCATCGTCGCCGAAACGCAGTCTCGGCCGCATGGCTCTCTTTGCCGTAAGGAATGTAGGGGCCACCAACTGCGCTTGCCATATCGACGTTCGAGGGGTCCGCGTCAGCACGGGCACCGATCACCCAATCACCGGGATCACGGTCATATCCAACGTGATCACCCCAGGTTCCCCCGGAGCCTTCGCGCATGACACAGCCTGCCGGGTTCGGGCCAACAGTCTCGTCCAGGTAGATTTCGTGATCCTTCTACCCAAGCTGGCCTCCGTCGCGGACTCCGGTCCAATCACCAGAGAAAGCCGTTGAGGCCGGCATCGAAAGCCAAGGGGCACCGGTAGAGCGCAAAACGTTGAGAAGCGTTGTTGCGAGGAACATGGCGGCTGCTCCCTTCTCTCACGGGGCAATCGGGAAAGACGGCAGGCGGCGACGGAGATCGTAACCATTTATTTTCTCATGCGAAATGTTGGTTTTCCTCAAACTGACGGGCGCCTTGCCCACTCCATCTCCCCGTTGGCCTCTCGGACAAGCAGATGCGCCGGCTCGCCGACCTCAAGTCGGAAAAACGATCATGCGGTCTCGACCACACCCAAGATGCGATGCTCTCTGTTGCGATCTTCGCGCGGCGAATGTCCGAACTTTTGCGAGTAGTCCCGGCTGAAATGCGCCGGGCTTTCGTAGCCGACATCGAATGCGATCGAGGAGATGGCCTTCTTACCCTCCAAGACAAGTCGCCGCGCCTCCAGCAATCGGATGTCCTTCTGGTATTGCCCCGGGGTCAACCCCGTGACCGCTTTGAAATGCGCGTGGAAGGACGACTTGCTCATACCGGCATGTTCGGCCAACGCAGATACCGATAGCGGCGCGTCGATGGAAGATCGAATAGAAGCAATCGCCCGAGATACGTGGTTCGAAGGATCGTCGCGGCGCAAGAACCGCCTAAGGATGGCGCCTTGCGTAGAAAGAAGCAGCCGCGCGTGTATCTCCCGAAGAAGGATCGGGCCCAGAAGCGGCGCGGCGCCGGCATCGCGGGACAGCGCGAGGAGGCGTGCCGCGGCATCCAGCAAGGCCGGTTCCGCCTTGTAAGACAAGAGCGCTCCTGCGTCTTCATCTCCGTCCGCGAAGTCGGGCATGTGATCGAAAAAACTTCGGAGGAGACCAAGATCGATGGGCAGCACGACAGCGACATAGGGCTCATCCGGTGACGCTTGGGTGATGCGTGACAGAACCGGCAGGTCATGGCTCACCACAATTGCGTTCCCGGCAGGGCAATGAACCGACAACGAGCCCGATGTAACCTCCTTGGCACCCTGCAGGATCAGGCAGAGCAAAGGTCGATAAAGCGTTCCCTCAATGTCCGAGGGGTGGTCGCGCCGAAGGATGACGGCTTCGCCCAGTCCAACCGGCGTCACACCATCCGCCGAGTCGGCAATAACCATTTCGCGCGCCACCTGAATAGGTTCCACCTGCATCGGCCCTTCTTCCAGTTCGTTTGAATGGGCATAGCACGACTAAAGGCGTATTTAACAAATTTCTGAACATTTGGATAATCAGGCAAGTTATGTGGAGTCCGAGAAAAGAAAACATGTGAATTATTGTTTATTGGATCTCCTATCAGTCAAATCCATCCGAAGCGTCGGGTGCAAACGGGAGATCACAGATGAACAGCCACTCCAATGACACCCCCAAAACCGAGAGCGGCCTGCCCTTCGTCGGATTCGGCACCTATCTGATCGCTGATGACGCCGCCCCAAGCGCCGTCGCCGCGGCAATCGAAGCAGGGTATCGCCATATAGACACCGCCGCAGGCTATCACAACGAAGCCGGCGTTGGTGAAGGTATCCGCCGTGGTCTCTCTGCGACCGGGCTGGACCGTGCGGACATCTTCGTGACCACAAAGCTCTGGCCCGGAAATCCGGCCTGGGGTGACGCACCGAAGGGCTACGACGAAACCATGGCGGCCTTCGAGACGTCGCGCACAGCACTGGGGCTCGACTATGTCGACCTCTACCTGATCCATGCTCCGTCCGGCGGGGCCGAACGGGTGAACGAGTGGGGCGCGCTCGTGGACCTCAAGGCAAAGGGCAAGGTGCGGTCCATTGGCGTCAGCAATTATACCGAAGCGCATATCGAGGAAATCCGCGCTGCGGGCCTGCCGATGCCGGAGTACAACCAGATCGAACTGCACCCCTGGTCTCAGAAGCCCGAGCTTCTCGGCGTCATGGCGGCGAACGGTATCGCACCCATCGCCTACAGCTCGCTTGTGCCCCTCTCGACATGGCGCGCCGAACCCGGGCAAGACAGCGCGAAGACGGCAGACATGCAGGCCGCCGGCGCCAATGCCGCCTCGCCCTTCAAGGCGATGGCCGCGAAGTATGGAGTGACAGAGGCTCAGGTGCTGCTGCGCTGGGGGGTACAGAAGGGTTTCGCCGTTCTGCCGAAAAGCCTGAACCCAATGCGGATGCGCCAGAACATCGACCTCTTCGGTTTCGAGATCGACGCCGCCGACATGGCACTGATCGAGACGATGGACCGGGGCGACGGCGTTGCATGGGCCACGGGAGACCCGCGCTTCCTGGGCTGAGGGAAACCCTCGCGGCATCAACGGAAGCGGATGGGTGGCCCCACTCTCGTTCACCTTTCCGAATGCGTCCGAGGGAGCCCCTCTTCCGCTTTCGACACCAAGATCAAGGCTTTATCAAATCATACAGAACAACCACCTAAAAATTGGACCAGACATGGCACGACAGCTTGCGAGCCGGCGTGCCCACAGCCGCTTCCGTGATCGTCGGGAGTTTCGCGATCCGTTTCGCCTTGATCGCCGTGCCGGGGAGGCGCTGGTCCTGTCAGTTCCACGAAAAGAAGCCAGTCATCAAGAGACCCCGAATTGAGATTGTACGTTGATATAGCCTTCGCGGAGTCGGACATTTCCGTTGGCTCCATGGTTGGATCGGCCACCGGTGGGAAACCGATCAACTCGCCGTCGAGGACAAGCAACGGTTTCTGGAGCGGCCGTCGACGGGAGTCGCGTCCCCGGAAAGAGAGAGCCGCGCAGGTCTTGCAGACCCGCGCGGCTTTTTTCCGGTGAATGTCTCAAATGGCGAAGCGGCCGGGCACCCTGCCCTAGCCCATCTGCCCCCGATACCAGTCGCCGATCTCGCTGGCCGTCATCCACGCGACGCCCTCGTGCCCGCCGACATAATCGAGCAGGTCCTCCAGCGCCCCGATCCTGTGTGGCACGCCCGTGATATAGGGATGGATCGAGATCGCCATAACCCGCGCGTTTTCCGCCGCCTCGGCATAGAGCCGGTCGAAATGGCGTTTGCCACGGCTGAGGAAGACCTCGGAGTCATGCTGCTGCAACGCGTAGACCGTGATGTCGTTCACCTCGACGGTATAGGGGATCGACGTGATCAGCCCATGGGGCGTCTCGATATCCTGTGGAAGATCGTCGATGACCCAGTCGGCGACATACTCGACCCCCGCCTCGCGCAGAAGGTCCAGCGTCTCTTCCGTCTCGGTCAGGCCGGGGCTTTCCCAACT
This sequence comes from Silicimonas lutimaris, assembly GCF_047314965.1. Lineage (NCBI taxonomy): Bacteria > Pseudomonadati > Pseudomonadota > Alphaproteobacteria > Rhodobacterales > Paracoccaceae > Silicimonas > Silicimonas lutimaris. The sequence continues at coordinate 312,549 of NZ_JBLBVK010000058.1, read as the reverse complement.
GCGTGGACGCGTGCCCGCGAAGGCTTCGATCGTGTCCATCGCATCGTGAATCGCTTTTCTCTGGTCTTCGAGACGGTGCATCGGACCTTGCAGGAAGCCATGCCCCATGACCTCCCAGCCCGCATCGACGCCGGCCTGGGCGACGCGCGGATAGGACCGGCAGACATTGCCGTTGATGGCCATGGTCACGGGTATTCCGCGTGACGTCAGCGCGGCGTGTTGCCGCCAGAAGCCCGCGCGCATTCCGTATTCGTGCCAGGACCAGTTCGGCACGTCCGGCAGCAGCGGTTGGCCCATGGGCGGCGGCAGAACGGTGCGCGGCATCGCGCCCTCTATCCGCCATTCCTCGACATTCAGGATGACCCAAACCGCGATGCGCTTGCCATCCGGAAGGGTCAGTTTGGGACGGTCGACAATGGCCTGGTACGGAATGCGATCCGAGAGCGCCAACTCACACCTCCAGAAACTGGGCCAGAGCGGCGTTGAACGCTTCGGGCCGGTTGATATTCGGGACGTGGCCGGCGGCAGGGATCTCGACATAGGCCGCTCCCGGCGTCGCCGCCTTCATTGCCTTCATGACATCCGGCGGCGCCCCCTTGTCTTCGGCGCCGCAGATGTAGAGAACCGGCACCCGGACCGAGCCAAGGTCCTTGAGATAGTCCAGTTCCTTCAGACCCTGACAGCAGGCGATATAGCCCTTGGGATCGGTCGACGAGATCATCGCCCTGACGGCCGCGGTCGCCTCGGGATTGGCCGCGCGCCAATCCTCGGTCAGCCACATGCCGAGCGTTCCGTCCGCCACCGCCTCTGTCCCGCCTTCGGAGACGACCGCAATGCGCTGGTCCCACATGGCCCGGAACATCTCGGGGGCATCGGCACGGCCATCGGCCAAAACCATGCGCCCGAACCGGTCCGGGTGATGGATTGCCAGCCCCATGCCGGTCATCGCGCCCATGGACAGGCCGATCCAATCCGCCTTTTCGATCCCGAAATGATCCATGAGCTCGATCACATCGCCCACCAGCTTGTCCAGCGAGTAAGGCCCCGGCGGCACGTCGCTGGCGCCGTGACCGCGATGATCATAGCGCAGCACCCGGTACTTGGACGTCAGAAGCTCGATCTGGCCATCCCACATCGAAAGGTTCGACCCCAGCGAGTTCGACAGCACGACCCAAGGCGCGCCCTCGGCACCGTCGACGCGGGTGTTGAGGGACACGCCGTCCGACAGACGGACTTTCGGCATCAGGCAGGCTCCATCGCCGCAATGGCGGTGTTGACCGCCGGTTTCACCTTTTCGGCCAGAAGGATCATCGAGCGCCGGCCCAGATCGTAATCGGCCCAGTCCTTACCCGCGTAAAGCAGGGTGCCGAAGTCGCCGGTCACCTCGCGGAAGGCGAGCAGTTCGTCGGCGACCTTGTCCGGCGTGCCCCAGATGATCAGTCGGTTGCAGACGTGCTCCAGCGTGACCTCGTCATCCGGCTGGTCCTTGTGCTCCTTGAACAGGTTGATCCGGCCGTGCTTCTTCAGCTTGGTGAAGAGCTGCTTGTAGTAGAACACATAGGGCGAGTCCGGGTCGGTGGCGTAGCGACGGGCGGTGTCCAGATCGTCCGCGACGAATACCGACTTGGCCACGCGCCAGTTTGCCGGATCGGCGGGACGGCCCGCGCGCTCGCAGCCCTCGACATATCTCGGCCAGTGGCTGGCCACCCATTGCGGCATAAGGAAGTTCGCGCTGATCGGATCCCAGCCGCGGGCAGCGGCTTCCGTCACGCCCTTCGAGAAGGGAGCGACCGCCGTCACCACCACCGGCGGGTGCGGGCGCTGCAGAGGTTTCGGCATGATCCCCTGGCCGATATCCACCATCGAGGTGCGTTCGGTGGAGATTTTCCAGTACTTGCCTTCGATGTTGTAAGGCGCTTCGCTTTCCCAGATCTTGAGAACCGTGTTGATGCCCTCGAGGAACATCTCCTGCCGGTCGGCATCGAGATTTCCGAAGACCTCGGCGTCCGATGCAAGTCCGCCGGGAGAGATGCCGAAGTTGAAGCGTCCGTCCAGCATGTGATCCAGCATCGCGATCTGGCCCGCAACGGCGGCCGGGTGGCTGTTCGGCATGTTGATCGTGCCGGTACCCAGCCGGATATTCTTGGTTTCATAGGCCAGGGACGCCATGAACATGGCGGTCGACGTGATGTTCTCGGCCTGGTCGGTGCTGTGCTCGCCGCAATACGCCTCGACGTAGCCCAGCTCGTCGGCCAGAAGGAATGCTTCGCGATCCTCGCGCAGCGTTTGCCGCCAGTCCTTGTCCAGCGGGTGAATAGGCATCGTGAAGAATCCGAGTTCCATCGGGTGCTCCCTGTTGTTCGTTCCGGGAAATGTAGCGTCCGGCACATATGAGAAGAAATTATAAATCGCGAGACCACCTATCACAAAAAGGGATAGTTCTGTGGCCTCGCGAAATCGTTCAGAACATCAGTTTCGGCAACCATGTCGCAAGGGCCGGAATCCAGAGCACGAGCAACGCGGCGACAAGGATCAAAAGGAAGTATGGCGTCGAACCCTTGAAGATCATCCCCAGCGTCGCTTCCCTGTCGGGGACAGAGCCCTTGACCGTGTAGACCAGCAATCCGAATGGTGGCGTCAACAGCCCCGCTTCGATGACAAGGATGCCGAAGATCGCGAAGGCGATCGGATCGAGGCCGAGCGCCATGGCGATCGGAGCGAAGATCGGCACGGTCAGGAGAATGATCGAGACGCTGTCGACCAGCATCCCGAGGACCAGCCAGACCACGATCATCAGGGTGATGATCTGCCAAGGCTCCAGCCCGGCGCCAAGGAAGAGGTTCTGAATGAAGTTGACCGCACCGCCGATGGCCAGAAGGCGCGAGTACATGGAGGCGGTGATCAGGAGGAACATGATCGGTGCCGTCGTACGGCCGGCCTGGATGATGGCGGCCACGATGTCTGACCAGCGCATGCCCTTGATGACGCCCACCACAAGCGCACCCAGGGCACCAAAGCCCGCGGCCTCGGTGGGTGTGAAGAAGCCCGTCCAGATGCCGCCGATCACCAGCATGATCAGGCCGAGAATGCCGAAGCCTCCGATCAGTTCCGAGCGCAACTCCTGAGGCGTCAGCTCGACCAGGTCTTCCTGGAAGGGCGGCGCGATGTCGGGATTGCGGGCGGCGGCAATGACCACATAGGCGACGAACAGCAATGCCAGAACGATGCCCGGAATGATGCCGGCGATGAACAGTGCGCCGACCGACATCTCCGTCAGGATGGCCCAGACGATCAGCAGGACCGACGGCGGGATCAGCATTCCGAGGCAGGCCGACCCGGCGACCGAGCCAAGCGCGAAGGTCTTGCGGTAGCCGACTTTGACCATCTCGGGATAGGCGATCCGGCTGAAGGCCGCCGCCGAGGCGATGGAGACGCCAGTCACCGCCGCGAAGACCGTGTTGCCGGCAATGGTCGCGATGGCCAGCCGTCCGGGAAGCCGCTTCATCGTCCGGTCACAGATGCGGTAGAGATCGGCCGCCGCCCCTGACCTTGATATGATGTCGCCCATCAGAACGAAGAGAGGGATGACCGCGAAGACATCCTTGCGAACCGCTTCATAGGCGGTGTTTCCGAGGATCGACACGGCGGCCTCGAACGACCCGAGGATCAGGAAGACCCCAAGACCCGAGCAGATCGCAAGCGCAACACCGATGTGGGTGCCAAGAAGGATGAGCAGGACCAGCAGCCCCAGCATCCAGAGAACGATATCGCCACCCATCAGGCTTCTCCGCCGCTGAGATTGGCGCCGGGCGCGGCCTGCTCGTCCTCGAGCCGGCCCGTCCAGTCATAGATGATCATCGACAGGTAGGCGAAAAGCCCGAAGGCGGAAATCACCAGCACCGCGCCGCGCACCGGCCATGTCGGAACCCTGAGGGCGCCCTCGCCCTCGTATTCCCCGATCCGGTAGGCATCCCAGAATGACGGCCAGGTGCTCCAGATCAGACCGAGGAACAGAAGAAGCCCCAGAAGCGCGCCGATTGTGCGAAGAATGCGCCGGATTGGCGCAGGCACCGCATCGGCGAAAATCGTCGTCCGGATCATGGAACCGGAATAGATCGCCATCGGCAATTGCAGGAAGGTGATCGCGACCACCGAGTTCTGGATCAGTTCCTTGGTGCCCGGGATCGGCTGCGACATCAATTGCCGGCCCATGACGTCACCGAAGATCAGCACTGCCAGCGCAAGCGTCCAGAATGCTGAAAATATATGGATGACCCGCGCAAGCTTGACCGCTGCGTTCATGACTCCTCCCCTGTCGCGACGCCCTTGTCGGGCGTTCGTCGTGCCACGCTAACGGAAAGGCCGAAGGGGTCAAGAACGAAATTTAGCAGTCGATAAATAACCGGATGCTTGACCGTATTTCGGTTCTGTGCGCTAGTTAACGAACGATAAATAAGAGCGGTTGAACAACCGTATGCACTGATGAATGCAATGGGAGGAATGCAATGAAGAATGTAGGAAAGGCCCTGCGCGTTGGCTCTGCTGCGCTGGGGCTGGCCGCGATGGGCAGCGCAGCGGCGGCTGACACCTTTACGCTTCGGATTGGCTCGGGCCATCCGAACGGACCGGCTGTCTATGTCGCGGACACTGCGAATTTCTTCGTGCCCGAGGTCAAGCGCCGCGTTGCCGAGGAAACCGAGCACGAGATCGAGTTCGTCGAAGGCTATGGCGGCGCCATCGCCGGCGTAGCCGAAACCCTGGAGGCCGTTCAGAACGGAATTCTGGACATTGGCGCCTACTGCATCTGTTTCGAGCCTGCGAAGTTGTTCCTGCACAACTTCCCGTATTACACGCCGTTCGGCCCACAGGACTCGGACCAGGCGATGGATACGGTGCGCGCAACATATGACGCTGTGCCATGGCTGACCGAGCAGTTCTCGTCCGAATACGGACAGGAGCTTCTGGGCCTGCACGGCTGGGACAACTACCACCTTGGCACGACGGACCCGTGGGATACGGTCGACGACCTGAAAGGCGTTAAGATCGGCGGTGCCGGCCCGAACCTGCCCTGGCTGGAATTCGCCGGCGCGATCCCGGTTCAGTCCACCCTGCCCGACGGCTACCTGTCGCTTCAGACCGGTGTCTACAACGGCTGGCTGATGTTCCCCTCTGCCTATCTGGGCTTCAAGTTCTATGAGCCTTCGCCACACTATACGCTGATCGGCTTCGGCGCGATGGGCGTGAATGCTCTGACGATCAACGAACGCTCCATGGCGAACCTGCCGGAAGACGTTCAGAAAATCATCCGCGAGGTAGGACGGGCCTACGAGGATCAGGCCGGTGCGTCGCTGAACGCCCGCCAGGAATCCGGTCTGAAGGGCCTGGCCGAAGTTGGCGCTCAGATCAAGGAACTGTCGCAGGAGGCTCGCGCCGGATGGGCGCAGTCACTAACCAGCTTCCCGAGCCAGCAGGCCAAGGACGCCGACGGGCGTGGCATGCCCGGCACCGAAGTTCTCAACGCCTATATCAAGGCGGTCGACGACTCCGGCTACGAGTGGCCGGTGCGCTACACGATCGAATGACGGATCACGGGGCGGCCTTCGGGCCGCCCCTCTCGTTTCGGGACTATGCCAATGAAGATCACCGAGCCAACCGTCGACGAAATGCTGGCGCGGACAGCGCGCTTTTCCGAGGTCAAGCCCTCGAAACAGGCCTTCGTCGACACCCGTATCCCCGAGTACCAGAGGGACATCTACAATATCATCGGCCGTGGCGTGACCGAGGACGCAAGCCTTGCCCCCGCGATCACAGACGCACGTTATTTCGGGATCACCTATGTGGGCGCAGAGCCCGGCAAGGGTGCCGCCCTGCACTCCCATGAGACGATCGAGGTCTTTATCCCGCTGACCGGCCGTTGGGCGGCGTACTGGGGAGAGACAGGCGACAAGGAGATCGAGCTCGATCCCTTCGACTGCATCAGCTTTCCTCCTGGCGTCTATCGAGGCTTTCGCAACATCGGCAGCGAACACGCGGTGCTTATGGCGATCATTGGGTCCAAGGAAGCGACGCAGGATGGCGGGCGCGTGGACTGGGCGCCTTCAATCCTTGAAGAAAGCCACAGGACCGGCTTGCGGGTAAACGCGGAAGGCGACCTCGAAGAAAGCGGCTGACGGCTTTCGGATTTGGGACCGGCTCGGCCCCTCCGGACATCTGGCACCCCTGCGTGACGTTTCTCTTCGGAGAGCGAAAAAGAATGTTTCTCATTTAGCAACGATCAAATTGACCTCGATCAAGCCTCTGTTTCTTCACACAATATAACATATCAAAAGTAATATGTAGATCGGCATCCCGCCGATCTCGTCAAGTGTGAATGGAGCAGCAAAATGAAAAACGATCAAAAGATCAAATCCAGCAAGATGCTGGCGACTCTTCTTCTGTGTTCCGGTCTCGTAGGAGCCGGCAGCGCCTTTTCCCAGGAGCTTACCGCGGACGGCAAGGTACGGTGCACGATCGCAACCGCCGAAAACATGTCCTCTGTCAGGGATCTCTGCAACTGTCAGGTGGTAACCCCCGGAATGCTTGGCTATCTGCGCAGGCAGGATGACTTTGGAGAGATCCTTGAGATCACCAACGAGTACTGCCCGGCCTTGGCCGCCCTGCTGATCGACGTATCGGTTGCCGCAACGCCTGTGCCCTCTGTGGCAGAGGACAACGACGGCCGCAAATTTCCCTCTGGTCCCTCGTCCGACGATGACGATGACGATGACGATGACGATGATGGCGACAACGGCAACGGCAACGGAAACGGCGGCGACAATGGCAACGGCGGCGACGACGGCGACGACGACAACAAGGGGCACGGAAACGATCCCGATGGTTGCGACGAAGACAATCCCGGCAAGTCAACCGGCACGCCGCCGGCCTCGTGCGGCCCTGAAGACGACCACGACCGCGGTCACGGCAACGATGCCGATGGAGTTGACGAAGACAACCCCGGCAAATCGAAGTCAAACTGACAGGAAATGTCTTTGAAAATCAGTCCCGCATGCCCCCGGCGTGCGGGACGCCTGTTTCTACAGAAAGAGAGAGATTTCAGCCTCCCGCGGTCACCCTGACCCAAGACCCCGGGGCGTCGGGGTTCTGCATGCGCAGGAACGTGTAGCCAGTCTGGTGCCAGGCTTCGATCCGGGTGTTCAGACTGTCCAGCACGAAGTCGCCCTCGTCCAGTCTCAGGACCAGCACGGCATGAGCACCGACATTCTTGCTGAATACCGTCGCAAGAAGAAGGCGGTCTGCCGGAACCCCTCTCGCGACAAGTTCCTGCTTCTTGAACAGCGCCACATCTTCGCAGTCGCCGCCCCTGCTGGAAGGCAATGTCCAGTAGTCTTCGACGTGGTATTGCGCGATGTCATCCACCGGACGGACCTTTCGGTTGATCCGTCGATTGACCTCGGTCGCAATCGCAATCATCCGCGAGTGGTCGGCAATCTTTCCCCGGGTTCGGCCACAAGCCCAGGCGTAGCGGACGCAGAGGTCCTTGGCCGCCGCTGGCGCGGCAACCACACTTGCGAGAGAGAGATGACGCGCGCCCGATTGCGCAGGAACCGGCGATGTCGTGGTCATCATCAGAAACGCCGTCAGCACCGGAAGCCCGGCCAGGCGGATGCCCAGCGCGCGATCCGGAACCACTGTCCCGACACACGCATTCTTGGTCTTTCTCTTCGCGGTGTCCATGTCCCAGGTCCCATGTCTTGGCCGCAGCAGGCATGTTAGCCAGGAGTCGGCATATGTCCAACCCTGACATGCTGGTTTTCCATAAAACATTCAAAAACTGGCAGAAGTTGGGCGAAGCCGCCGAATGATAACATCAACTGCGCGCCAGAAATTCGCCGACGATCCGGTTGAAGAGATCGGGGCGCTCCATATGCACCGCATGAGCGCAAAGCGGTAGGACGGCCAGATGGCTGTTCGGAATGGCACGCCAGAGCAATTCTATCTGCGACCAGGGATAGGTGCGGTCACCGTCCCCCCAGACGATAAGCGTTTCGGCGGAGATAAGTGCGAGATTGTCCTGCCCGGACCAGTCCCGCATCGCTTCCAGCCCTGCAAGAATTGCGGGTAGCGTGCTTTGCTCGGCGATTTTCGCGCAGGCAGGATAGCCCTGCGAGGCCTCTGACTCGAGGAACCACGTCGCGGAGATACGGCGGGCGGTCGCCGACGCGCCGTCCCTCTTCGCGCGATCCATGGATGTCTCGATCGGCTCGAAGCGTCCGGGCAGAAGGCCTACCGCGCCCGTGCCGTAAAGTATCAGCCGCGCGACACGATGCGGTGCCAACCGGACCATCTCCTGAACGATCATGCCTCCCATCGAGTGGCCCAGCAGGTCGAAGTCTGAAACACCCCGGCGCGCAAGTTCCGCAAGGACCCAGTCGGCGAACCCGGCGATGCTGGCGACAGGCGCCAGATGCGCGTTCTTGCCGAAGCCCGGCAAATCCACCGCGATCAGATCGCGCCCCTTTGCCAGAGGTTTCTGAAGCGCCCACTGGTCGCTACCGCCCATGAAGCCGTGGACCAGGACCAGAGGTTTCACCGACGCCCGCCCTGAACGATGCGATCGAGGATCATGGCGCAGAACAGGATCGAGAATCCGGCCAGGATTCCCTGCCCCACGTTGGCGTATTGCAGGGCTTCGAGCACATCCTCACCCAACCCCTTTGCGCCGATCAGCGAGGCGACGACAACCATCGCAAGGGACAGCATGATGGTCTGGTTGATGCCCGCCCGGATCGATGGGCTGGCCAGCGGCAGGTCGACCTTGGTCAGGAGATACCACTTGTTCGCCCCGAAGCTGATGGCGGCTTCTCGCACGCTTTCGGGCACGCCGCGAAGGCCGAGAACGGTCAGGCGCACGACGGGCGTCCCGCCGAAGATCATGGTGGTGACCACAGCGGCCGGTTTGCCGGTACCGAAGAAGGCGATCACCGGGATCATGAAAACGAAGGCCGGCATGGTCTGCATGAAGTCCATGATCGGTTGTATCGCAGCATAAAAGCGGGGACGGCGGGCGGCGAACATGCCAAGCGGGATGCCGATCAGGATCGAGAGACAGGCCGCCGTGCCCAGAAGCGCCAGCGTCGTCATGGCTTTTTCCCAGAAGCCGAGCAGGCCCATATAGGCCAGGAATGCGCCAGAATAGATCGCCATGCGCACGCCTGCGGTGAGCCAGGTCAGGAGAATGATCAGCGAAGCGATCACGATCCAGGGCGTCGAGACGAAAACCAGTTCCAGCGCATCCAGCACCAGCCGGATGAAATAGGTGATCGCGTCGAACAGCGCCTCGCCATTCAGCACCGCCCAGTTGAAGAACGCCTCGACCCAGTCGATGCTGACAAGCCGGATGTCGGGATCCGTCGGGAAAGCGCTCAGGAGGTCGAACCGGCCGGGGAAACTGTAGTGGAGCATCGCCGCGGCGACGATCAACCCCATGAACACGGCGCTGAACACGATCTGCGACACCGGCATTCCAGACCGGACCGAGCGGTCGGACAGCCAGTCCGAAAACCGCGCCTCCAGCGCCCAGTTCGCCACGATGGCCTGCACCGCCTTGGCCAGCAGGAGAATCCCCAGTCCCGTCAGCGCAATCGTCGGTCCCTCGGCGGCGAGGGCCTCGGCCTCGGCACGGATGCCGCCGATATTGGCCTCCAGACCATCGACGGCACGCTGGAACGCCTCCACCCTATCCGAGCCGCTTTCTATGGCGGCCGCAAGCTGCTGGCGCCGCAACTCAAGCGTTCCCTCGATCGACTCGATCCGCGCCATGGCATCGGCAGCCAGATCACCAAACAGGCCGCGAGCAATCTGGACGAGCGCGAGGGCCTCGAAGATCAGAAACGGCAGAGCCCAGGACCACAAACCGCGCGCCCCGAACCAAACCGGTCCAAGAAGACCTGCGATCAGGTTGAACGTGGGTGTGAAGCGGGACGAGGCGCCGATCCTGTCGAAATTCCGGATGTAGTAGTCTGGGTTCGTCTGAACGAAGGCGCGGATATTCTCGCGGCGTTCCTCGGCATAGGCGCGGGCGGCCTCGCTGTCGGTATCTTCAAGCGGGTTCACGTTCTCGTCTCTCATGAGACCTCCGTTCCCTCGATGACTGTGCGCAGCAGATCGGCGCGGGTGATGATGCCGACATCGTTTCCGTTGTCGCAGACCAGGATCGGGTTGTCGTCGTCGATGGCCATCGTGATCAGGTTGCTGAGCGTCTCGTCGCCTGTCACTCGGGGCGCGTCGGCGGGAAGCGGACCCTGCGTCGACAGGTAGGCCTCTATTGGCCGCATCACGGCATGGGCATGCACGACTTTCAGGCGCGAGATCCCCGCCACGAAGTCGGCGACATAATCGTCGGCGGGATGCATGACGATATCTTCGGCAGTGCCGACCTGAACCATCTTCCCGTCCCGCATGATCGCGATGCGGTCGCCGATGCGCACGGCCTCGTCGAGGTCATGGGTGATGAAGACGGTTGTCTTCTTGAGGATCTTGGACAGACGGATGAATTCGTCCTGCAATTGCCGCCGGATCAGCGGGTCAAGCGCGGAGAAGGGCTCGTCCATCAGGAGAACGTCCGGGTTGGCGGCCAGCGCACGTGCAAGGCCCACCCGCTGCTGCATGCCGCCCGACAGTTCATGCGCGAATTTCGAGCCCCATGCGCCCAGTTCGACGATATCCAGAATGGCCGCGGCCTGGCGCATGCGTTCGTTCTTGGCGACCTGCCGGATTTCCAACGGCATCGCCACGTTGTCCAGCACGGATCGATGCGGCATCAGTGCAAAGTTCTGGAACACCATGCCGATCTTCCGGTTGCGGAAGCGCTGAAGCTCCTTCGGGCCCAGCGCCATTACATCGGTGCCTTCGATTTCGATTTTTCCGTCAGTGGGTTCCAGCAACCGATTGAAGTGACGCACGAGCGTGGACTTGCCACTGCCGGACAGCCCCATGATGCAGAAAATCTCGCCCCGGTTCACGGAAAGGCTGACATCGGCGACACCGACGACGGCGTTGTATTCGGCCAGAACCTCGGCCTTGCTCAGGCCTCTTTCGCGGATCGCCTTCAGCGCCTGTTCTGGGCGCGCGCCGAAGATCTTCCAGACATTCGAGATCTCTATGACGGTATCGTCGTGCATGAGCGTCCTGTCCTGGCTGCAGTTCGCAAGGCAGCACCGTTCCGACCGGCGCTGCCCCGCAGTTTACGACGTGCCGATCAGAGGCCCAGCATCGCGTCGACGCGGTCCGAATTCGCCTCGACCCATTCCTTGGCGACTTCCGCAGGATCGCGGCCGTTGGCGCTGATCTCGAAGGCAAGGGCCGACACATCGTCTGCCGTCAGGGCGAAGTTCTGGAAGAACTCTGCGATGGCGGGCGAGCGTTCAACCAGCGAATTCGACCATGCGATCTGAACCTGCTTGAGGTCGTCTTTCGTGGCGACCATGGACTTGTTGTACCAGTCGGCATCATCCGACGGCTGCACCATGATGTACTTGGCCGGGTCATAGGTCGGTTCCGTCAGCATCATGACATCGAACATGTACCACACTGCGTGGGGAGTGTAGCAGTAGAAGGCATAGCCTTCGCCCTTGGCGATCGAGTCCTTGATGCGCGCGGTCTTGACCGCTTCTTCGGCACGGATCGGCTCGATGAAGTCGAGAAGGCCGTAATCCCGCACCTTTACCTCGTTCACGTTCGCAGAAGCCCAGCCCGGAGCGCCGATCCACATCTCGCCCTTGCCATTGCCGTCGCTGTCCATCAACGCGGCCACGTCCGGACGGCCAAGATCGGCGATGTCGGTGATGTTGTTGGCCGTGCCGAAGTCCTTCGATACGCAGAAGCCCTGGTTGCCCTCATAGGGGTTGGACGAAAGCGTGACGGTTCCCTTGCCGTCCACGTATTCCTTGGTGAAGCTCTCCTGGTTCGGAAGCCAGACATCGGGGTGCACGTCGATGTCGCCTTTGCCCTGGTCCATTGCCTGGAAGATCGTGGCGTTGTTGCCGGGCACATATTCGACAGTGCCGCCAATGCGGGAGGTCACGACCTCGCCCAGCACATGGGCGATGGCCTGAGCGCCGGTCCATGACGGCACGCCGATCGCGACTTCCTCGGCTGCGAGCGCGGGCAGCGCGAACACGCTGACGGCGGTCGCGAGGCCCAGTGTCTGCAGTTTGGTTTTCATCTTCTTCTCCTCTGTTGGTATGCGCCTTTTCCGGCGTCAGTTCAGCGATGCGAGCAATTGCTCCTGATATGCGAAAAGTGCTGTCGCGCCGCCCGTATGCAGGAACAGCACGTTGTCGGTAGGCTTGAAGAAACCCAGACGGATCATGCCGATCAATCCAGCCATGCCCTTCGCGGAATAGACGGGGTCCAGCAAAATGCCTTCCTGCCGCGCAAGGAGGCGGATCGCCTCCATCGTGGACTCTGCCGGAATCCCGTAGCCCTCGCCCACATAGCCGTCATCGACAAGGATCCGGCTGAGCGGCACCCCTTCGGCGCCAAGCTTTTCGAGGGTTCTCTGGGTCAGACCGTGGACCGCGTTCATCTGGCGCTCGCGCGGCTGGCGAACGCTGACGCCCATGACGGGCAGTGTGTGACCGATGGCCTGGAAGCCGGCGACAAGGCCCGCCTGTGTCCCCGTGCTGCCGGTTGCCATGACAAGCCAGTCGAACCCCTGCCCTGTCTCACGGGTGTGGTCGGCAATCTCCTGCGCGCAATTGGCATAACCCAGTGCGCCGGTCGGATTGGACCCGCCGCCGGGGATGAAATAGGGCCGGTTGCCCTGTGCCCGCATAGCCTCGGCCACCGCCTCAGCCTCGGCGTTCATGTCAAGGCCGGAAGGCCGGAACTCGTAGGTCGCGCCAAAGAGGTTGTCGAGAAGGACGTTGCCGGTTTCCTCGTAGGAGGTGTCGCGATCCGGCACCCGGCGCTCCAGCAGGACATGACATTTCATGCCGACCTTGCAGGCCGCCGCTGCCGTCTGGCGCACGTGATTCGACTGAACCGCGCCCTGCGTTATCAGCATATCGGCCTTTTCGAGCATCGCCTCGCCGACGAGGAATTCGAGCTTGCGGGTCTTGTTTCCGCCCATCGCCAGACCGGTACAGTCATCGCGCTTGATGAACAGCCGGGGACCGCCCAGCAGCTCGCTCAGTCGCGGCATGGCCTCGATCGGCGTTGGCTGGTGGCACAGTTCCGTTCGCGGGAAACGGTCGAAATCAATTCTCGCGCTCTCACGCGGCAACGTATCTGTGTCGGCCATGGTGCATCCTGATTGGTAACTCGTCGGCTCAAGAGTGCTGCAGGATCCCATAGCGATCCAATGTTATGTTTCTATGGCATTATGCAAATTTTGCATTATTCTGGCGCGAATGGACATTCTCTTGTTTCGCGACCTCGAACGGCTTCGGCAGACTGGCAACTTCTCGCAAGCGGCCGCGCTGGGAAATCTCAGCCAGCCGGCGTTCAGCAGGCGCATAAAATCGCTCGAGGCATGGGTCGGCGTGACCCTGGTCAACCGCTCGCGCCAGCCCGTCGCTCTGACCGAGGCTGGCGAACAGATGCTGGAGGCTGGCCTTCAGGCTTTGACGCGGATCGAGCAGGAACGCAGCCAGATACTGGAAGTCCAATCCTTGCCCGACAAATACGTCGTTACCTTCGGAGCGCAGCATTCGATCGGATGGCGTTTTTATCCGGCATGGCTGCAGGCCCTGGAGGAAGCCTATGGCCCGATCCTGTCACGTCTCAGGGCCGACGATCTGCCCAACTGCATGCGCGATCTGAAGAACGGCGATGTGGACTTCGTGATCGCTTATGAACGCGCGGACACCCTGCCGGCACGCTCCGCCGACTCGATCATGATCGGTCAGGACCAGCTTGTGCCGGTCTGCAAACCGGCAGCCGATGGGTCTCCGCTGTTCGGATTCGACAGCCGCGAAGTGACAATGCCCTATCTTCGCTTCGGGAAAACGGCGCCCATCGGGGCGCATCTGGAGCCGCTGTTTGCCCAGCACCGGATTTCAGAGCGCCTGCGCACCGTTTACGAGAACTCGATGGCCGGCGCCTTGCGCATACGGGCACGGGCTGGTGACGGAGTTGCCTGGCTTCCCAAGAGCCTTGTCCTGCCCGATCTCGAAAGCGGCCTTCTGGTTTCCACGGGCGAGCCTGACTGGGTCGTCGACCTGACGATCCGGCTGTTCCGGAACAAGGAGCGTTCGAACCGGGTGACTCGCTCGCTCTGGTCCTTCCTCGAGGTTCGCCAGTCCGTTTCGCTCGTCGCGACGCCCTGAAACAAAACCGGTCCAAGGCGTCGCGGCGTTCCGCGCTTCAGACCTTGCCCAGCGCCTTCAGCACTCGCTCGGGCGTCATCGGCATCTGCCATATAGAGGAACCAAGCGGGCGGATCGCGTCGTTCACTGCGTTCATCAGGGCCGCCGGCGCACCGCCGGTGCCCGCCTCGCCCGCGCCCTTGGCGCCAAGAACCGAGGTTTTCGTGGGCGTCTCGACATGGGCAACGGTGATTTCGGGGGTCTCGACGGCCATCGGAACGAGGTAATCGGCCATGGTCGTGTTCAACATGGTGCCGTCCTCGCTGTAGAGGCACTCCTCATAAAGAGCGCCGCCAAGTCCCTGCACCACGCCACCGCGCACCTGTTCATCCACGAGCATCGGGTTGATCACGCGTCCGCAGTCCTCGACCGCCCAGAAATGCAGCACCTTGATCAGTCCGGTATCCGTGTCGACCTCCACATGAGCCGCCATCGCCCCATTGGTGAACACGAAGGGAAAGTCGGTGACACGGTAGTGCCGCGTGGCGATCAGTTCGGGCTTCAGATCCGCTGGCAATTCATTGCCCCGGTAGTAGACCGTGCGCGCCAGGTCGGAGAGCGTCATGCGTTCGGACCCGGTATCCGCATCGACGACCGCTCCGTTCCGGATGTCGAGCGCGGATGGCGTTGACTGAAGCATCACCGCCGCCACGTCCAGAACCTGGCTCTTCAGCTGCAGCGCGCCCTGAAGCATCGCCTCGCCTCCGATACCGGCGCCCCGCGACGCCCAAGTGCCACCACCGTATGGCGTATGGTCGGTGTCGCCCGTGGTGACCTTGACCCGATCCGTCGAGATACCGAAGGCGTCTGCCGCGATCTGGACGAGGATCGCGTTCGTACCCTGCCCCTGCTCGGTCACCGAAGACGCAATTCGCAGCCCGCCGCCGGCATCCAGCCTTAGAGTAGCGCCATCCTGACTTGCGATCGGCGCACCGCCGACGCCGTAGAACATCGGGGACGGGTTGGTAACCTCGACCATCGAGACGAAACCGATTCCGCGATAAATGCCCTTCTTGCGCAGGTCAGCCTGCTCGGACCTCAGCTTGTCGTACTCCATGATTTCCACCAGCGTTTCCAACGCCTTATGGTGTGAAAGATCGTCCAGCTTCATGCCGCTGGCCGAGGCGCGCGGGTAGCTGTCGTCCTTCATGAGGTTCCGCCTGCGGATCTCGACCGGGTCCATCCCGATGGCGGCCGCAGCGTCTTCCAGCAACCCGTCACAGATCGCCATCGCGATCGGATGCCCGACCGCGCGATACTGGCACATCATGTTCTTGTTCTGGAACACGACCTTGGCATTGGCCCGGTAGTTCTCCAGATCATAGGACGCGCCGGTCAGGTTCAGAACCTGGTTCGCCTCGATCGCCGACGTGCGCGGATACATCGAAAACGGCCCGATCCCTGTCAGGTCATCGAACGCCAGTGCCGCGATCTTGCCGTCCTTGTCGACCGCCATGCGCCCCTTGACCACGTGGTCGCGGGCATGGATGTCGGAGACGAAGCTCTCGAACCGGTCCGCAGCAAACTTCACCGGCCTTTCCAGCAACTTGGCCGCCGCTCCTACGGCTATTTCGTCACCGTAGGTGTGCACCTTGATGCCGAACGCGCCGCCCACATCCTTGGCGATGACGCGCACGTTTTCCTCCGGCAGCCCCAGATGCTTGGCCAGGATGAACTGCATCATGTGAGGCGCCTGACCCGAGTAGTGGAAGGTCAGCTGTTCTTCGGAAGGGTCATAATCCATAACAGCCGCGCGCGGCTCCAGGGTGACGCCCGTGTGGCGGCCGAACCGGATTTCGCGCTCGACCACCGTGACGTCGTCGCGCGCAAAGGCCTTCTTGACGTCGCCCACGTCGACGGTGCGCTCCCAGGCCAGGTTCGACCCGAACTCCTTGTGGATGAGAACCTCGCCCGGATCGAGCGCTTTCTCGGCGTCGACCGCTGCGGGCAAGGGTTCCAGATCCGCCTCGATCAGTTCCACGGCATCTTCCGCGGCGGCGCGGGACTGCGCCACGACCATCGCGATGGGTTCTCCCTGCCAGCGGGCGCGACCCACGGCCATCGGCATCTGCGGCGCACTGCGCAATCCTGCCAGATGGCTCAACACGCCGACGTAAGGCTCTACGACACCAATAAAATCTTCACCGGTGTATATCGCGACGACGCCCGGAACCTTCCTGGCTTCGCTCAGGTCGAACCCCTTGATCTCGGCATGGGCATAGGGCGAACGAAGGAAGGCCGCGTGGACCATGCGAGGCAACTGAAGGTCGTCGACGAATTGCCCCCGGCCCTCCAGCAGGCGCTTGGAATCCGGGCGCGGCACAGACTTGCCGATATAGGAATTCGGCCGGTCGTATTCGAACAGTCCACTCATGCCCTGCCTCCTTCGATCACGTCTGCGATCGCCTCGACGATCGCCTGGTAGCCGGTGCACCGGCAGTAGTTCCCGGAAATATGCTCACGGATCGCGGCGCGGTCGGCAGTGCCGCCCGCCTCGATGTACTCGAGAGCGCTGGCCAGCATCCCGGGCGTGCAATAGCCGCATTGCAGCGCGTTGCGGTTCGAGAATGCTTCGCGCAACCCCGCGGCACGGTCACCGAAGCCCTCGATCGTTGTGACACTTGCGCCGTCGGCCTGAACGGCCAGCATCAGACAGCCGCGCACGGCCTGGCCGTCCACTTCGATGGTGCAGGCTCCGCAGACCCCATGCTCACACCCCACGTGGCTGCCCGTCAGTCCAGCCTCGGTCCGAATGAAATCGACAAGGTTCAGACGCACCGGAACGTCGCGCGTGATCGCCTCGCCGTTGATCGTCATCGTGATGTTCATCGTATCGCTCATGCCAATGCCTCCGCGACGGCGCGGCGCAGGGCAACGCCGGCCAGGTGTCTCTTGGTCGCCTCGTCACCGTTCAGATCGCCCGATACCGCCAGGTCGGACAACGCGGCGACGGCGGCGTCGATCCCGGACAGGTCGGCGCCCAGCGCCTCTTCGGCGCCCGGGCAGCGCATCGCGCCATCGCCAACGGCGAAGAAGGCGACCCGGACCGCGCCACCCGCAGCGGCGACCACTGCGCCGGCCATGGCGTAGTCCCCGTGGCGGCGCACGATCTCGTTGAAGCCGAACCGGTCTGCCGGTCCGGCCGCGGGAAACGAAACTCCGGCCACCAGTTCGCCCGTGTCGAGCGCGGTGTCATAAGCTCCAAGGAAGTAATCGTCTGCTGCCACGTCGCGGTGTCCAGCCTTCGAGACGAGGTGCAGCGTCGCGCCCAATGCCAGCGCGACAGCCGGCAGTTCGGCGGCGGGATCGGCCAGCGCCATGCTCCCTCCGATGGTTCCCCGGTTGCGGATCGCGGCATGGGCGATGTGCGGCAGCGCAGCGGCGACGAGCGGCAAACGCGTTGCCACGACGTCCGATGCGGCCAGATCGCGGTATCGGGTCATTGCACCGATCCGTACCGTGCCGCCAATCTCTTCGATGCCGGAAAGCCCCGGAACCCGATTCAGGTCGACCAGAACGCCCGGCCGCGCGACACGGAAATTCATCATGGGCATCAGGCTTTGTCCCCCGGCCAGCGCCATGGGCTCGGCCGCGTCATCGGCCATCAGTGCAAGTGCTTCGTCGAGCGTCTCCGGACGCGCGTAACTGAAACGTGATGCTTTCACGCTGATCCTCCCCTTGCCGTTCCGCGCTTTAGCGCTTGTGTCTTCGACAGATGAACTCTAGCTAATTTATCAATCAATAAACAAGCACCAACATTGCGCGAACGGGAGGATATGCAAGATGGTCAAGATACGGCCAAAGACCACGATCCAGATGAAGCTGTCCGGCGTGGGTGAAACGCATTCCCGTTCACGGATTTCCGTGCGCGACGTGACGTCCACCATCGACGAACCCGTTGAACGGCACGGAACGAACCAAGGGCTGAGCCCGACCGAAACGCTGATGTCGTCGCTGATCGGTTGCACGAACGTGATCTCGAACAAGATCGCCGCTCAGATGGGAATCGAGATCGCGAGGATGGAGATTGCCCTGACCGCCGACTTCGACCGGCGGGGTGTGACTCTGGCCGAAGAGGTCGATCAGCCGTTCTCGAACATCGTCATGGATATCGAGGTGACGACGAACGGCAGCGAAGACCAGATCGAAACTCTGAGGATCGAACTGGAAAAGTTCTGCCCGGTCGCCAAGGTTTTCCGCGGCGCTGGCATCACCATAACCGAAAACTGGACTGTGAAACCCTTATGACGAAACTTACCCCAGACGCACCCGTCCCCGCGCTCTCCCTGCCACTTGTCGGCGGAGGCACGTTCACGCTGAACGGAACACCTCCTGCCAATTTCACGATGGTGATCTTCTACCGGGGCCTGCACTGCCCGGTGTGCAAGAGCTATCTCGAGACGCTCAACGGGCTGATCGACGGATATCGCGAAGCCGGGTTCGACGTGGTCGCGGCTTCGATGAACGATGCCGACACCGCCGGGAAGACAAAGGCCGAATGGAATATCGGAAACGTGCCGGTCGCCTACGGCGTGACGGATGCCCAGGCGCGGGAATGGGGGCTTTACGTTTCCAAGGCCATCAAGGACGTGGAAGCGGACGTGTTCTGCGAGCCCGGGCTGTTCTGGGTCCGGCCGGACGGGCGCCTTTACCTTGCGGATGTCTCGAACATGCCCTGGGCACGGCCTGACCTGGCGTTCCTGCTTTCGAAAGTCCCCTTCGCCGTCGAAAAGGGCTATCCGGCCCGCGGCGGCCACTGAGCGTGACGCGGGTTCAGGTCTCGTTCCGGAACCCGCGCTTCAGCCCATCGACCAGAGCGTCGATGGCGAAGCCGATCGCGACCGCCTTGGTGTCCGGCGCTGTCTTCTGGTAGACCAACTTGATGACGCCGAAATAGAAGATTCCGCCGTGGATCAGCCACATCTCGTCAATCTCTTTTTCGGTCAGCGGGCGTTCGGGAAGCCCGGCGTCCGCACGTATCTCGTTGAATATCGGAGTGAAGATCCGTTCGACGATCAGCTTCATGTAGCGCGCGTTGATCTCCACACCCTTGAGACCCGAGTAGAGATAGATGCGAATCCAGTCGGGGTGGAAAATGGCGTCGGTATAAAGCCCGTAGAACTCGACCAGCCGATCCCGAAGAGGCCGCGAACGGTCGGCGAGCAGCGCCTCCCACTCGGGGCGCCAGCGCCGCAGGTAGACTTCCTCGTAGACAGCTGAGACGAGGTCCTGCTTCGACGGGAAATACCGGTAGAGCAGCGGCTGGGTTACGCCCAGCCTGCGGGCAAGTTCGCGCGTCGAGCTTTCGAAACCGTCCTCGGCGAAAAGCTCGACGGATTTTCGAATGAACTCCTTGCGCCGCTCGTCCGATGACAGGCGTTTGCGCGCCGGGCGATCGTCGTCCCCGGTCACTTTTTCAGACGTCTCGCCAGCCATCTCCCGCTTTCAGTCTGTGTCCCACTATGACTCCCTGCGCCAGGCTTGCCTCGATGAAGCAGCCCTTCCGGGCCGCATCTACGAGACGTGTCTGGTCTTCTTCGGACGCATCCGTATCAAGCTCGATGTCCAGGCTGAACCCCACGGGTTCCGAAACATAGGGACCGCTGCCTTCCTGCACACCCTGCCAGTGCAACCTTGCCCGCACATCGACATTGCGGATCGGAATGCGCAGCCTTTTCGAAAATGCCCGCACCTGCGTCATGAAGCACCCCGTCAGCGCGGCGGTGAACAAAGCAAGCGGCGGAGGCGCAGTGCCATCCCCGCCGTGAAACGGTCCTTCGTCGGTTGCCAGCTCAAAGTGCTCGCCCATGGTCACGAAGTCGACGGAGATGTCGTTTCGCATCTTGCCCGTCATCCGTCCGTGCCCCTCGAACACGATGTCGAAGCGTTTTTCGTCAGCCAAGGCGAGTTCCCCGCAAGAGTTTCGTTGACAGTGCCGCAGGTTAATTTTTCAATTGATAAATAAGCAAGCCGAAAAATCCGGGGAGGACACATGGCACGCTACACGCGCGAAGATATCTACCGCACCGCGAAAGAGCTATCGAACCACGGACGCTGGGGGGATGACGATCAGATCGGCACCCTGAACAATATCAGCCCCGAGGATATCGTGAACGCCGCCAAGCTGGTCCGGAAGGGCAAGACTTTCGCTCTCGGCCTCGATCTCAAGCAGAAAATCCAGTCGGGCCTGTTCGGCGGGCGCTGGAACCTGATTCACCAGATGCTGGCCACCGGCACGGATGCGGTCAACGGAGAGCAGGATGGCGATGGCAAGGCCTATCTCCGCTATGCCGACGACGCGATCAACGTGCCCTGCCAGGGGTCCACGCAATGGGATGCGCTCTGCCACATCTTCCTGGACGACAAGATGTATAACGGCTTTCCGGCGACCGACGTGACGGTGAACGGGGCAAAGCACCTTGGGATCGAGAATGTGCGGGACAAGATGGTCGGCCGGGGCGTTCTGCTGGACATCGCGCGCTGGAAGGGACTCGACAGTCTGGACGACGGCTATCCGATCACCAATGACGATCTCGACGGTTGCGCCGCCGCGCAGGGGGTCGAGATCCGGAAGGGCGATTTTGTGATCGTCCGCACGGGACACCAGGAACGCTGCCTCGCCAGCGGCGACTGGACGGGATACGCCGGCGGGGACGCACCGGGGCTGGCATTCGAGACCGCCTACTGGATCAGGAAACACGACATCGCCGCGATCTGTGCCGACACATGGGGCTGCGAGGTCAGGCCCAACGAAACCGATGAGGCGAACCAGCCCTGGCACTGGGTGGTGATTCCGTCGATCGGCATCTCGATGGGCGAAATCTTCTACCTCAAGGAATTGGGCGAGGATTGCGCCGAGGATGGTGTCTACGAGTTCTTCTTCTGCGCGCCGCCGCTGCACCTGCCAGGCGGCGCGGGCTCACCCATCAACCCGCAGGCAATCAAGTGACACCGACACTCTGGGGCCGGGCAAGTTCGGTCAATGTCCAGAAGGTCATGTGGGCACTGGCCGAGATCGGGCTGGAGCATGAGAGGATCGACGCGGCCGGAAAATACGGCCGCGTCGACGAGTTGCGTGCGCTCAACCCCAACGCGCGGGTGCCGATCTGGCAGGAAGACGGGCTGACGTTGTGGGAAAGCCACGCGATCGTCCGTCACCTGGCCGCGCGCGGCATTGCGCATGATCCGGTGGCGGATCAATGGATGGAATGGACAACCTCGACCCTGCAGCCGTCGTTCATCGCGATCTTCTGGCAGATGGTCCGCATGCGGCCCGAAGAACGCTCGGCGGAGGTGTTGGCGAAACAGAGCGAGGCGCTGAACGCCGCCCTGGGCATTCTCGACGACCGTCTGGAACAGTCCCCGTGGCTGAACGGAAGCGCATTTTCGACCGCGGAGATCGCCGCGGGCTCGCTGATGTACCGCATCCATGACATCGACTGGCCGAAGGGCGATTTCCCAAGGGTTTCGGACTGGTACGCACGTCTGGCCGAGCGGCCCGGCTACCGCGCCACGGTCATGACCTCTTATGAAGAGTTGCGTGCGAACTGAGCGAGCGCGGCCGGAACGACGGCCGTTTCGCGCATGACGGTCTCGCGGTTCGGATGGCTGCGTCCGTCGAGGTTCCGGGTGGGATCGCCGCCGAATATGTAGCTGCCAAGCCTGCGCGATGTCTCGAAGGCGATCCGGCACGGTTCCACGCGTGCCGCCGAATACGCGGTGACGGCCTCGGGCACGGGCATCGCCGTAACTGCATCCGCCAGTGCCAGGGCATCGCCCGCCGCTTTCGTCACGCCCATGCCCACATGCGGTCGCGCCACGCAGGCTGCGTCCCCGGCCAGCGCCACCCTGCCCCTGCCCATGACCGGTGAGTGATGGTCGTAGATCGGCGTGAAGAACGGCCGGTCGCTCACGGCGAGAATATCGCGGAAAGGGCCTGGCAAGCGTGTCCTCGCGTCTTCGTACATCGCCGCGATCACGTCATCGCGGATCATCGGCGGCGGAATGGAGATGGCGTGATGCGTGCCATAGGCGTCAGTCAGCATGTTTTTCAGGTGGTCTTCGGTCTCTCGCGAATACCAGACGAAGTTGTAGCGCAGGCGCCCCGGTCTCAGATCATTGGCCGGCCCGGCGATGGGGTAGCCGATTATCTGCGTTCCGCTCGGAATGAAGAAACCGAAGGTCTTGAAGATATCGGCGCGGATATACTCGGGGAGGTCTGCCTCGGCGGCCAGAGTACGCCACACCACGTATCCGGAATACTCCGGCTGTATCCCGGGCAACATCTGCCCCCTGATCGCCGAACGGAAACCGTCTGTGCCGACCAGAAGGTCGGCGTCCTCGTGGCGACCGTCGGAGAAAAGACACGTGACGTGACTTCCCTTGTCCTCGTACCCGGCAGCCGTCCGGTCCAGCACGTAAGTGCCTTCAGGCATGACGCTGAGCAGTATCTGGTAGACACGGTCCCAGGATGTGACGACCTGGTGAAAATCGAACGCGGCGACGCGTGCGCCGTCCATGTCGTAGGCGACTCTCTCGTGGACATCGACGCCCAGCGACGAGGTATCGGCGCCCACCGCTTCAAGGGCAGCGACCAGTTCGGGATGCGTCACGATGCCGGCACCACGCCCCGCCAGCGGGACCGGAGACCGTTCGTATACCCGCACGTCCCAACCGGCGCGCAGCAATGCGGCGGCGGCGAAAAGCCCGCCGATCGAACCGCCTGCGATGATGGCCCGGCCCGTCATCGGGAACACCAGCCTTTGAACATGGATCGCCCTTCCGATCGGGTTATTCGGCGGCCACGGCAGACGCACCAAGCCGGACATCGTCCGGAATGGCCAGCGGGGCGTTCAACCCATCCAGAAACTCGACAGTCGTGAATACGAGTTCCGTTTCGCCGACGTTCTCGAGCGAATGCACCATGTAGTCACCGGGCCCATAGTGGAAGTGCCTGGTCTCGCCCGCGAAATGGTCCGTGTCCTTGATCCGGCCATCCGAGAAATAGCTCCGCGACGTTCCATTCGTGTGGCAGGACCAGAAATAGGGGTTCACGTGCCGGTGAAACGGGCAGCGGCAGCCTGGCTTGAGCGAAAGGTGCCAGACTCTGACGCGGTCGGTCTCGGACACCAGTACGGAACCGACCGTTCCATTCTGGATGTTCGCCAGCATCTCTTCGTACAAACCGTTGGGCCAATCGGCGAAAGCAGCCGGATCGGTGGCGGTCTCGATATGATCGGGTCCATGTTGGGACAAGATCGGTCCTCCTCATTCCTCTCGGGCATGTGATGGCCGATACTTGTGATCGGCGGCGCCTTGGCCAAAGTCCGATTGCACAGGCATCGTGAACCATCTACGGAATAATTTATAGATCGATAACCAAATTGCAAAGAGGAACCGTCGCCGGGCAGCTCGGAGCAAGAGACACAACGCTCGGGGACGACCCGAAGACGAAGGAGAGTATAGATGATCGACCTTTATACATGGACCACGCCGAACGGGCGCAAAGTCTCGATCCTGCTGGAGGAACTGGGCGTGCCCTACAATGCCCATGCGGTCAACATTGGTGCCGGTGAGCAGCACGAACCGGAGTTCCTGAAGGTCTCGCCGAACAACCGCATTCCCGCGATCGTCGACCAGGACACGGGCATGACACTGATGGAGTCGGGCGCGATCATGCTTTACCTCGCACAGAAATACGATCGCTTCATCTGCAAGGGCGACGAGTACTGGCGGATGGTGGAATGGCTGATGTGGCAGATGGGCGGTCTTGGCCCGATGCTGGGCCAGGTGCATCACTTCGTGAAGTACAACAAAGGGACATCGGAATACGCCGAAGAGCGTTATTCCAAGGAGGCGCACCGTTTGTACCGCGTCCTGAACACGCGGCTCGAGGGCCGCGATTTCATCGCCGGAGACGGAAAAGGCGAGTACACGATCGCCGATATGGCATGCTGGCCATGGGTTTCGCGCTTCGAGTGGCAGGAGATGGACCTGAACGCGTACCCGAACGTGCGCGACTGGTATGTCCGGATTGCCGAAAGACCGGCGGTCCAGAAAGGCTATCAGGTGCCGAAATTCGTGAACGAAATCCCAATGCCGTGAGGACAACATGACCGCAGAACTGCTTGGCCCGCTACGCCACCCCGCCCACCGGTTCACGCTGGGCGATGCCGAAGTCACGACCATCCTCGATGGCACCATTCCCATGGGAATTCGCCCGCCCTTTCTTTTGGACAAGGATGACGAGCAGATCGCCGCGATCGCCACGGCTGCAAACCTGCCGACGGACCGGTTGGAGAACAACTTCATCCCGACGCTCGTCAACACCGGCTCGGAACTGGTGCTTTTCGACACGGGCTGCGGCCATTTCCGGCGCAACAACGGCGCTGGGTTCCTATTGGAGAGACTGGCCGATGCGGGCTATGCGCCCGGCGATATCGATGTGGTTGCGCTGACGCATGTGCACCCGGACCATATCGGCGGCATCCTGGAGGACGGCGAGATCGCGTTTCCGAACGCTCAGTTGATGATTGGCCGGCGCGAATTCGACGAATGGAATTCAGGTGCGAATATTCCGCCCCAAAGGGCCGAGAACCGCGAGATGTTCCTCAAGCTCATCGCGCCGTTGGCCGAAAGGTTCGTTTTCCTCGAAGACGGAGACCGCGTTGCTTCCGGCGTAACCGCCGAAGCCGCTTTCGGGCACTCCATCGGACAGATGATGTTCCGCATCGAAAGCTCGGGCAAACAGGTTCTGGTCTGGGGGGACATCGCGAACCATTTCGTCTTCTCGGTCGGCAATCCCGATAGCCCGGTCGGCTTCGATGACGACAAGGACACCGCCATCGCCACGCGGCGCAGGGTTCTGGACATGTGCGCGACGGACGGCCTGCTGATCGCAGGGCATCACATGCCCTACCCGTCGGTCGGCTACGTGGAACGCAATGGCGACGCCTATCGATGGACGCCCGCCGCTTATCAGTTGCGGTTGTAAAGCAGCTTGACGCATCAGGCGTCGGCCATCATCATGCTCCTGATATATCAGAGCAAGCCATGACCGACAGCCTCATACGCCACAAGATTTACGAAAAGCTGCGCGCGGACATCCTGTCCTGCGCCCTCACTCCCGGCATGCAATTCCGCGAAGGTGATCTGGCGGAGAAATTCGGGGTTTCGAAATCTCCGATCCGCGATGCCCTCCAGAGGCTTGAAATCGAAGGGCTTATCGAGATCGAACCGCGCCGCGGACATCGCGTTGCACCGATCTCGATCGCGGACGCGGAGGACATCCTCGATCTCCGCGAAATCCTCGAAGCCGGGGCACTTCGTACAATAATAGCCCGCGTATCCGACGAGGAATTGAAGACGCTAGACCGTTTTCGTGAGGCGAATACGTCCGATATGAACGCTTTCGCCGACTACAATAGGGAGTTCCATCTGGCGATCTGCCGCGCCTCGGGCAATGCGCGCCTGGCCAGCTCCATGGCGGGCCTGATGGAGAACTACGACCGCCTTTGCATCGTCTCGCTCTCTTCGGGGCGCGACGAAATCGGGTCGATGAGCGATGCTCTGGCTGACCATAATACGATCATTGACGCCCTGCAGACCAGGAACGCCGCGGCCGCGGTGCGTGCCTCGGCGCGACACGTCAGGAAGTCGCGCACCAAAGTCATGAGAGGGCTGGAAAGTCGCGCCATAGTCGCCTGAAATTTTCGTTTGGTGATATATCAGACATATGCAAAGGTGAGTGCGCTGACATTTCATGAAGGCGACTCAGGGGGAACATGGAACAGGCAGCTGCTGCGCGCGTTTCCGAACCGGTGGTAAGCGGAGCGAAGGTCGGAAAGACCTTCGCGAACGGCACCGTCGTGGCACTGGACAACGCCAATTTCGCGATTGAAAAGGGCTCGTTCGTGTCACTGGTCGGGCCTTCGGGTTGCGGCAAGTCGACACTTCTCCGCTTGATCGCCGGTCTCATCAAGCCCACCAGCGGCGTGCTGAATCTGCACGGCACTCAGGTAACGGGGCCACGCCAGGACGTCGCCATGATGTTCCAGCGTGCAACGCTCCTGGAATGGCGGACCGCGATCGAGAACGTGCTGCTTCCGACCGAGATGCAACGCCGGATCACATCCGAGGACAAGGACCGCGCGATGGAATTGCTGAAGCTGGTCGGGCTTGGCGATTTCGCCTTCTCGTTTCCCGCGCAGCTTTCCGGCGGCATGCAGCAGCGTGTCGCCTTGGCGCGCCTCTTGCAGACCGGTGCCGATGTGCTTCTCCTCGACGAGCCATTCGGAGCCCTCGACGAATTCACGCGAGAGCGATTGAACATCGAGCTTCTGCGCATCGTCAGCGAGATCGGCGCAACGACGATCTTCGTCACCCATAACATCGCCGAAGCAATCTTTCTGGCCGACCAGGTCTATGTGATGACTCCCCGCCCCGGCCGAATTGCCAGTGTGATTGATGTTCCGATCGCGCGTCCCCGCGAGTTGTCGGTGCAACTGTCGCCCGAGTTCAACCACCTCGTCGAAGAGGCCCGCGTAACCCTGGGGGCGCTTTGATGTCAGACGCATCGCTTTCCAACGACCTGCCGCGTCCCGGCCTGTCGCTGGGAATGCGAAGGGCCCTGACCCACAGCGGAATATTCCTGACCCTGATCGCCACCTGGGAGTTGGGCGCGCGAACCGGGTTTCTGGACCCTCTGTTCTTCCCCAGACCAACGGCAATCCTTCAGTCGTTCCTGCGCGTCTACATCACCCAGGGCAATATCTGGTACCATCTCTACGTCAGTCTCGGTCTTGTCTTCGCGGGCTTCGCGGCTGGCTCGATCCTCGGCATCGTCCTCGGCAGTCTGGTCGGGTTCAACTCGCTTGTTCGACGCTTCATCAAACCCTACGTGATCGTGCTTGAGGCCACGCCCCGCATTGCCGTGGCCCCGCTCCTGATCGCAGCACTGGGTTTCGGCGCACAATCGAAAATCGCGATCATCATGCTGGTCTGTTTTTTCGCGCCTTTCATCAACACCTTGTCCGGCGTTGTGAACGTCAATGAAGACAAGCTGGAACTGATGAAGTCGCTTGGCGCGTCCAAGCTGCAAATCCTGCGCAAACTGGTGCTGCCAGAGGCCGTCCCGGTGATCATGGCAGGTGAACGTCTGGCGCTGACTGCCGCCCTGTCTGGCGTTCTGGTGGCGGAATTCATCCAGCGCGACAAGGGGATCGGCTCGCTGATCCTTGTCTACACGCGCAACCTGAACATGGCGTCTGCCTTCGCTTGTATCTTCACGCTGACGATCATCGGCTTCCTGATCTTCCGAGGCATGGAGCTTCTGGACCGCCGCATCGCCTTCTGGAGCCATGAAGAAGGCATGTCCCGCGTGAGCGCGAAACGCAAAGCGCGTTGGGGGAGGCAGGCATGAGCACGCCGGATACAGGATCGAAGTGGCTGTGGCGGCTGTCGCGCGTCCTGCCCCACCTCGGACTTTTCGCAGCCCTGATCCTGGTCTGGGAGATGCTAGTCCGGACCGGCGTCATCACGTCGATCATGATTCCCAAGCCATCGGCGATCGGTGCCGCGATCATCGACCTCTACTTCGTCAAGGGCACCATCTGGAGGCACTTCTTCATCACGCTGACCGAGGCGGTGGTCGGGTTCCTGATCGGCGCATCCATTGCTGTCTCCCTCGCCATCGGCTCGTCGCTGTCCGACCCGTTCAAGCGCTACGTGACCCCATACGCGATCGTTCTGAATGTCACGCCGGGCATCGCGCTGACCCCGGTGATCATCGCGTGGTTCGGTTTCGGCATGGGTTCGAAAATGGCGCTGGCCGCGGTGATCAGCTTCTTCCCGGTCTTCGTGAACACGCTGACCGGCCTGACGCAACACGACGGCGAGCGCGAGGAACTCTTCCGGTCGCTCGGCGCATCGCATTCGCAAATCTTCTGGAAACTGCGCGTCCCCTCGGCGCTGCCGCTGATGTTCGCGGGCTTGAAGATCGGCCTGACCACCGCACTGATCGGTGCGGTCGTGGCCGAATTCGCCCAGGCCACCGAGGGCGTGGGTGTTCTGATGAACCGCTTTTCGTTCCAACTGAACATGGGCGCCTCGATCGCGACGCTGCTCAGCATGACGCTGATCGGGCTGATCCTGTTCTATTCAATCGAATTCCTCGACGACCGGATGATCTTCTGGCGTCGGGAAGAGCGCCGGGCAGCCGCCTCGCGCGCAAGGGCCCGTGCCTGGGAAAGGCGAAAGGGCAAATAAGTGACTCTGGGAGGAACACTATGAAAATGCTGCGTACTTTGGCGATTACCGCCGCCTTCGGCCTGACGGCCGGGGCTGCCGTCGCGCAGACGACGGTAAACATGATCAACCCGCTGCCGCGGTCGACCGTGTTCTATCCACTGGTGGTGGGTGAGGCGCTCGGCTACTTCGAAGAAGAGGGCGTTGTCGTCAATCTTCTGCCGTCCGACACGTCGATCCCGTATGTCGCCTTCGTGCAGAACGGCCAGGCCGACCTCGCGATGCTCGACCAGAACGAGACGCTTTCGGCCGTGCTCGCCGGTGCCAATATCAACACCGTTTACGAGGTGATGCAGAACGCCCCCGAGGGGATTGCGGTCCTGGCTTCGGGCGGCATCCAGGACATGGGCGGACTGAAGGGCACGACCGTTGGACTGGTCTCCGACCGCGACCGCGCTTTTCTTCAGGCCGCGATGGCCGCGGAAGGCCATTCCATCGACGATGTGCAGACTGTGATCCTTGGGGAAAGCGGTCCGGTTCTGGCACGCGCTATCTCGAACGGCGATGTCTCGGCAATCTCGGGCTCGGTGTTTGACTGGGCTGGTCTTCAGGCGGCGGGCATAGAACTTCGCCTGATTACTCCTGACGACCTTCTCGCCGCGCCGGCCAACACCTTCGCGATGGATGCGTCCAAGATCGAGGAAAAGCGCGTAGCGATGGAAGGCTTCATGCGGGCCTGGTCCAAGGGCATCCACGTCTCAACGCTCCGCCCGGATGTCGTCGAGAAGATGCTGCGCGACGCGGTACCGGAAGAATGGGAAGACGAGGCTGCCGGCAAGTCGCTGCTGGATGGCGTCATCCCGATGAACGTCTCGTCGACCGAGCGGTACGGTGACGTTCAGACCCAGGTCTGGACCGATATCCAGCCGCGGATGATCGAGGCGGGCGCGATTGCCGAGCCGGTGGATGTGAGCACCTTCCTCAACGACACCTACATCGCCGCCGCCAACGATTTCGACCGCGACGAAGTTGCCGCCGAAGTCGAGGCCTGGGCTGCCGAAAACATGTAAGCCCATCGTGCCGGGCGGCACTTGCCGCCCGGCCTCGCCCACAAGAAAACAATCAGGAACCTCGCGACATGAGCCACTCGACCATCGACACGCCCGAACTGGGCGGTGCCCTGAACCGCTATGGACCGACTTCGGCCCGCTCGCACCCGGACAAGCCGGCACGGCTGACCTCGACGACCGTCGACGCCCACGCCCATGTCCACATCAAGGCGGCGACCGAATACATGATGCCCCATGTCGATCCGATGCGGATCGCAATGGTCAAGCATGCCAACGACGCAACCCGCGCGGTGAACAAGAAACAGGACGAGGACCGGACACCAGTCGCCATGGCAGACGTGGCGGACCGGATCGCGGTTCTGGACGCGCAGGGTATCTCCAAGCAACTCGTCGCGCCTCCGCCGCCGCAGTGCTATTACCAATCACCCATCGAACATGCTCTAAAGGGCAGTCAGATGGTCAACGACGGCCTGGCCGAGTGGGTCTCGCACGCCCCTGACCGTCTCGCCGCGATCGGCACCGTTCCGCTGCAGGATCCGGAACTCTCAGCGAAAGAGCTTGAACGCGCGATGGGGCTTGGACTGAAAGGCGTTATGCTTTTGACCAACGTCGATGGCGCCGAGATCGGCGACGACCGCTTCGAGCCATTCTGGCGCAAGGCCGAAGAACTCGGTGCGTTCGTCATGATCCACCCCAACGGCTTCACCGAGGGTGCGCGTTTCCACGAATACTACTTCTCGAACGTGATCGGAAACCCGCTCGAGACGACCACGGCGCTGCATTACCTCATCTTCAACGGCGTTCTGGAACGGATGCCGAACCTGAAGATCTACGCCGTTCATGGTGGCGGCTACCTGCCCGCCTATTCGGGCCGGATCGACCATGCCTGGGGCGCGCGCGAAGACTGCCGCGGCAAGCTGAAAAATCCGCCGACGGAGTCACTGCGCCGCGTATTCTTCGACAGCGTGGTCTTCACTCACCACCAGCTCGAATATCTCGTGAAGCTCTACGGAGCCGACAAGATCCTGATGGGATCGGACTACCCCTTCGACATGGCGGACTATGATCCGGTAGGCCACATCGCAACCTCGGCGCTGACCGACGAGGAAAAGGCGCTGGTCGCCGGTGAAAACGCCGTGCGCATCCTGGGGCTCTGAGACATGGGAAAGGTCGGGATCATCGGGCTGGGCATCATGGGTTCGGCCTACGCGAAGAACCTGATCAAGGGAGGGGTGTCGGTGGAAGGTGCCGACCCCCTGCCCGAGGCGCGGGAGCGGCTGGCCGGCATGGGTGGTGTCGCGCATCAGGCCGCCGGAGAGTGGCTGGCTGACTGCGATCTCGTGATCACTTCCCTGATCTCGCCCGCCATCCTGCACGAGATCACGGAAACCCTGGTGCGTGTTCTGAAGCCAGGACAGGTGGTCATGGAAACCGGCACCTTCGCCCTGGCCGACAAGATGGCCGCCCACGACGCATTGGTCGCGGCTGGCCTTCGTCCGCTGGACTGCCCCGTCAGCGGCACCGGCGCACAGGCTGCTGTGGCCGATCTCGTCATGATGGCATCGGGCGATTCCGAGGCCATCGCCCACGCGAAACCCTATCTCTCTCATATCACGAAAAAGGTGATCGAGGCGGGGCCGTACGGTATGGGCAGCAGGCTGAAATACATCGCCAACCACGCCGTCGTCCTTCACAACACCGCCGCTGCCGAGACGCTGGCTTACGCCGATGCGCTCGGGATGGACAGGCAGATGGTGTACGACATGCTCTCCTCCGGCGCAGGCCAGTCCAAGATGTCCGACCTGAGGATGCCTCTGATGATTTCAGGTCAATACGAACCTCCGACGGCCAGCCTGAAGATGTTTCGCAAGGACGTGACAGTCATCGGCGACGACATACGGCGCCTGGGCCTCAGCATGCCGCTCTTCGAGGCCGCCACGGAACGCTACGAGACGGCATTCTCCAGCGTGCCGAACACGTATGACGCGGCGGCAGTCTTCGAGGCCTACCGCACAAAGCCCCGGGAATGATCGCCGAGTTCCCCGACTTATGGGTGACACTCGGAATACTGGCCGTCGTCATGACGGCCGGAACAATCAAGGGCTCGCTTGGGATCGGCTTCCCGGCAGTCGCCATGTCGATATTTCCGATCTTCATCGAGCCGGCCCTCGGGGTCACGCTGATGGCGATCCCGATCTTTGTGACGAACGGCTACCAGTTTCTCAGCGTCAGGGGCTGGCCGACCATTGTACGGCAGTACTGGATCGCCGGCTTGTCGGTCGCGGTGACGATCTTCCTCGTTGTGCAGTTCGTCGCTGACGTTCCGTCTCGATGGATCAACGTCCTTGTGGGAGTTTCGCTTTCAGTCTTCGCGCTGGCATCGCTTCTGAAGCTGGAACTGAAAGTAAGCCCGCATCCTCTCTGGCAGCTGGCCGTAGGGATAAGCTCCGGCGTGATGGGCGGTGTCTCTGCGGTCAAGGCGCCGATCATGATCTACACGGTCGCCCTGAAACTGCCGCGAGAGCAGTTCATCTGCCTTGCCGGGTTTCTCTTTTCTGCGGGCGGGGTGGGTCTTGTGGGCGGAACATTCACCGCGACCCTTCTGAATGGCCCGACGTTTATCCTCTCGTTGGCCGCAACGGCGGTAGCGTTGATCGGTTTCCGGATCGGCGCGAAGATCAGACACCGCCTCAGCGACAAGGTCTTCCGCCTGGCCCTCCTGTGGATCATCCTCGCGCTCGGTCTCAGGCTGATCGTCGTCAACCTGATCTGACGATCTAAGTCCCCTCGGATTTCGAGCCATAGGCCGCGACGAGCGAGGCATCCAGCCCCTCGAACCCATCCGCCAGCGCTGCCTCTGCCCTCCTGCGTGCCGCCCCGATAATGGCGTTGCCCGAACCGTTCTGTTCCGCCAGAGCCACCATCGCGACCATGTCCTTCAACGCCACCTCGAGCTTGATGTTGACACCGCCCGGATCGCCATTGACCACCATGTCACGGATCGGAGGCACGCGGGTCTTCGCTGCGCCGATCGCACCGGAGCTGTCGGCAAGGATATCCAGCGCCAGCGAGGGATCGATGCCCCCTGCCCGCGCCAGACCAAGGGCTTCCCCGAGCGCACCCCAGTAAACCATGAGCGGCAGGTTGATCGACAGCTTCATTGCCGCGCCGCTGCCGACGGGCCCCATGTATTCCAGCCGCCGGGTCAGCTTCTCCAGCACGGGACGGGCGCGTTCGAAGTCCTCGGCTGTGCCGCCCGCTAGGCCAAGCAACTTGCCCGCGCGCGCCGGTGCCACGGTGCCTCCCACCGGACATTCGAGATAGGAGCCGCCCGCCTCGACCACAGCTTTCGCCAGTGCCTTGGAACGGTCCGGGGACTGGGTGCAGAACTCAACGATCAATGTCCCATCCAGACCCTGCGAAAGAAACCCTTCCGGGCCGAAGTAGACCTCGTCCGTAGCGGCGTCGTTGGCCAGCACGGACAAGATCACATCGACACGTCCCGCAAGCTCCGCCGGTGTCGTAGCGACTTCTGCCGACAACCCCTCCGCCTTGCCCGGGCTTCGGTTCCAGACGACCAGAGACACACCTTCTTCTTCAAGGCGTTCCGCCATGGCACGCCCCATGTTACCCAACCCGGCAATACCGACTTTCATGCTTTGCTTCCTCTCGTATCCACCGCCGCATGGCGGTTCGCGGAGTATAGGCCGCGGCGCCCCACGAGTCACCGAAGACGGACGCCGCGGCGGAATCTATTTCAGCCGAAAATTGCCTTGAAACGGTCGATACAGAGACGGAACCCGGCTTCGAAGTCACCGTTCCCGGGATGATACACGCTTTCGAACGAAATGACGCCATCATAGCCGTCGGCGCTCAGCGCGTCTGCGATGGGCTCGAACTGATCGGCCAGTTGCCCCTCGCCCATACGCCGGACCTCGAGCGTGGCTCTTGGGGTGTCAACCTTCACGTCCTTGATGTGAATGTGGCCGAGATAACCGTCCCTCACCTCGTCATAACCGTCCGGCCAGGCGCGCTCGTGACACCAGCAGTTATTCGCGGGATCCCAGAGGACTTTCAGCACATCCTTGGCATCAAGGTCGTCGATCAGTTTCCGCGCGGTGTAGTTCGAGTTCACCATGGTCCCGTTCCCGGTCTCGACCACCAGCGTCACGCCCGCATCCCGCGCCACGTCACAGGCGGGCGCGATCAGCGGCAGTGTCTTGTCCCAGGCGCCATGCGCAACGTTCCATTTCTCGGCCCCGTTCAGACCCCAGAGGATCTGTTCCTTCTTGTTCGTCATGATCCGGACCAACGGGCTGCCGACGACATGCGCCATGTCGATGACGCGCTTCAGGGCATCCATGTGGCGTGTATGGAGATCGTCTCCCGGCGTGTTGGCCGTCGTCATGCCCGCGAATACGTGACGGCTGAGGCAGGAAACGGGCTTGCCCCTGTCCCGAAGCAGCAGGTCGATTTCGCGGATCTCACCGGCCGAATGATCCCCTACCTCCTTTTCGCCGACGAACTGCAACTCGGCGTATGACAGGTCGAATTCGTCCATGACATCAACGGCATGAGCCAGATCGCGGCTGATACCGTCGCAGATGACGCCCAGCTTCATTTCGGCCCCTCCCGGTGCAGTTCGGCACCCACGATCTCTTCCATGACCCGCGTGCAGATCCAGTTGTCGCCGTTGGGATATTTGGTCCGGCCCGCATGGAAGATCTGCATCGCCGCCGCCGCCGTATGAAGTGGAACGCCCAGCTCCTGTCCCATGTCCATCGAGATCGTGAGATCCTTCCACATGGTGTTGATATGGCTGCCCGTACCCTCGAACTGCCGGTCGATGATCTTCTGAAGCGCGTTGTTGACCACGCCGCACCCCGCCGACGAGGTGGAGAAGACATCCAGCAGAACCTGCCCCGGGACGCCGGCCTTCGCCGCCAGCGCCGCCGCCTCGAAGGTGGCCGAGAACTGCGCTCCGATCAGGGATTGAAGGCAGGCCTTCACGGTCTGGCCTTCCCCCGGTTTGGTCCCGACCCGATGGATATTGGCACTGACCGCCTGCATCACCGGCGCCATCCGGTCCAGAAGGTCATCCGGCGCCGCAGCCATCATCGTCAGGGTTCCGGCCTGAGCGCCGGGATAGCCGCCCGAGACGGGCGTATCGATAAGGTCGATCCCGGTTCCTTCCATCGCCGCTGCGATCTCGCGCGCCTCTCGCGGCTTGATCGTGGCGGACAGGAGAATGCAGCCGCCGGGCGCCATGGTTTCAACAAGCCCACCCGGGCCAAGAATGACCTCCTTCGCCTCGGTCCCCTGCATGACCATGACGAAAACCGCGTCCGCATGACGGCCGACCTCGGCCACGTCGGCAACCGCCCGGCCGCCCATTTCACGGAACGCGGACATCCGCCGTTCCAGAAGATCGACGCCCCAGCACTCGAAACCGTTCTTGATGAGATTCTTCGCAAGGCCCGAGCCCATGTCGCCCAGACCGATGACACCTGTCTTGTTCATTGACAGACCCCCGTTTCAGCCGGTCACCCGGCATTTCGAAAATGACCCCGAAGGGCCGGTTTTCGCGGGGATTTCACGCGTCGGATGCGACGTCGGGCGGGTCCAGTAGACACCCCGCTGCCCGGTTAGGTGGTATCAGAGAAGCAGAGCGCCGGCGTTTTGGCAAGCGTGAAGCGAGGGGCGGCGCCCCTCGCGCTCCCCGCCGTTTTTGGACCAGGAAGAAAGAAAATTCGGTTCAAACCTTCCTTCTTCCTTTTCGAATATTTGCGGTGGCCTCTCGCGTGATCTGCCGTCAGCGGAGGTCTTCGGGCAGCAGTGCGTCCGGCATGTTCTGGAAGCAGACCGGACGCAGCCAGCGGCGGATCGCCAGCGTTCCGACCGATGTCGCGCCGAAGTTGGTGGACGCCGGGTAGGGCCCACCGTGAACCATCGAGTCGGCGACCTCCACCCCGGTCGGATATCCATTGGCGAGGACACGCCCGGCCTTCCGGACCAGAAGCGGCATCAGCACGCTTGCGTCCGCGTGGTCGTCGTCGTCGACATGGACAGTTGCCGTCAGCTGTCCCTGCATCGTCCTGGCGATGGCCACCATCTGCTCCAGCCCGGTCGTTCGCACCATGACGCCCAGCGGGCCGAAGACCTCTTCGCCCAACTCTTCATTGGCCAGCCAGTCCTCTGCGGATACCTCGTAGAGATAGGGGGTCGCATTCCGCAGATCGCAGACCGATGTCAGTACCTCGCGCACGCCGGCCGAGCCTGCGACCCGGTCCCGGCCCTCGCGATAGGCTTTCGCGATTCCGTCGGTCAGCATGGTCTGGGCGCCGATCCCGCCCAGGGCGACCTTGGCGGCCTCGGCGAAAGCGTCGCCCTCAGTCCCCTTGGGCACGACCGCGATTCCGGGATTGGTGCAGAACTGCCCTGCCCCCATGGTCAGCGATCCGGCCCAGCCCTGGGCGATCGCTGCACCGCGCGCAGCCAGCGCGGCCGGCATGATGAACATCGGGTTCACGCTTCCCAGCTCTCCGAAAAACGGAATGGGGTCGGGCCGCGACGCACAGAGATCGAACAGCGCCCGCCCCCCGGCCAGCGACCCGGTGAAGCCGATGGCCCGGATCAGCGGATGGGTGACCAGCGCTTCGCCGACCGCACGATTGCCGCCCTGAATCAGACTGAAGGTGCCCGCCGGCATACCGCAGGCCTCGACCGCCGCGGCAACGGCCTGTGCCGCAAGTTCGCCTGTTCCGGGATGGGCCGAGTGCCCCTTGACCACAACGGGACAGCCGGCGGCAAGAGCCGATGCGGTATCGCCACCGACGGTCGAGAATGCCAGCGGGAAGTTCGAGGCGCCGAAGACACCGACCGGACCTGTCGGAACCTGGATCATCTTGAGATCCGGACGCGGCAGGGGCTGGCGGTCGGGCAGTGCCGCATCATGCCGGCGGTCCAGGTAGGCACCCTTCCGGATGTGGTCCGCGAAGAGCCGCAACTGACCCGCGGTGCGTCCCCGCTCTCCGATCAGTCGCGCCTCCGGCAAGCCCGTCTCGGCGCAACCGACTTCGGTGATCTCGTCTCCCCTAGCGTCCAGTTCTTCGGCGATCGTTTCAAGGAATACCGCACGCGCTTCACGCGTCGTGGCCGAATAAGCCGGGAAAGCGTCTTCCGCGGCCTCGCAGGCGCGCGCGACCAGATCCGGTGAGCCGACCGCGAAGGTTTTTGGCTCTCCGCTCGATGGGGATGACTGGAACGTCGCCGGTCCGTCGACCCAGTTTCCCGCGATAAGATGCTTCCCTGTCAGCATGTGTGCTCCTCCCTCAGAATTCGAACGGCTCGACGGTGATCCGCCGGCCAAGTGTCATTGCATCCGCGACATGGATCATCGGGGCCAGGTCGACCTCGCTTTCCCCGTTGCGCACCAGTTCCGCCATACGCGCATAAAGCGCAGGGTACTCCCCCTCGAGCCCAGGCGCTTCCCCTTGCGATACTCCGTCGATCTCCAGCGCGTTCCCGCCATGTCGGAGTGCCAGGGTGCCCTCTGTCGTCTCGATCTCGATATCCCAGATATCGCGGCCCTCCTCGCGCCAATCGAACTCGGCGCTGACATTGCCGGAGAATGCGAGCCTTGCGGCGATCGGCGTTGCCCGGTTCTCGGGAAATGCCAGCTCGGCCGATTGGAGATGCACCGGCATGGGCAGGACCTCGGTCAGGATGGACAAGGCATTGATACCGGGATCGAAAACACCCATGCCGCCGGGTTCGAACACCCAGTCCTGCCCCGGATGCCATTTCCGCACGCTTTCCCGCCATGTGATATGTGCCCGCGTCACAGGCTTACCCGCCAGCCACGCCTTGGCGGCGGCCACGCCCTTCGCCATTCGGCTGTGCCATGTCGCGTAGAGCGAAACGCCGGACGCCTCGGCCATCGCCATAAGGGTATGGACTTCCGCCAGCGTCGCTCCCGGAGGTTTCTCCAGCATCACATGACGGCCCGCACGCAGTGCCGCCGCCGCATAACCGAAACGCGGGACCGGCGGCAGGCAGAGCGAGACAACCTCGATTTGGGGACAGCTCGCCAGCATCGTCTCCATATCGCGATAGGCATCCACACCCTGGACAGCTCCGTTGCGGCTGACCGTCGCCGCCAGCTGCCAGTCCGGACTTGCCGCGATCGCCGGCACATGTTGGTCGGTTGCGATCTTGCCGATCCCGACAAGCGCCACGCTCAGCGCATCGCTCATGATAACCCCTCTGTTTTTCTGAACCTATCTCCGCTTTCCGGGCCGGGATCGCAAGACCTATGTCCCGAAGTCACCGCAGGGATGGCATCGTCCGCATCTTCAAATCTCCATGGCCCTGGCAGATCATCGTCTCGCAAAATGGCTGCCGGCGCTGCCCTGTCACGGCCAATCGTAGGGCCGTGCGGGGTCGGCCACGGCCAGCTGGCCGCCCCTCACGAATGCATCCCGATACGCCCCCGGAGGCCGTCCGACCGTTCGGGCGAAGAACCTGTTGAACTGCGCGGCCGAAGAAAAACCAAGCAGGCCGGCAATCTGCTGTATCGAGTTCGAAGAGTTCTCAAGTTGCAGACGCGCCTCCAGCGCGACACGGCGATCAATCAGCTCCTTTGGCCCCAGGCCGCGGACCCTCCGGCAGATATCGCCAAGCCGGTCACGAGATACCCCAAGTGCCCGGGAGTAGTCGTTGACGCTCCAGCGCTCGCGGAAATGCGCTTCGACAAGGGCGCCATAATCGGCAAACACGCGGTGCGATGCGCCGGGTCGCTCTCTGATCTCCAGTTGCGACTTGCCGGCACGAAAGACCTCGACAAGGATCACACGAAGGTAGGCCTCGACCACCGCATGCGCTGCTGCACCGTCCGATCCGAGTTCGCGTCCGACCCCTTGGAATACCGCGCGGAGAGAAAGGAAATCGTCGCTGCTCGGCGTCAACGCAGATATGACAACCCGATCAGCCATCTCGCGCAGCTCACGCGTTTCGGGCATGTGACCGACCGCGTTCGCCAGGGCAGTCGGCCCTAGGATGATGTAGGTTCCGGATGTTCCCGCCTGAAACGTGACACGCGCGCCTCCTCCCCACGGCCGCCAGACAAGTGACGGCCCCGAAATCGGAGTGTCCGCGTCCGAGAAATGGGCGCCTCCGGACTCAATCAGAACTGCAAACCACGAGGGTCCGGCCAGGCTCTCCGCCAAGCCCACCACCCGGGGTCTCAGTGATCCGTCCAACAGGCCCGAACGAACGACACCGGCCGCGGTATGCTGATCAAAGCGCATCAAATTCCCACTTTTTGATAATATAATTCCTCATTTCGTCATTTACTCCAAGCCCAAACTAGCAATTTTGATATGTATCTCCGGAGAGCCTCCGTGAGTCGCAGCAGCTAGCCTGGGGAGGAGCAGCTGTACGAGACGAGCCTCATCATTAACGGGCAGTCGATTTCGCCCGCGCCCGGCGCTTCGTTCGAGAGGCGCGGTCCTATGTCGGACTCTGTCGTGACGCGCGCCGCCGCCGGGCGTGCGGCAGAGGCGCGTCAGGCAGCGACGGCCGCAGCCGGGGCGTTCGCCGAATGGTCGGCAACGTCTCACGAGGACCGGGTAGCCATTCTCGAATGCGCTGCTGCGCTGATGGAGGCAAACGCCGAAGAGGTTGTGGCGATTGCCTGCGAAGAGGTCGGGTCGTCGCCCGATTGGGTGCGTTTCAATATCGGCATCGCCGCACAGATGCTACGCCAGACAAAGGACCTCGCAGCGGCACTCCGGTCCGACAGTGAGCGACATGGCAATTACATTCTGAGCCGCCGCCCTGCTGGCGTGGTGCTCGGGATCGCCCCTTGGAACGCCGCAGTCACCCTGGCGACTCGCGCCATTGCCGCTCCGCTGGCCTGCGGAAACACGGTTGTGCTCAAGGGCTCAGAACTCTGCCCGAAGACCCATGAATGGGTAGCCGACATCGTCAACTCGGCCGGCCTGCCCGCCGGCGTGCTGAACTACATCACGAACGCGCCAGATCACGCAGAGGAAGTCGTCGATACGCTGATCGCGCACCCGGCTGTCCGGCGGATCAACTTCACCGGCTCGACACGTGTCGGACGCGAGATCGCCGTCGCCGCTGCGCGCCATCTCAAGCCCTGCCTGCTGGAACTGTCCGGGAAGGGAACGATGATCGTGCTGGCGGATGCCGATCTCGACCAAGCCGCCCGCGCCGCCGCCCATGGCAGTTTCTTCAACCAGGGCCAGATCTGCATGTCGACGGAGCGCGTCCTTGTCGAAGACAGTGTGGCCGAAGACTTCGTGGCAAAGTTCCGGGCCGAAGCGGAAAAACTGCGGTTTCGACCGGGAGACGCTCCGCTTGGTGCACTGATCAGCCCTGCCGCCGCAGTTCGCATCGGCGCCATGATCGAGGACGCGCTGGGAAAGGGAGCCTCGCTCGTCACCGGAGGCGAACTCTCGGGTGGCAGCATCCAGCCCACCATTCTCGATCGGGTGGGCCCGGGTATGCGCATCTACGACGAGGAAGCCTTTGGCCCCATCGCGGGCATCGTTCACGTCAGTGACCGCGATGAAGCACTTGCCATCGCCAACGACACGGATTTCGGCCTCGTGGCTTCGGTGTTCAGCGCCGATGTCATGGCCGCACAAGCCCTGCTGGGGGAGATCGAAACCGGCATTGGTCATGTCAACGGATCGACCGTGTTCGACGACCCGGCCATGCCGTTCGGGGGCATGAAAGCCTCGGGTTACGGACGCTTCGGTGGAACCGAAGCCCTGCGCGAATTCACGGAATGCCAGTGGATCGCAATTCATGACGACGCCAAGGACAACGGTCCGGGCGAAAATGACGTTCTTTAAGGGAGGACCAGACATGGAACGGAGAACGATTCTGAAAACAGCCGCGGCAGCGACGCTTGCCCTCGGCATTGCCAGCCCGGCGTTGGCGCAGGACGCGCTCAAGATCGGCGCGGTAGGCCCAAAGACCGGCCCGCTGGCAGGCGGCGCGGAAGTCACCTTCTGGCCGAACGTCCGGCTCTGGGCGCATGACGTGAACGAAGCCGGCGGTATCGACGTCGGCGGAACGAAGCGGATGGTCGAGATCATCGAATACGACGACCAGACCAATCCCGGCGAAACCATCAAGGCCGTTCAGC
Organism: Silicimonas lutimaris; assembly: GCF_047314965.1. Taxonomy (NCBI): domain Bacteria; kingdom Pseudomonadati; phylum Pseudomonadota; class Alphaproteobacteria; order Rhodobacterales; family Paracoccaceae; genus Silicimonas; species Silicimonas lutimaris. Next base: position 271,687 of record NZ_JBLBVK010000058.1, on the reverse strand, counting down.
GTCTGGCCACCCAGGATGAAGCCGATTTCATCCTGGCCCCCTACGGGACCGGCCTGAACATCGCCTCGGCGCCGATCTTCGAGCGGTTCGGCTACCCGATGGTCACCCACACCGCCATCTCGGACCAGATCGAGGATCTGTCCTCGAAATTCCCGAACATGTACTTCCTTCTGGGCGGCGCGACCGGCCTGTCCGGCGGCGTGGTGGAGGTTCTGAGCCAGATGCGGGACGCGGGCGAGATCGGCAACACCGTGGCCATGGTCAACGTGGCCGACGCCTTCGGCATCGAACTGGCCGAAGTCGGCAAGCCGCAACTCGAGGCAGCGGGCTTCGAGATCGTCTACGAGTCGTCCTATCCTCTGGGCACTCAGGACCTGTCGCCCGTCATCAAGGGCGCCAAGGACGCGAATCCTGATGCCTTCGTGGCGTGGTCCTACCCGCCCGACACCTTCGGCCTGACCGAACAGGCCATGATCGAGGGCCTTGCGCCCAAGGCGTTCTACACCGCCGTCGCCACCGCATTCCCGGCCTATGCCGGCCGCTTCGGCGCCGCGGCGGAGGGTGTTCTGGGTGCGGGCGGCGTTTACGCCGACGGCGACGCCTTCAAGGAATACGCGGCACGCCACGAGGCGGTCACCGGCGCCAAGCCCGACTACTGGGCCTCGGCTCCCGCCTATGCCTCTTTCCAGATCCTTCAGCAGGCGATCGAGGGCGCGGGCACGACCGACAAGGCTGCGGTCGCCGAGTACATCGGCAACAACGGCTTCGACACCGTAATCGGCCGCGTCGAGTGGGACGAGAACAACTCGAACGCCAAGTACTGGACCGTCGGTCAGTGGCAGGGCGGCGTCTTCAAGGGTGTCGCGTCGACCGGCCGTGAAGGCGCGGTCGCAGCCATGCCGAAAACCGGCTGGGAATAAGCGCTACCCGGCTCCGGGGCTGAAGCCTCGGGGCCGGACCACCGAGAGGACGGCATGGATATTCTGATCACGGGCCTTTTGCTGGGAGGCACCTATGCGCTGATCGCCATGGGGCTGAACCTGCAATATGGAATCGCGCGCATCATGAACCTCGCCAACGGCGAGTTCCTGGTCGCGGGCGGCTTTGCCGCCTTCTGGTTTTATACCGCCGGGCAGGTCAGCCCGCTTCTGACGATCTTCATCGTCGCGCCTCTGGCCTTTGCCGTGAACTGGCTGATCTACGTCATCATGCTGCGCCCGCTGGTCAAACGCGCCAAGTCGCGCGGGCAGCTCGAAGTCGATGCGATCCTGACCACGTTCGGCCTCGCCTTCGTCTCGGTCGGCCTGATGCTGGCCGTCTTCGGAGGCGACTATTTCTCCTACTCCTACCTCGCCCGCCCCGTGCAAATCCTGGGTGACACCTTCGCGCTGAACCGCCTGACCGCAGCCATCGCGGCCGCCATCATCTGCGGCGGCCTCTGGCTCTGGCTGAACAAGAGCCGCGCAGGCATGTCGATCCGCGCCATCGCGGTCGCTCCCGACAGCGCCCGGCTGGTGGGCATCGACGTGCCGAAACTCTCGGCGCTGGCCTTCGCGCTTGGCGGCGCCGTCACCGCCGTGGGCGGCGCGCTGATCTCGACATTCCTGACGCTGGACGCCTCCACTGGCGTAATGTTCACGCTGAAGGCGCTGGTCATCGTCATCATGGGCGGCGTCGGAGACGTGCGCGGCACGGTTGTCGCGGCACTTCTGCTGGGTCTCCTGGAAACATTTGTCGCCACGATGATCGACCCCGGTTTGACCCTCGCTGCAGCCTATTTGATGTTCGTTCTGATCCTTCTCTTCCGTCCCGAGGGCCTGTTCGGGAGGAAAATCGCATGACGGCGCGCGACTGGCAGAACATCATCCTCTGCGCGGCGCTTCTGGCGATCGCGGCCTGCCTGCCATTGACGGGCGATGCCTACCTGCTGACCATCGGCGTGACGATCGCGATGTATACGGTGCTCTCGACCTCCTGGGCGCTGTTTTCGGGACCGACGCATTACATCTCGCTGGCCACTGCCGCCTTTTTCGGATTGGGCACCTATACCACCGCACTGGGCATCGAGAACGGCCTGAACTACTGGCTGACCTTGCCTGTCGCCGGCATCCTCGGCGCCGTCGTGGCTGGCCTCGTCGGATTGGCAACGCTCAGGCTCTCGGGCGTCTATTTCGTGATCTTCACGCTCGGCCTGTCCGAACTGGTGCGCCAGCTGGTGACTTGGGGCCAGAACGTGTCGGGCCAGAAGGGCCTCTATGTGCTGACCGATCTCACCGAGACGCATATCTACTGGCAGCTGGTGGCGCTGGCCGGGATCGTCTACCTGATAGGCTGGGCCATCGGCCGCTCGCGTCTTGGCTTTGCGCTGCGCATCATCGGCGATGACGAGGAAGTGGCCCGCCACTCCGGCATCAACACCGCACGCGCCAAGGTACTGCTGTTCATGGTCTCGGGCGCGGTCGCTTCGGTTGTGGGCGGTGTCCTCGCACCGCGCTACATCTACATCGAACCGTCCCTCGCGTTCACACCCATGCTTTCCTTCCTCGTCGTGATCATGGCGCTTCTCGGCGGACTGGGCCGCCTCTGGGGGCCGATCGTCGGCGTGATCCCGTTCACCTTCCTCTGGGAGGCGATCTCGGCCAGCTTCCCGAACCAGACGACCCTGCTCCTCGGCGTCAGCTTCCTGATCATCGTATACCTTCTGCCCAAAGGGTTCGTCGGCCTGATCGAGGCGATCCGCCGCAAAATCACCAACCGCGAGGCCTTCCCATGAGGACCGGCACGCCCATCCTGTCCTTGCGCGGGGCAACCAAGAGGTTCGGCGGGCTGGTCGCGGTCAACGACATCGATTTCGACGTGACCGAGCACGAGGTCATGGGGTTGATCGGCCCGAACGGGTCGGGCAAGTCGACGACGCTGAACCTGATATCGGGGGCGCTGAAGCCGACCTCCGGGACTATCTCGCTGCGCGACACGCCGATCACCGGCTTGCCCGCGCAGGATATCGCGCGCCGGGGAATCGCCCGCACCTTCCAGCTCGTGCGGCTGCTGCCGTCGATGACGGTGCTCGACAACGTCCGCGCCGGAGCGGTGTTCGGTCATCGTCGCCGCTGGGGAAGCGAGGCCGACGCCCACGCCCTGCGGATGCTGGAACTGGTGGGACTTGCCCGCCGCGCCTACGCGACAGTCGGGCAACTGACCTATATCGACACCAAGCGGGTCGAACTGGCCCGCGTACTGGCGTCCGATCCGAAGATACTGTTGCTGGACGAGTGGCTTGCCGGGCTGAACCCGACCGAGCTTGAAGAAGGGATCGCCCTGATCAGACGGCTGCGCGATGAAGGCAGGACGATCATTCTGGTCGAACACGTGATGGATGCGATCCGCTCGCTCTGCGACCGCTGCGTGGTCATGTCCTCGGGCCTGAAGATCGCAGAAGGGACGCCAGACCAGGTTCTGTCGGACCCGGAAGTCATACGGGCCTACCTGGGAGACGACGATGCTTGAGGTGAAAGGTCTTTCCGTCAGCTACGGTCAGCACCGCGCGCTCGAGAACGCATCTCTCCGGGTCTCACCCGGCGAAATCGTGGTTATCCTCGGCGCGAACGGAGCGGGGAAATCCACGCTCCTGAAGGCGCTCTCCGGAATATGCGAAGGAAAGGCGACCGGCTCCGTCACGCTGAGCGGTGATGAACTGATCGGCCAGAAACCCGACCGCATCGTCGAGTCCGGCCTGGCACTCGTTCCCGAGGGACGCGGCATCTTCGGTGATCTTACCGTTCAGGAAAACCTGCTCCTTGGCGCCTATTCCGAGCGTGCCCGCGACGACGAGGCGAGCAATCTTGAACGCGTCCTGACGCTGTTTCCGAAACTTGCCGAACGCCGCCGGCAGACTGTCAGAACCATGTCGGGCGGCGAGCAGCAAATGGTCGCAATAGGTCGGGCCATGATGTCCAGCCCCGAAATTCTGGCCCTGGACGAACCCTCGCTCGGCTTGTCGCCTCTGCTCTGCAAGGACCTGTTCCAAAGCCTGCTGACGGTCAGGGCCGCCGGTCTGGGCGTGCTCCTGGTCGAGCAGAATGCAAAGCAAAGCCTGCGGATCGCCGACCGGGGCTATCTCCTCGAAAATGGATCGATCGTTCATGAAGACACAGCCGAAAAGCTGGCAAAGGATCCGGCTGTTCAGAAAGCCTATCTGGGCGGTGGCGGAGGTCGGGCAGCACCGATGACCTCGACACCGACACCCAAAACGGCACTGGCCAGTACGCCGCGTCCGGCCTCGGGCCCCTCGCCCCGCGACATTGCCGCCGCCGCCTTGAAGGGCCTGACGTCACCGGCCCACCCCACGCCGCAGCAGACGCCCCGGGCAACACCGGCGGCACCCGCTCCGGCTCGGCAAACCGTGCCGAAACCCGAGTTCGTCTCGCAGAAACCCGTCCGCACGGCCCCGGCTCCGACCGCGCCCAATGTCGACGACCTGGTCGCCCGGGCGAGCGCCAAGGCGTCCCGCCGCCCGACCGGCAGCGTGCCGCCGCGCGCCCAACCCATGCCCGGCCCGGCTCCCCGGCGCCCGGAACCGGCGAAAATGCCGGATCTCAGCGCGTCGTCCGATCGGTTGCGCACAATTCTCGACGAAATCGAATCCGCCGCCCGCCGCGCCGAGAGCTATCGGCCCGGCCATGACAGGAGGTAACTTCCATGCTTGATACGCCGAACGTCTCACCGAACATCCGGGGGATGTACATCGGAGGCTCGTGGGTTCCCGCAGCCCGGACCTTCGACGACCTGAACCCGTCCGACAACACGCTCTACGCCCGCATCCCCGACGGCAGCGCCGTCGACATGGAGCGCGCGATCCAGGCCGCGCAGGCCGCCTTCCCCGAATGGTCGGGCAAATCCTTCCAGGAACGCGCAAAGGCGCTTCTGCGCGTCGCCGACATCTGGGAGCGCCGCAAGGACGACTTCATCAACGCCGTGATGTACGAAGGCGGCGGCTGGTACGGCAAAGGCGTGTTCGAGGCCGGCTTCGTCGCCGAAATCTTCCGCACCTCCGCCTCGCTCTGCTACCAGTCGATCGGCGAGGTGCTGCCCTCGGAGCATGGCAAGGTCTCGATGGCCACGCGCTGGCCGCTTGGCGTTGTCGGCGTCATCAGTCCCTGGAACATGCCGGGCATCCTGACCTCGCGCGGTTATGCCGCCGCGCTGGCAGCGGGCAACTGCGTGGTGCTGAAACCGTCCGAAGACACGCCTTACTCCGGCGGACTCTACCACGCAGAGATCCTTGAAGAGGCCGGCATTCCGGCCGGGGTGTTCAACGTGGTGACCTGTTCGCGCGACAACGTGGCCGAGGTTGGCGACGCGATGATCGAACATCCGCTGGTCAAGGGAATCTCGTTCACCGGGTCCACCGCCGTGGGCCGGCACATCGCGGCCAAGTGCGGCGCGTACCTCAAGAAGTGCTGCGTCGAACTGGGCGGCAAGGACTCGATGATCGTGCTCGAGGATGCTGATCTCGACAAGGCTGCCGAAGCCGCGAACTTCGGCTGCTTCATGCATCAGGGCCAGGTCTGCATGTCGACCGAAAAGCTTCTGGTCCACGAAAGCGTCTACGAGCCCTTCATGCAGCGTTTCCTGGCCCGGGCCGCCAAGCTGAAGACCGGCCACGTCAACGACAAGTCCAACACTATCGGCCCGATGGTGAACACGCGGCAGGCACATCGCGTCAAAGCTCTGATCGATGACGCCGTCGCCAAGGGCGCGCATGTCGACCTGGGTGGCAACGCCTGGGAGAACTTCGTCGAACCGACCGTTCTGTCGAACATCAACACGAACATGGACATCTGGCACGACGAGACCTTCGGGCCCGTGGTCATGGTCTGCCCCTTCCGGACGGAGGAGGAGGCGATCTCCATGAACAACGACACGGAGTACGGCCTGACCGCCGCGATCTGGACGGCGGACGAGGCGCGCGCGCTGGCCATGGCCGGCCGGCTAGAGACCGGCATGGTTCATGTCAACGACCAGAACATCAACGACGAACCGCAGGTGCCCTTCGGGGGCGTCAAGGCCTCGGGCGTCGGGCGTTACGGCGGCCGCTGGTCGCTGGACGCTTTCACGGAACTTCGGTGGATCACGCTGGAACGCGGCGGCCGCCATTACCCGCCGGTCTTCTGATCGGCACAAGGGAGGAAAGACCATGAACGCTCTCGGATGGATCATCCTGATCGTCGTCGCCGTTGCGATTATCGTCGCACTGGCGGCGTGGTTCTACGAACGCGCTACCAACGAGGTCAGCCTCGTGCGCACCGGTATCGGCGGCCGCAAGGTCATCATCGACGGCGGTACGCTTGCGATCCCGTTCTTTCACGAGATCAGCCGGGTCAACATGCAGACGATCCGAATGGACGTCTCGCGCACCGGCGATCAGTCGCTGATCACCAAGGATCGGATGCGCATCGACGTCGGTGCGGAGTTCTACGCCTCGGTCGTGCCCGACGAGGCTGCGATCACCCGCGCGGCGCAGACTTTGGGCCGCAGGACCTTCCAGCCGGACCAGCTGAAATCCCTGATCGAGGGCATGATGGTCGATGCGCTCCGCAGCGTCGCGGCGCAGATGACGATGGACGAGCTGCACGAGAACCGGTCGGAATTCGTCCGCCAGGTGCATAGCGCGCTGGCCGACACGCTGACCAAGTACGGGCTTCAGCTCGACAGCGTCTCGCTGACCGCGCTGGACCAGACGCCCTTCGCCGCGCTGGACGAGAACAACGCCTTCAACGCCGTCGGCATGAGAAAACTGGCAGAGGTCATCGCCAAGTCAAAGCGCGAGCGCGCCGAGATCGAGGGCGACACCGCCGTTGCCGTCCGCCGGGCCGAGGTCGAGGCCAGTCAGCGCCGGCTCCAGATCGAACTTGAGGAACGCCGCGCCGAGATCGCGCAGACCCAGGAGATCGAGACGCTTCTGGCCGCTCAGCTGACCGAGGTCGCCCGCCGCAAGGCAGAAGCTGAACGCGAAGCGGCGCAGGCGCGCATCCGGATGGAGCAGGAAATTCAGTCCGCCTCGATCCAGCGCGAGCTTCAGGTCCGCGAAGCCGAGATCGCGCAGCTCCGCGCTCTGGAAATGGCCGAGCAGGACAAGACAATCCAGATCGCGGCGAAAAGCCAGGAGGAAAGCAAGGCCCGTGCCGAGGCGACGGTTGCCCGAACCGCGCTGATCAAGGCCGAGGAAGACATCCGCACGCTGAAGGAAATGGCCGAAGCCGAGCGGCGCAAGGACCTGGCGCTGCTCGCAGCACGACAGGACGCCGAAGCTAACGCGACCCGCGCCCGCATTACAGCCGACGCCGATCAGGAGGTCGCCAAGGTGAAAGGCGTGATCCGGCGCGAGGAAGCCGCGTCACTCAAGATCTACAAGCTGGCCGAAGCCGAGGCCGAAGCGGCGCGGATCAAGGCCGAGAACGGCCGCTCGGACGCGGCCATGGCGCTTGAGGCGGAACGCATCCGGCTTGAAAAGCTGCCGGCGATCCTCAGCGAAGTCGTCAAACCCGCCGAGAAGATCAAGGGGATCAACATCAATCACATCTCGGGACTCGACCGCTCCGGCGGCGGCGGCGCGCCCTCGCCCGTTGGTCAGACCATCGAGTCGATCCTAGACATGGCGGTCGCGCTGCCCGCCATGAAGAAGATCGGCGACCAGATCGGAGTCAACCTCGACGGCGTCCTGCCCGACGACAAGAAGGGCTGAACCGGGCTTGTGACTGGCCCGCGGGCAAATGCGGGTCAGTCGACATTGGTGGCGTCCTTGTACATCACCCTGTGCCGGCGCGTCTTGATCCAGTCGGACAGTTCCTCATCCGACATGAAGTGATCCCGGTTGTAGCCGTCCCAATGGAGGATTTCCGCCTGCGGCCGGCGCCAGCGCTTGTAGGGTTTTGCCGCTGCGGGGCCGAAGAGGAAGATGTCCAGCACCGAGATCTCATCCGGAATACCCAGAAGCGGACGCATGGCGTTCTGTGCCTCTTCCTGCCCGATGGCGGTCACCCACCAGACGTTGTAGCCCAGCGCCGCCGCGGCCAGATGCGCAGACATCGTGGCCGCCGCTACCGATTGCAGCAGGATACGTTCCGCATTCTCATGGTACATGCGATCCAGGTCGGAGCCGTCGTTCAGTACCGGGAAGGCATTGGTCCAACGCATGTCCGAGCAGACCACGACGAAACCCGGCGCGGTCGCCAGACCCCGGTAATCCGGCGTCGGGAACTTCATCTTCGCCTTGGCCCGGAAACGCTGCTCGGCCACGAAATAGTCCGCGATCTTCTGCTTGGTCTCTGCCTCACGAACCACGATGAACTGCCACGGCTGCGAATTGGCGCCCGAAGGCCCGTGCCGCGCGGCCTCGATGATCAGCTCGAAATGCTCCTCCGGCACGACGTAATCCGGATCGAACTTGCGCACCGTCACGCGGTTGCGGATCACCTGCATCAGCGCGTCATAGCGCGTGCGGTCCCCGATCTCGGGCAGATCGACCTCGGCTTCCGCTTCGGCGAGGTCCACGGCTGGGGTTGTCTCGGTCATGTCATCCCTCCCTTTCATGCGCCACTATAGCACGGCATCCCAAAGCAGTTTCACGGCAATCACCGCGAGGAGCACAAGGATCACCTTGTCGAAAGCCTCTTTCGACAGGCGCCGCGCCGCCCAGGCGCCCACCGCCACCCCTGCGAACAGGGGAGCGAGCGACAGGATCGCAAGCCCCGCACGTTCCAATGTCAGGATTCCAAATCCAACAAGCACGGGAATCTGGAACGCGGACATCGACAGGAAAAAGACCGAGATCGTGCCAATGAACTCGGCCCGTCCCAGGCGCATCGCATTGAGGAACGTCACGCTGACAGGTGCCGAGATGCCGCCCGCCCCCTGCATCAACCCGCCGAAGAAACCGACCGATGGGCCGATCCGGCGCGCCGTCTCTCTCGGCAACTGCCAATGAGGTCGCGCGAGACGAAGAATGATATAGGCCGCCACCACCCCCGCGAGCGTCGCCATCAGCACTTCGGTCGGCAGCAAGGCCAGAAGGACCGAGCCAACCATAGCGCCCGCGCCACCGGCTGCCGCGAACATCCAGACGAACCGAAGGTCCGTCGCATCCTTCCGATAGGCCCATGACTGCCAGATGTTCGACAGAAGGTTGATGACCGAGAAGATCGCAACCGCCTTCGGCAGGTCGAACACCATCGCAAGGATCGGAACGCCGACGACCGGAGCGCCTACGCCTGTCGCGCCCTTCAGAAAGCCGCCACCGGCGATGCCCAGCGCAGCAATGAGATACGGCCAATACTCCATCAGAACGCATCCGTCGCGGCGACGTCCAGATCGAGAAGCACCTGGCGACGCTCGGAGCGGATAACCTTGACCGCGCGTTCAAGCGCCGCCGGCAAGTCCTCGGCCCGCTCGACTTTCTCGGAATGCGCCCGGCTGGCACGGGCAACCGTGGCGAAGTCCGGAACCGGTTTCAATGATGTCAGCGGCACCTCGTTCATCCGCGCTGCCGCGCCCTTTGGATAGCCTTTGACCACCGACCGCCGCACAGCATTCCACATTCCGTTGTTCTTGATCACCGTCAGGATCGGCAGTTCCAGTGCCTCCGCAATCTGATGACATGCGACCGGGTTCGCGAACATGTAGCTACCATCGCCCATACACGCGATCACAAGCCGGTCGCGGTCGGCAAGTTGCGCGCCCAGTGCAGCTGGCATCGCCCATCCCAGTCCTCCTGCATGCACATTCGAGAAGACGCGGTTCGGCCCCTCCAAATCCATATCGGGCAGAAGCAGGCCCAATTCGGTGAACGCCACCGCGCGCTCGTCCATGATGTCCGAAATACAGCGGCTCATCCAGCTTGCCGACATCGGCCCGCCGCTCTCGATACCGGTCCCACGCGCTGACAGATACGCGTCCCGCTTGCGCGCGACCCAGTCCGCTCGCCGCTCCGAATTCCCACCGATACGCTGTTTCCCGAGTTCTTCCAGCAGCTTGACCGGATCCGCAGCGATCGCGAGATCGGCGCGGTATCCCCGGACGGGCATGCGCCGGAACAGCGGATCGTGACCGACATGAACGATCTTCGCCGTCTCCGGCGGTGGCGACCCCGCCTCTATCCAGGGCACGCCGCTGTCGAGAACAACGACAAGGTCTGCGCCGTCCATCGCCGCCTTCGGATCGTATCCGACCAGTGCAGGGTCGCTTGTGGCAAGAACGTTCCGGATGCTGAACGGTTCGGCGACAGCCAATCCGAACCGGGCCGCGACTTCCGACAACAGCGCCCCCACTCGTCCCTCGGGATCACCACGCTGGCACAGAACGACCGGCGCCTCCGCAGCGGCGATCCATGCGGCAAGCCGCGCAACGGCTTCGGAGTCGGGTGCGGCGGGCGACGCCGCCGGTGCCACGGGTGCCGGTCTGAAGGCCTGCGGGAGGGGCTCACTCAAGGGCTCCTTCGGCAGAGACAGGTAGACCGGCCCCTGCGGCGCGCTCGCCATAAGACTGGCCGCGCGCTTCACCACGCTGTCGCATTGCTCGGGATAACGAATTTCATAGTCGAACTTCACCAATCCCCGCACCAGCCCCGTCTGGTCATACATTTCCTGACCGTACTGGATCGGCGTCATCCGCCCCCCCTTTCGTCCGGTCTCGGTCAAAGGCGTCCTGCCCGACATGACCAGGATCGGCACGTCGTCAGACGCAGCGTTGATCACGCCCATCACCGCGTTGGCCAGCCCGACATTCACATGCATCATCACGGCCTGAGGCCGCCCCGTCGCAAGCCAGAAGCCATGCGCCATGGCCACGCCGGCTGTCTCGTGGGGGACCGTCACGGGAACCGGAACCTGGCTTGCAGGAAGTCGCGCAAGCCCTTCGATAATTGGGGGAAAGTCCGTTCCCGCATTGGCGAAGAGATACTCGATTCCCACGCCTGCAAGGGCGGTCAAAAGCGCTTCGCCTCCGGTCTCCGGTCCATGCGTTTCCGACACCATTTCACTCTCCCGATCCGTCACGCTTGATATTCTTCCCGCCCCGCATAAAGTCAATTCATTCTCAATAATTGGGATTCGAGCCCAAAAGAGGATCAACTGGGAGGACCAAAATGAAATCGCTTCTAACCGCCGCGGCCGTCGCCGTTGGCCTGATCACAGCCAGCGCCGCATCGGCGCAGAATGTCGGTATCGCAACTTCGAACCCCGGATCACTGTTCCACAACATCGGCACCGCGGTCGCCAACGCGGCCAACGCGAACGGACTGAACACCACGATCCAGCCGGCGACCAGCCCGAACCAGTTCATTCCGTTCCTGAACCAGGGGGGGATCGAATTCGGCGTCGCCAACCTTCAGGAAGTCAACTACGCCATCACCGGCGAAGCCTGGTGGAACGGGAACCAGAACCCGAACCTTCGCGTCGTGGCGCATCTTCAGCCGCTGGTCGAGGCTATCTTCGTGCGCGCCGACAGCGGCATCATGAAGGTCTCCGACCTGAAGGGACAGCCGATGACCGACGGCTATACCGCGCAGAACACCATCCTGCCGCAGCTCTCCGCCTTTTATGCCACGGCAGGCATGACCCGTGACGACGTCGAAAAGGTCTCGGTTGCCTCGGTGGTTGCTGGGGCCGACGCCTTCATGGCTGGTGACACGGTGGGCTTCATCTTCGCTCATGGCGCGGGCAAGGTGCGCGAAGCCGACGCGGCCGTCGGCGGCCTGCGCGCGCTGACCGTCGAGGACGACAGCGAAGCGGCACTGGCCGCGGCGCGGGAGCACTGGCCGACGGCCTTCTTCACCACTCTGAAAGCCGGCTCTATGCCGGGCGTTCTGGAAGACGGCGTCTACATCGCCTTCCCGCAGGTCATCTTCACCCACGCGGGCGTTCCTGATGACCAGGTCTACGCCATGGCCAAGGCCATGTACGAACAGGCCGCCGTCATGGGCGAGACCTTCCCGCCCATGCGCGCGTTCCGGCCGGAAAACATGAAAGGCGATCCGGGTATCGCAGAGTACCACCCCGGCGCACTCAAGTTTTTCGAAGAAGTCGGACTGAACTGACCCGGACAGGGCGGGCCTCTCAGGCCCGCCCCTCAGCAAAGCGGCGCATATGACGGCAATACCAATGAAAACCGCGAAGCCGGTGGCGGATATCCTTGCCGCCTGCCTCGTGCTGACCGCCATCGGGTGGGCAATGTCCTTTCAGCGCCGTCTCGGGCTGGACCTCTACCCGCAACAGTTCTTTGCCGCCGTCCTGTTCTTCACGCTTCCGATCGCCTACCTGACGATGCCCGCGCGCCGCGGCACCGAGCGGCAGGCGGTTCCCCTTCACGACGTGGCGCTGGCCGCCGTCTCGATGCTGGCGGTCGGTTATGTGGCGATCGCCTACCCCACCCTTGTGCTGCAGATCTTCACCCGTCCGCCGGAACTCTGGATCACCGGACTGATCATCATTCTCCTGACACTCGAAGCGCTTCGCCGCTCCACGGGCTGGGCGCTTGTCCTGATCATCGCGGCGTTCATTCTCTACGCTCTGATCGGCGACATGATCCCGGGCCGCCTTCAAGGTCGCCCACAGAACTGGCAGTTGCTGGCCGGCTATATCGCGGTCGACTCGAACGGCATTCTTGGCCTTCCAATGTCGGTCGCCTCAACCGTTGTCATCGCTTTTATCCTCTTTGGCGTGCTTCTCGGCATCACCGGCGGCTCACAGTTCTTCACCGACGCCGCGATGATCCTGATGGGCCGCTTCCGCGGCGGCTCGATGAAGATCGCCGTTCTTGCCTCCGGGCTCTTCGGTTCGATCTCCGGCTCTGCCGTGGCCAACGTGGTCGGCACCGGCGTCGTGACCATTCCGATGATCAAGAAAGACGGATATCCGGCCCACAAGGCCGGCGCGATCGAGGCCGTCGCGTCGACCGGAGGGCAGCTGATGCCGCCTGTCATGGGCGCCGCCGCCTTCCTGATGGCTGAGTTCTTGGCGGTTCCCTACAGCGAGATCGTCATGGCGGCCCTTCTGCCCGCGATCCTGTATTACGTGGCGCTCTTCATCCAGGCCGATCTGGAAGCGGCCAAGCTGGGTATTCGCAGGATACCGGCTTCGCAGATTCCAAGGGGCCAGATGGTCGCCGTCGGCCTGCACTTCGTGCTGGCCTTCGCGGTTCTGATCTATCTCCTGTTCTGGCAACGCTACCAGCCGGAACGCGCCGCTCTCTGGTCGGCGCTGGCGCTGTGCGCGACCGCCCTCGTCTTCGGATATGGCGGCATCCGGCCAGGAGTACGCGCGCTCCTCGGCAGCATCGCAAGGACCGGCTATTCGGTCGTGGAGATCCTGCTGATCTCTGCCGCCTCCGGCATCGTGATCGCGGTTCTGAACATCACCGGCCTCAGCTTCAATCTGACCTACGCGCTGGTCCAGATCGGAGGCGGCAGCGCGATCCTTCTCCTCCTGCTCTCTGCCATCGTCTGCATCATCCTCGGAATGGGGCTGCCGACGCTTGGCGTGTATGTCCTTCTGGCAGCCCTCGTGGCCCCTGCCCTGATCGAAGTCGGGATCGAACCCATCGCTGCCCATCTCTACGTCCTCTATTTCGGCATGATGTCGATGATCACGCCCCCCATCGCGCTGGCGGCATTCGCCGCCGCCGCCATCGCCAAGGCGCCGGCCATGGCCACCGGCTGGGCCGCGATGCGCTTTGGCTGGGCCGCCTACGTGATCCCCGTCCTGTTCGCCTTCAGCCCCACTCTGATCCTGATCGGCGATCCGGGCGCCGTCCTTTTCGCCGCGCTCACGGCCGCGCTTGGCGTCTGGCTGATATCGGCCTCGCTGGCAGGTTTCTTCCGCGGTCGCCTCTCCCGCTTCAAGCGCACGCTCTTCGGCGTCGCCGGACTCATGGCGCTTGTCCCCGAAGGCGCCTTCGAAGGCGCGCTTCTGACGGACGTGATCGGCATCGTCATGGGCATGCTCCTGATCGTGTCCGAACTGTTGCGGCGCAATCCCGATCCCATGACGGAGGCCAGCCAATGACCTCGGTTTCTGGCTCCGGCGAGCGGATTCTGGCGATCCTCGATCTCTTTTCCGAGGACTGCCCGAACTGGACGACCGAACAGATGATGGAGGCCCTCGGTTACTCGCGCCCCACGCTCTACCGGTATCTCAAGACGCTGAAGGATGCGGGCTTTCTGGCTTCGCTTCCGAACTATGGCTACACGCTGGGCCCCAGGGTGACCGAGCTGGACTTCCTGATGCGCCGCTCTGATCCGCTGATCGCGGAAAGCCGTCCGCACCTCGACCGGCTTGCACGACGGCACGGCGCGGCCGTGTTCGTCGTCCGCTGGTATCGCCGCAAACTGCTGTGCGTAGCGTCCGAGGATCACTCGCACGAACCGCGTTCCAGCTATCCCCGCGGCCGCCCCATGCCGCTTGGCCGCGGTGCGATCAGCCGCGCGATCGCGGCGTTCCTGCCCTCGCGCGAGAGAAACGCATTGATCGAGGAATACCTTGACGAGTTCACCACGCTTGGCATCGGAACGACCCGCGAGGCGGTATTGAACGAACTCAAACAGGTTCGCCGCGAAGGCGTTGCCATGGCATGGGGCGAAGTGACCCCGGGCCTGATCGGCATCGCATCGCCAATCCTCGCTCCCGATGCGAGTCCGATCGGCGCGATATGCCTGTCGAAGGAGGCGCGCGGGACGGATGACAGCGAGCTATTGGTGATCAAGGACGCCATACTGACAACTTCACTCGAAATCTCGGGACGGCTCGATCCCGAAACGAAAAGGCAGATCGCATGACGGAACGCTACGACGTGCTCATCAATGGCGGCGGTCCTGTTGGAATGGGGCTCGCCATCGAGCTTGGCCAGCGCGGCATCAGGACATGCGTGGTCGAACGAAACCGTGACATGCACCCCATCCCGAAGGGGCAGAACCTGACACAGCGCACATGCGAGCATTTCCGGGCATGGCACTGTGAGGACGAAGTCCGCGCCGCCCATCCTATCCCCGAAGGCGGCGGCATCGGGGGCATGACCAGCCACGGCACCCTTCTGTCCGAATACACCTACGACTGGCTGAACCGGGCGAAGGTTAAGGACTACTACTTCGCCGCCAATGCCCGCCTGCCCCAATACGCCACCGAACGGGTTCTGCGCGCGCGGGCCGCCGAGTTGCAATCGGTCACGATCCGCTACGGCTGGGCCGGTGACGCGCTGGATGCCGGCGAGGACGGCGCACGACTGACAATCGCGAACCGCGAGACGGGCCAGTCCGAGACACTCGAAGCCCGCTTCCTTGTCGGCACGGATGGCAGCCGCTCCATGGTGCGCGACGCAGCCGGCATCGGCGAGCATCTGTCCGACCACAACAAGTTGATGGCCCTCCTCGTGTTCCGCTCGGAAGAACTGCACGAACTATTGAAACGCTATCCCGGCAAGGCGTTCTACTGCGTTCTGAACCCGGAGTACGAAGGCTACTGGCTGTTCTTCGGACGCGTCGACCATGGGCTGTCCTGGTTTTTCCACGCCCCTCTTCCGCCCGGCACGACTCGGGAGAACTTTGACTTCGAGGCACTGCTGCACAAAGCGGTGGGCCAGAAATTCGATCTTGAAATCGACCATATCGGGCTCTGGGACCTGCGCGTCTCGATGGCGAGGACCTATCGAAAGGGACCGGTTTTCATCGCGGGCGATGCCGCGCACAGCCACCCGCCTTACGGCGGCTACGGGATCAACACAGGGTTCGAGGACGTCCGCAACCTTGGCTGGAAACTGGCCGCCGTTCTGCAGGGCTGGGGCGGCGATGGTTTGCTGGACAGCTACGATGCAGAGCGCCGCCCGGTCTTCGCCTCGACCGCCCGCGACTTCATAGAACGCTACATCGAGGACGACCGGGCATTCCTTGCGGCACACGACCCGGTACGGGACAAGGACGACTTCGAGAAAGCCTGGTTCTCGCGGAACCTCGATGCCGACGAGGTTCTGGCCTTCGAACCGAACTATGAAGGATCGCCGATCATACCACAGAGCAAGGGCATGCCCAGCGCGCGGGGTTCCCACAGTTTCGCGGCCCGGCCCGGGCACCTTTTGCCGCCGCCCGGCCCCGATGGACGCGAAGCCGGCAAGGCGATTGGACCAGAGTTTACCGTGCTGGCCGCCCGCCCGGAGCGTGCCGCGGGCTTTACCAAGGCGGCCAAGAGCCTTGGCGTTCCACTGTCCGCCCCGGCATCGATGGCAGACTGGCACCAGTGTTGGGGTCGTGAGGTGATTCTTGTACGGCCGGACCGCTATGTCGCCTGGACCGGTGACAACGATGCGGACGCCGACCGGATTCTCCGGGCGGCTCTCGGCTCCTGATGGGAAAGACAGGAAGATGACGGACTGGAATGGCCGCAACATCGTGATCACCGGTGGCGCCTCTGGCATTGGCAAAGCGACAGCGGGAAAATTCGCGAAGCTCGGAGCGAAGGTCACGATCGTCGACCGAACCGATCCCGACGACGGTTCGCTCGATTGGGTAAAGGCGGACCTGAGCGATCTGGGTTCGATAAAAGGCCTCCGACTTCCGGATCAAATCCATGCGCTGGTGAACGCCGCGGGCCTGCCACCGCGCCCCGGGCGGGAAGCAGAGCTTCTCCGGGTAAACGTCTTCGGCCTTCGTACCCTGACGCGGCACGCCCTGCCACGAATCGCAGACGGCGGCGCAATCGTGAACATGGCGTCGAAGGCCGGCGCGAAATGGCGCGAAAACGCCGAACAGGTGAAACGCCTTCTCGTACTTGGTCCGCAGATGCTCGACCGGTTCGTCACCGAAGAAACCATCGACCCGGTCCGGGCCTATGATCTCTCCAAGGAAGCGGTCGTGGTCTGGACCAAGGCGATGGTCGATGAATTGCGCGCGCGCTCCATCCGCATCAACGCCGTCAGCCCGGCCGCTGTCGACACTCCGATCCTCGGCGATTTCATGGAAGCGTTCGGCGAACGCGCCAGCCGCGGCGTCGCGATCGCCGGACGCGCTGGACGTCCTGAGGAGATTGCCGAGGTGATCCTGTTCCTCGCGTCAGATGAGGCGTCTTGGGTCTCGGGATGCAATATCGAATGCGATGGAGGCCTGACCGCCACGCTCGACGCCCGCGCGTTGTCCGTTACCGCCGGCTAGGCGTCAGCGGCGAGGCTCGGTAACGCAGCGCGCGGCCAGCGCAGCGGCGCGAACGCCATCGATCGGGAGCAGCCCGGTGCGCTCAAGGACAAGCTGAGGCAGATGAACCATGCCGCCACAGCCAAGAACGACGCTGTCCACGTTGTCTTCGTTCTCGGCCCGCACAATCTCTTCGATCACCCGCTGCATGGCCGACTGGGGTTCCCGCTCCAGTTCCAGAACCGGCACGCCGCTGGCGCGCACTCGGCCAAGGCTGCGCTCGAGCCCGTAGGCCCGCACGTTTTCCTCCAGGATCGGAACCGAAACCGCCAGCGTCGTGACAACCGAAAAGCGCCGCCCCAGAAGCGCCGCCATGTGATATCCAGCCTGCCCGATGCCGATCACGGGACAGTCGGCCAGGTCGCGTGCCTGCTCCAGACCGGTGTCGTCGAAGCACCCGATGATGATGGCGGCTGCCCCCTGCTTAGAAGCCGTGCTCACCAGTTTCAGCAAAGGTGGAACCGCCGCGTCGCCGTCCTCCCGGCCCTGAATCGCCGGGGGCCCATCGTGGGAGGTCCAGCCCTCGATCCTGATGTCCGGAACCGCGGCCTGCGCGGTCATGCGCATGGCTTCCGTCATCGTTTCGGTCGAATTGGGGTTGATCAGAACGATCATACCATGCCCTTGCCCGCGTCAGAGCCGGCCTTTGCCTTGCGCCGCGAACTGCCCCATGCCAGCAGCAGGAAGACCGCGATGATCAGGAAGGAAAAGGCCGTCGTCAGCGTTCCCAGGGCATAAAGCACCGGTGTCGTGACGTTGGTCGTCATGCCGAAGATTTCCAGCGGCAGCGTGTTATAGCTCCCCGCAGTTAGCAGCGTGCGGGCAAATTCATCATAGCTCAGCGTGAAACCGAACAGCGCCACGCCGATCAGCGATGGCCCGATGATCGGCAGGACCACGTGGCGCAACGTCTGCCAAGGTGTCGCGCCAAGATCGCGCGCGGCCTCCTCGTAGCTTTTATCGAACCGGTTGAAGACCGCGAACATGATCAGAAGGCCGAAGGGCAGCGTCCAGGTCAGCTGCGCCCCGAAGGCCGAGGTCGACCAATGCACATCCAGCCCCGACTGGCTGAACAGCAAACCGACACCCAGCGAGATCAGGATCGACGGGATCACCAAGGAGGTGATGATAAGGTAGAAAACGATGGTCGAACCGGGAAAGCGCTTGCGGAACGCGAGCCCGCCCATGACCGAGACCACGACTGTCGTGACCATCACCATCAGGCCCAGAGCGAAGCTGCGCCGGAAACTGCCCCAGATATCGCCCACCGCCTGTTGCTCGAACAGGTCGCGGAACCAGTGCAGCGACACACCGTTCATCGGGAAGGTCAGACCGCCGCCCGGCCCCTGAAACGACAGGATCGCGATGGTGATCGTCGGACCGTAAAGAAACAGCAGGAACAGCGCGAAGAAGGCCGACAGGATATAAAAAGACCTGGGACGCGGTTCCATCAGAGTTCCTTCCTAATGTCGACGAAGCGCAAGAGGATGCCGATCACCATCAGCACGGTGATCAGAAGGATCACCGCCGTGGCGCTGGCAGAGGGGTACTGCAGCAGCGCGATATCGTTCGAAATCAGGCGCCCCACATTGGCCGACTGCGATCCGGACATGAACCGCACGGTGATGAAATCGCCCATAACCAGCGTGACGACGAAGATCGTTCCGATCATGATACCGGGCTTGGTCAGCGGGATGACGACGTTCCATAGGATCTGCGCGCCGTTCGCACCCGCGTCCCGCGCCGCCTCGATCAGGGATTTGTCGATGCGCATCATCGTGTTGAAGATCGGGACAACCATGAACAGCGTGTAAAGATGCACGAAGGCCAGGATCACCGCGAAATCGCTGAACAAAAGCCATTCCAATGGCTCGTCGATCACGCCCCACGAGATCAGCGTCGAATTGGCGATGCCGTTCCGGCCAAGGAACGGGATCCACGAGATCATGCGAATGATGTTCGACGTCCAGAAGGGGATCGTGCACAGGAGGAAGAGCGCAATCTGCCACGTCAGGCTGCGGACGTGGAACGCAAGGAAATAGGCAACCGTGAACCCGATCACCAAGGTAAAGACCCAGGTGATCAGTGCGTATTTGAACGTGTTCAGGAAGACCTGGTAGGTCACGGCCGATCCGAACAGGAACTCGTAATTCTCCCAGACGAAGTCGGGGATGATCGAGAACTCGGTCGCGCGCCAGAAGCTGACGACCACGATCATCACGATGGGAAGCACCAGAAACACTAGAAACACCGCAAGCAGTGGCGACACCATCAGCAGACCGCTGAGTTTCCGATTTCCCGCTATCCGGTCCATGTTGTTCCCATGTCCTGAAAGGGGCGCGGCGGAAACCGCGCCCCGAGAGTGTCGCTTAGGCGGCGATGAACTCGTTCCACTTGCGAACCATGTACTGGTTCTCGTCCATGACGGCGTTCCAGCAGGCAACGGCGCCCATGCGGTCGTAGAAGCTGCCACCGTCGCGGGTCTCTCCGGCCTGGGCCAGCGGATCGCCGAAGGGCGACGTGATGACGTCGGTCGCTTCCTTGCCCTCGAACCAGTAGCCCCACTCGTTCTCGGACATGTAGTTCTTCGAGGTCTCCGGCACGGCCGAGTAGTAACCTTGGCGCATCAGGAAGCCGCCGACCCAACCGTCGAGATACCAGTTGATGTACTCGTAAGCCGCATCGCGCTCCAGACCGGTCAGAGCGGCCGACAGGCCGATGCCGCCGCCCCAACTGCGATAGCCTTCTTCCAGCGGCTGGTAGACGCAAGGAATGCCGCGCGACTTGACCGCGGTGATCGCCGGCGACCACATCGACTGGATCACGACCTCGCCCGACGCCATCAGGTTGACGCTCTCGTCGAACGACTTCCAGAAGGCGCGGAACTGGCCGTTCTTCTTGGCTTCGGTGAAGATGCCGATCGTCAGATCGATCTCTTCGCGGGTCATGTTGCCCTTGTCGGGATAGGTGTATTCGCCCATCGATTCAACGACCATCGCCATGTCCATGATGCCGATCGACGAGATGTCGAGGATCGAGGCCTTGCCCTTGAACTCGGGGTTCAGAAGCTCGGACCAGTTGTTGATCGGACGGCCGATCAGGTCGGGGCGGATGCCCAGGGTGTCGGCATTGTAGATCGTCGGGATCAGGGTCATCCAACCGGATTCTTCCTGAACGAAATCAGTGCCTTCCGGGCCGGAGGTGAAGCCCACGGTGTGCGGCGCAGTGCCCTGTGCGATCGTGCTTTCCGGGGTCAGCTTGCCGCTCCGGAAGATACCGACGATCTTGTCGTAATTCTTGATCTTCGACGTATCCATCGCCTGCAGGTTGCCGGTCGGCCAGACCTTCTTGCAGATCCAGTACTCGATATCGGCGATGTCAAAGCTGCCGGGCTGGGTCGCGGCGCGCTGGGTCACGCTGTCGGAATCGAGCGCCGTCATCTCCAGCGTGAAGCCCAGGTCTTCCTTAACCTTCTGGGCCACTTCGTTCAGGTTCGACACGCCGGTGCCGAACTGGCGCAACGTGACGTCCTTGATGTTCTGCGCCCAGATCATCGGCGCGCCAAGCGTGCTTGCGCCAACGGCCGCCGCGCCTGTCTTCAGAAGGCTTCTACGGGATAGTTTCGCCATTGTTTCTACTCCTTGTCGGATGGTTTAAGTCGTCAGTCGGTGAAGTTGGTCTTTGTCCCAGGTCAGGCCGACGGGGTCGCCCGGGTTTTTCGGATTTGCAAAGAACGCGGAGTCCGGCATCAGCGCCGTCACGTCCTGATCACCCGCGATTTTCGCGCTCACGGAGACATGCGTTCCCTGGTACTCGACGCCGGTGATCTGGCCGTCCAGCTGGCCTTCCCCCGGCGCCGCAAGACGGACGGCATCCGAACGGATCGCGAAGTGCCCATCCGGCAGGGCCAGCACGTTGTGCCCGCCCATGAACTGAGCGACGAACGCGGTCTTCGGCGCGTTGAAAACCTCGCGCGCCGGTCCCGCCTGCTCGATCACGGCGTTGTTCATGACCACGATCTCGTCCGCCAGCGCCAGCGCCTCGTCCTGTCCATGGGTGACGTGAAGGAAACTGATGCCCAACTCGCGCTGAAGCTTTCTCAGTTCGCCCCGCATCCGGATCCGCAGGAACGGATCCAGTGCCGAAAGCGGCTCGTCCAGAAGCAGGACCTGAGGCCGGGTGATCAGGGCGCGGGCCAGTGCGACACGCTGCTGTTGCCCGCCCGACAACTGATCCGGCAGGCGATCCACCAAGGCAGAGAGATCAACCAGTTCCAGCATCTCGCCCGCCTTCTTCAGCCGCTCGGCCTTGTCCACGCCCTTCATTTTCAGGCTGAACGCCACGTTCTCGGCCACGCTCAGATGCGGGAACAAAGCATAGCTCTGGAACATCATCGCCGTGCCGCGCTTGGCAGGCGGCAGGTCGGAGATGTCCTTGCCACCCAGCAGGATCGAGCCCTCGCTGACACTTTCGTGCCCGGCGATCATCCGAAGCGTCGATGACTTGCCGCAACCGGACGGCCCCAGAAGACATGCATACGTGTTAGGCTTGAAATGATGGCTGACGGCATCAACGGCCACGGTCGATCCGTACCGCTTGGTTACCGAGACCAGTTCAAGTTCTTTTCCAGCCGCGTCCATGAAATCCCCATCGCTTGCGCTTCACCAAAGCGGGGACCGGCGCAATCAGGAAAGACCTTGCCAGCCTTCGACCCACCCAAAACATGAACTCGCTCCAATTGAGGGCAGAATCCTGACCCTGTGCTTACTTTTTGAGCACAATTTTGTATACAATCAAGATTTAAATCCAATACATGCCCGACTCAGCTTGAGGGGAAATCTCGGCTCTGCCATTCAAGGGGCAGGTGAACGGTATGTTGGAAAACACAGCGAAAAAGAAAAGCACGCCACAGGCCGACGACATCGCGTCGGCCCTGACGCTTGCCATACATCAGCACCGGATCGCTCCGGGCACGAAGCTCGGCGAAGACGACCTCGCCGACATTTACGGAGTCTCCCGCACGATCATCCGCGCGGCGCTCCATTCGCTGGCCCATAACCACCTCGTCGAAATCCATCGAAACCGTGGCGCCTTCGTCGCGCAACCGACGCCGCGCGAAGCCAGAGAAGTGTTCGAGGCACGCGCCCTGCTAGAGCCGCGAACGGCGCGCAGCGCCGCGGAACGCGCGACGAAGGAAGACATCGCACTCCTGAACAGCCACATCCGCGACGAGCACGATGCCCTCGCCCGCGCCGACAACGGCGCGGCCCTGCATCTCTCGGGGCTGTTTCACATCGAGATCGCCCGGATAGCCGATCAGACCACCATCGCCGCCTTCATCGAGGCCCTCATCGCACGCTCCTCGCTCATCATCGCGCTCTACTGGCGGCGCGAAAGTGCCCTGTGCGAGAAACACGCTCACCACGCCTTGGTCGAGGCCATCTCGCGCGGCGACGGAAAGCTGGCCGAGGAATTGATGCACAGCCACCTCGTCGACCTTCACTCGGCACTCGACCTGCGCGAGAGGAACACGCCGCCGCGCAGCCTCAAAGAAGCGTTGTCGTCATGAAAATCCGCCAGATGACCCTTGCCGACCTGTTGATGGTGCTCGACTGGGCAAGGGAGGAAGGCTGGAATCCCGGACACTCCGACGCCCCCGCCTTTCTTGCCGCCGACCCCGAAGGCTTCTTCCTCGCCGAAGTGGATGGCCGGCCTGCAGCGGCGATATCGGTCGTCAATCACGACGCTGACCACGCCTTTCTGGGGCTTTACATCTGCCGCCCCGAGTTCCGGGGCAAGGGCCACGGTCTGGCACTCTGGACCGCAGCGCTGGCGCACGCCGGGTCGCGCTCGGTCGGATTGGATGGCGTTCCGGCGCAACAGGCGAATTACGAACGTTCCGGGTTCGTGAATGTCGGCCAGACCGTCCGTTACAGGGGACATGTCCCGGCAACCCGGACGAACCGCATCCGTCCCGCCAGGGAAAGCGACCTTGCCGCACTGATTGCCGCCGACGCAACCGCCGCCGGACACAAACGGAGCTCCTATGCCGACGCATGGTTCCGTCCCGCCCGCGGACGCCAGACTCTTCTTCTCGACGGGCCAATGGAATCACTCGCCTTCGCGACGTTTCGCACCTGCGCCGAAGGCACGAAAGTCGGCCCCCTCCTCGCAGCCTCCGAAGAGGATGCGCTCGCCCTGCTGCAATCCCGCCCCGCACCCTTTGCCGACGGCCCGCTCTTCGTCGACGTGCCCGCCGCCAGCCCGCGCCTTCGGAAGATGCTCGAAGACCACTCCTTCGAACCGGCCTTCGACACCGCGCGCATGGTGCGTGGCTCACCACCCCCGGCAAGCCCGCCAGAACTCTACGCCGTCACGACGCTGGAACTGGGCTGATCGGATCACGCGGGCGGCAGCAATTCGATCCCGTGTTGCCGGAACACATGCGGCATGTCGATGAACACCCAGTTTTCCGCCAGCTTGCCCCCGCTTTGCCGATAGATGTCGATCACCCGGAATTCCGTCTGCACCCCGTCCGCCGGAATACCCAGGTAGTCGCCGGTCAACGCCGCCCTGAAATTCGGCCAGCCGAAGAACCCGCCGAAATTCCCCTCGGCCAGACGGCAGACATGCCCGGTCGAACTGCGGTCAGAGAAGGCAGCCCGGAACGGTCCGGAATGCTGCCTCGCATAACGCTCGATGGTGTAGCACGCTCCGATCCCGGCCGGCCCCCACCAGATCATGTCATCATGCCATGTCCGCGCCAGTTCCTCCTCCAACGGCAGACCCGACTGCCATGTTCCCAGATCCGAGATCATCGCATTGATCGCGACCAGCGTCGCCTCGCCCTCCTCCACCGGACGATCCCCGAACATCAGCCCGTCATGGGTGGCCGGCCCCGGCTGCACCAGGTGCGCGCCCGCCTGATCCTCAAAGGGCCGCATCCCGCATTGCATCATCAGGTGCGGAATGTCGAAAAAGAACGCGGTCTCGGCGATCCTGTTCCCCTCGACCCTGCTGAATTCACAGTAACGCAGGAACGCCATGCGCCCGGTCGGACCGATCCCAAGCCAGGGCCGGTCGAACAGCCCGACAAGATGCCCCATCGAGACGACCCAGACGCTGGAGAACCCATCCATCTGGTTACGGCCTGCCATGAAGACGTCCTGGCGCCGATGCAAGGCGGTGAAGGCCTGGGCAAGCGGAGCCCAGAATGTCCGGGCGACCTCTTCGGGACCCTGAAGCTGGTTGAACGGGTGATAGCCGCGCCACAAGAGATCAGGGGTGCAGAATCGCGACATCGCCTGCAAAGCACCCGCTTCACCCCCTGCGCGCAACGCCGCCTGAAGCTCCATAACCAACTGTTTTTCTGAGTTAAATCCCATCTCAGCACCATATTTTGCATACGCTTGCAAAAATCTCTTGCCAAAGCGAACTCTTGGAGTCTACCTTTTTTGCAAGCGTATGCAAAAGCCATTCACCAGGGGGGAGCATGGCAGAAATCCAATTGCGCCGTGTCAGCAAGCGCTGGGGCAATTTCGTTGGCGTGGAGAACTTCGACCTGACCATCGCCGACAAGGAATTCCTCGTCCTCCTCGGTCCCTCCGGTTGCGGCAAGACCACCACGATGCGCATGATCGCCGGGCTGGAAGACGCCACTGACGGCGATATCCTGATCGACGGCAAGCGCGTCAACGACCTGGAGCCCAAGGACCGTGACGTGGCCATGGTGTTCCAGAGCTACGCGCTCTACCCGAACATGAACGTCTACGAGAACATCCGCTTTCCGCTCAAGGTGCGCGGCACGGATCCCGCGACTCATGACGCCAAGGTGCGGCGCGCCTCGGCCATGGTCGAACTGGACGATTTCCTGCACCGCAAGCCTGCCGAACTCTCCGGCGGCCAGCGCCAGCGCGTGGCTCTCGCCCGCGCCATAGTGCGCGAACCAAACGTATTCCTGATGGATGAGCCGCTGTCGAACCTCGATGCCAAGCTGCGCGTCTCGACCCGAGCCCAGATCAAGAACCTCAGCCACGAACTGGAAGTCACCACGATCTACGTCACCCACGATCAGATCGAGGCCATGACGCTTGCCGATCGCGTCGTGGTAATGAAGCAGGGCATCGTCCAGCAGGTCGGCAGCCCGACCGAGATCTACAACACGCCCGCGAACACCTTCGTCGCAGGCTTCATCGGCAACCCGGCCATGAACCTGATCGACGGCCAGATGTCGGGCGGCACCTTCCGCGCCGACAGGACCGAAATCGCCGGCCTCGGCGCTCCCGACGGAAAAGTGACGCTGGGCTTCCGCGCCGAAGACGCCAGCGTCGTACCCTCGGGCGGGCAGATCCAGGCGCCGATTTATACGCTGGAGCTCCTCGGCGACGCCACCATGGTCTCGGTCCGGATCGGCGGCGCGCTTGTCGCGGTCAAGGCCGACAAGACCTACCACGCCGAAATCGACGACATGGTCTCGATCCATGTCCCAACCGAAGCCTGCCACCTGTTTCACGCCGAAACCGGTGAGCGTTTAGGGGGCTGAGACCCCATCCATTCCGCGTTGTCGGACAACCCGGTGCAACATTCGAACACGCACCGAACAAACAGGGAGACGATCATGTTTCTGAAGAAAGTAGCCTTGGCAAGCGCGATGTCGCTGGCTGCGGGAACGGCCTGGGCCGAATGCACGATCTCGGCGCGCGTCAGCATCGTGGGCAACGAGTTTCCGGCCATCCAGACCGTGGGCGCTGGCGCGCAGGCCTGCACCGGCGCCGAGGTTTCGACGAACCTCACCGCCGATCACCAGAAGATCAACCTGCCCGGCATGCAGGGCAACCCGGCCGAATACACCAGCGCGATCATCGCTAACTCCTCGATCGTGGCGCTGATGAACGACGACGTGATCCGCCCGCTGGACGACCTCGTCGCCAAGCATGGCGCGGGTCTCAAGCCGAACCAGCTGGTCTCGATCAACGGCAAGGTCATGGCCGTGGCCTTCATGGCCAATGCCCAGCATCTGGTCTACCGCGCCGATATCCTCGAACAGATCGGAGTAGAGCCACCGAAAACCTACGAGGACATGCTGGCCGCCGCAAAGATGATCCGCGACCAGGGCATTCTTCAGAACCCGGTCGGCGGCGCTTATGCGGCGGGCTGGAACCTGGCCCAGGAATTCAACAACATGTACCTCGGCTATGGCGGCGAGTTCTTCAAGGCCGGCTCCGCCGAACCCAACGTGAACTCCGAGGCCGGCATCAAGACGCTCGAGATGATGAAGGCGCTGTCGGAATACATGAACCCCGACTTCCTGACCCATGACTCGAACGCCACCAACGCCGAGTTCCGCGCAGGCAATGTCGCATTGATGAACATGTGGGGCAGCCGTGCCGCCACGCTCACCACCGCCGATGGCGTGCCTCAGGAAGTCATCGACGGCTTCGCCATCGCCGGCCCGATGACCGTGGGCGGCGGCGCCACTCCGGCATCGACCCTCTGGTGGGACGGCTGGACCGTGGCCAAGAACATCTCGGACGAAGAGGCCGAAGCCACCTTCATCGCCATGATGAACGGGATCCGCCCCGAGATCCTCTCCGATCCGGAAGTCGCGAAACAGGCCGTCTGGCTGATCGACGGCTATAAGCCTACCGAGGCCGCCGTCGGCGTGTTCGAGGCCGCCAATTCAGGCACCATCCCCTACCCGATGCTGCCCTACATGGGCCTCCTGCACACCGCGCTCGGCAACGAACTCGCCGACTTCATGCAGGGCAAGGAAAGCGCCGAGCAGGCCCTGAAGGATGTCGAAGCGGCCTATGTCGCCGCCGCCAAGGAAAAGGGCTTCCTCTGAGACGCCTCCCGCGAAGAGGGGCCCGCCCCTCTTCGCCTCTCACCCAAGATCCGAGCCCATGAAACACCGCACCTTCTTCTGGTTCTTCCTGCCCACCGGCCTCGCGATGCTGCTGTTCATCGCCGCGCCGATCGTGTCGGTCGTGATCCAGTCGATGTTCGCTCCGCATGAGGCGGTTCTGGTCACGGTCGAAAACTGCGGCCCCTTCGGCTGCAACAAGGAAACCACTATCGACCAAGACGCCACCCGCGCGCTGCGCGAGGCGCAGCCGCTCGGTCGCTTCGTCGGTCTCGACGTCTATTTCGACCGCGGCCACCTTGCCGTCGCCGAGGTCGCCGAGGCCTGGGCCACCTCCGAAAGCTGGGGCCGGTTCTGGGCCCAGTTGCGGAACCTGCCCTTCTACCGGGCCATGGCCTTCACTCTGACCTTCACATTCGTGGTCACGCCGCTCCTCATCGCCTTCGGGCTCATGATCGCGCTCGCCGTCAATTCTCTTCACCGCCACCTCAAGGGGCTGGTGATCTTCTTCTCGCTCCTGCCGATGATCGTCACGCCGCTCATCGGTTCGCTGATCCTGTTCTGGATGATCGACAGCCGCGGCATCCTCGGCTCGGCGATACAGTGGCTGGCCGACGACCCCGGCCTGTCGCTCAAGGCGTCGACCGGGCTGACCTGGATCATGCTGATCGTCTACGGGGTCTGGCACTCGGCGCCCTTCGCCTTCGTGGTGTTCTATGCCGGCCTCCAGACCCTGCCCCGAGACCAGCTGGAAGCGGCCCAGATCGACGGCGCCAGCCGCTGGCAGCAGGTACGCTACGTGGTGATCCCGCACCTGATGCCGCTGGTGACCTTCGTGGCGCTGATTCAGCTGATGGACAACTTCCGGGTCTTCGAACCTATCGTCGGCTTCAACGCCTCCGCCCACGCCACTTCGCTCAGCTGGATCATCTTCAACGATCTCGGCGGCGAGACCCGCCAGCTTTCCGCCGCCGCGACGACCTCCGTCCTGACAATCATCGGCGTGGCGATCCTCCTCTCGCCGGTGCTGGTGCGTACATGGCGCGACTTCAAGGGAAGAACCTGATGGCCAGCCGCGCGCAACGCCCCCCCGCAAGCCTGCGCATCCTGACCGGCGCTTTCGTCGCTGTCTGGCTCGTCATGGCCGCTTTCCCCTTCCTCTGGACGCTCTGGGGATCGTTCAAGGTGGAACTCGATTTCTTCTCGATCGCCGACTGGACAAACGCGCTGACCGGCAAGCGCACCATGGAGACCCACGGCTCGCCCTTTACCGGCGCCGGCTATGAAGGTGCCTGGGTCCAGGAAGAGTTCTGGCGCCCCGCCATCAACACCTTCATCGTCTGCTTCTTTGTCGTCTGCACCTCGCTGACGATCGGCACGCTGGGCGGCTACGCCCTGTCGCGCTCGGGGTACCGCTACACCTTCTGGCTCCTGATCGCCGCGCTGATCTTCCGCGCCATGCCGCCGATCACGCTGGTCGCGGGCTACATGCTGCCCTTCTTCGAGTGGAACCTCTGGGGCATCCTGCCCACCACGATCATCGTGCTGGTCGCGATCAACCAGCCGTTCACGCTCTGGATGCTGCATTCCTTCTTCCAGAACATCCCGAAGGAACTGGACGAATCCGCCAAGGTTGACGGCTGCACCCAGTTCCAGGCCTTCCGCCACGTGATCGTGCCCGTGATGTGGCCCGGCGTGATCACCACCGGGCTCTTCAGCTTCCTACTCGCCTATAACGACTTCGCGGTGACATCGATGCTGCTCGCCGAACAGAACCGCACCATGGTCCCCCAGATCGCCGCTTTCCTCGGAACCACCTATACCGAGGGCAACGTGATGTTCGCGGTCGCCGCCGTGGTCTCGGCCACCGTTCCGCTCTTCATCCTCGTGATGTTCTTCCAGCGCCAGATCGTCAGTGGGCTGACAGCAGGAGCGGTCAAGGGATGAGCCGCGCCACGCAAAAGAGCCGTTGCCTCTTTCCTCTTGGCGGAAATACTTCGGGGGGACCGGGGGGCAGCGCCCCCCGGCGGGTCGCTCCGCATGGCGGAGCGAAGAGACAATTTCAGGAGACGACCTCACCATGACCATCCAGCATCTCAAGACCTCCAAGCCCGATGCCGAGAAGGCCGAAGACGACGCGCGCGTCCGCGCCACGGTCGAGAGCATCCTCGCCGATATCGAAGCGCGGGGCGACGCGGCGGTGCGCGAATTGTCGGTCAAATTCGACAAGTACGACCCCGCCGCTTTCCGCCTAACCGCCTCCGAAATCGAGGCGGCGATGCAAAAGGTCTCCGCCCGCGACATGGAGGACATCCGCTTCGCGCAGGACCAGATCCGGGGCTTCGCCCAGGCCCAGCGCGCCTCGATGACGGATATCGAGGTCGAAACGCTCCCCGGTGTGATCCTCGGGCACAGGAACATTCCAGTCCAGTCGGTCGGCTGCTACGTGCCCGGAGGCAAGTTCCCGATGGTCGCCTCTGCCCATATGTCAGTTCTCACGGCCTCGGTTGCGGGCGTCCCCCGCATCGTCGCCTCCGCGCCGCCGGTTCAGGGCGAACCGCACCCCGCCATCGTCGCGGCGATGCACATGGGCGGCGCCCACGAGATCCTCTGCCTCGGCGGCATCCAGGCTGTCGGCGCCATGGCGCTCGGAACCGAAAGCATCGAGCCGGTCCACATGCTGGTCGGCCCAGGGAATGCCTTCGTTGCCGAAGCCAAGCGGCAACTGTTCGGTCGGGTCGGTATCGACCTCTTCGCCGGCCCGACCGAAACCATGGTGATCGCGGACGAGACGGTGGATGCCGAGCTCTGCGCCACCGATCTCCTTGGCCAGGCCGAGCACGGCTACAACTCGCCCGCCTGCCTCATCACCAATTCCAGCAAACTGGCCGAGGCCACCCTGGCCGAGGTCGACCGCCTGCTGAAAATCCTCCCAACCGCCGAAACCGCCAGCGTCTCCTGGCGCGACTACGGCGACGTGATCCTCTGCGACACCCATGACGAGATGCTCGCGGTCGCCAACGACATGGCTTATGAGCATGTGCAGGTCATGACCGACCGCGACGACTGGTATCTCGAGAACATGAACGCCTACGGAGCGCTGTTCCTCGGACCCCGGACCAATGTGGCCAACGGCGACAAGGTAATCGGTACCAACCACACCCTGCCAACGAAGAAGGCAGGCCGTTACACCGGCGGGCTCTGGGTCGGCAAGTTTCTGAAAACCCACAGCTATCAGAAAATCCTGACCGACGAGGCCGCGGCGATGGTCGGTGAATATGGCTCCCGGCTCTGCATGCTGGAAGGCTTCATCGGCCATGCCGAACAATGCAACATCCGCGTCCGCCGCTACGGCCGGAAAAACGTCCCTTACGGAGCCGCCGCGGAATGACGACGCCGGACCGGATCAAGGCAGCCCTTGCGCCCTTCAGGGCCGCCGCCGCATGGGTCGGTCCCGACGCGGTCCGGTCCGAACTCGCCCGATCCTTCGCACCCGGCGCACGCCTCCGGCTCTGTCACCCGTTCGGTGAACTGACCGGACCGGACGCCTTCTGGTCCATCTGCCTCGGCCCGCTCCACGCCGCCATGCCCGATCTCGAACGCCGCGACATGATCGTGACGGCGGGTACGACGCCCGAGGGGCAGGACTGGGTCGCCTGCTTGGGCAACTACATGGGCACACATCTCGGACCGTTCCTCGGCATCCCGCCCACCGGCCACCTCGCCCACATGCGCTACCACGAGTTCTTCCGGATCGAAGATGGCCGCGTCATCGAGATGCAGGCGATCTGGGACATTCCCGAACTGATGATGCAGGCGGGGGCCTGGCCGATGGCGCCGCAACTGGGTGCCTTCCTCTGCACACCCGCGCCCCAGACGCAGGACGGCCTGACCGCTTCGGGTGACGGCCAGACCGCGCTCGCGCACGTCGTCGCCATGCTGACAGACCTATGCCGGCATCCCGCCCAGGGCGGCCCCGAGGTGATGAAGCTGGAGACCTACTGGCATCCCCGCTTCAACTGGTACGGCCCCGCCGGCATCGGCACCGGACGCGGCGTCGCTGGCTTTCGCAACTGGCATCAAATCCCCTTCCTCCGGGCCATGCCCGATCGCAAGCTCGATGCGATGGGTGACCTGATGTCCCACTGGATCGCCGAAGGCTCATATGTCGCCGAAACCGGCTGGCCCAACATGCGGCTGACGATCACTGGAGACGGCTGGATGGGCATCCCGCCCCTCGGCCAGGAAGTCCTCCTTCGCAGCCTCGACTTCTGGCGGCTGGAAGACGGTCTGATCCGCGAGAACTGGGTACTTGTTGACCTTCTGGACCTCTATCGGCAGATCGGCGTCGATGTGCTTGGCCGCATGGCCGAGTTCAACAAGGCCCGGCTTCCGGGCCGCGTCACCCTGCCAGAAGGAGCCTTCGCATGACCCTGCCCCGCACCCCCTCGTTCCGCCTCGACGGCAAGCGCGCCCTTGTCGCGGGCGCCTCCTCCGGCATCGGCGAGGCCGCCGCCGTGGCGCTTGCCGAGGCCGGCGCCGAGGTGACACTGGTCGCCCGCAGGGCCGACGAGCTTGCGCGCCTGGCCGCTGAGATGCGCACCGAAGGCTGGTCCGCCATACCGCTCGCCCTCGACGTGACCGACCTCGCGGCGACCGAAGCCGCCGTCGCGGCGCATGGCCCCTTCGACATCCTCGTGAACTCCGCCGGCCTTGCCCGCCACGCGCCCGCGCTGGACACCACCGAGGCGGATTACGACGCCGCCACCGACCTCAACGTCAAAGCCGCCTACTTCCTGACCCGGAACGTCGCCCGCGGCCTCGCCGAGGCCGGAAAGCCCGGCAGCCTGATCAACATCTCCAGCCAGATGGCCCATGTGGGCGGCATCGACCGCGCGGTCTACTGCGCCACCAAGCACGCCGTCGAGGGCTTCACCAAGTCAATGGCGATCGAATGGGGACCGAAGCAGATCCGCGTCAACACGATCTGCCCCACCTTCATCCGCACGCCACTCGGCGCGCAGACCCTCGCCATCCCCGAACGCCGCCGCTGGATCGAAGAGAAAATCAAGCTCGGCCGCGTTGGCGAGGTCGAGGACATCATGGGCGCGGTCGTCTACCTCGCCTCGGACGCTTCCGCCCTCGTGACGGGGTCGTCGCTTCTGATCGACGGAGGCTGGACGGCGGACTGATGGGCGTGACCAAGGTAACATCGGCGGAAGTGGCCCGGCGCGCGGGCGTCAGCCAGTCGGCTGTCAGCCGTGTCTTCACGCCCGGCGCTTCGGCTTCGCAGAAGACCGTCGAAAAGGTCCGGAAAGCCGCCGAAGAGCTCGGCTATCGCCCCAACATCCTGGCCCGCGCCATGGTCTCCGGCAAGAGCCGCATGATCGGACTCGTGGTCAGCTACCTCGAAAACTACTTCTACCCCGAGGCGCTGGAAAAGCTCTCGAACGCTCTCCAGGCCGAAGGCTATCACGTCCTGATCTTCATGGCCGCGCAGACCGCCGGCAACATCGACGACGTGGTGGAAGAGATCCTCGACTACCAGGTCGACGGCATCATCGCCGCCTCCGTCGCCATGTCCTCGAACCTCGCCCAGCGCTGCCGCGATGCGGGCGTACCCATCGTGCTCTTCAACCGCCGCCAGGAAGGCGACGAGTTCTCTTCCGTCGCCTCGGACAACTTCGCCGGCGGCCTGGAAGTTGCCAGGTTCCTCGTGGCGGGCGGGCATGACCGCTTCGGCTTCATCGCGGGATGGGAGGGCGCCTCCACGCAGCGCGACCGTGAGGCGGGATTTCTCGACGGGCTGGCCCGCGCTGGCCGAAGCCTTCACTGCCGTGAGGTCGGCAACTTCAAGGCCGACGAGGCGCGCGAGGCGGCACGGCGCATGTTCGACCGTCCCGACCACCCGGACGCGGTGTTCGTCTGCAACGATCACATGGCCTTCGTGGTGATGGACGTCCTTCGCGGCGAACTGGGCCTTTCGGTGCCCGAAGACGTCTCGGTCGTCGGATATGACGATGTGCCTCCCGCCGCCTGGCTTGCCTATGACCTCACCACCATCCGCCAGCGCGCGAACCTGATGGTGCAGAACACGGTCAGCATCCTGCTCGATCTCATCGAGAGCCCCAACGCACCGCCGACCCGGGTCAAGGTCAATGCGCCGTTGGTCGTGCGCAGCTCCGCGCGCATCCCGAAGGACTGGAAGGCATGATCGGCTTCGACCCGAAATTCCGCGACTTCTCCGACTACATCCTCGGGATCACCCACGAGATCTGGGAAGAGCGCGGTGTCGATACGCTCAATCACTACTACGCCCCCGACATCGTCGTGCGCTCGCCCGCCTCGGTCGTGATCGGCAACCAGACCGTGATCGACGCCACCCTCGCCACGCTTGCAGAGTTTCCCGACCGCCAACTTCTGGGCGAGGACGTGATCTGGTCGGGCACCCCCGAGGACGGGATGCTGTCCTCGCACCGCATCCTCTCCACCGCCACCCACGCCTCCGACGGCGTCTACGGCCCTGCGACAGGCACGAAACTGGTCTACCGCGTCATTGCCGACTGCCACGCCATCGCGAACCAGATCAACGACGAATGGCTGATCCGCGACCAGGGCGCGATCGTCCGCCAACTGGGCCAGACCCCGCGCGAGTTCACCCGCGCCCAGATCGTCCGCGAGGGCGGTCACAACGCCAGCAGCCGCCCTTTCACCCCGGCTGCCGACAAGTCCGGCCCGTATACGGGACACGGCAACGATAACGAATGGGGCCTGCGCTACGCCGACGCCCTCGCCGCCCTGATGGAGGGCAAGGACGCCGACGCAGCCTATGACCGCGCGATCCATGGCGAATACGCCGGTGGATTGACGACCCATGGGCGCGAAGGCCCGCTAATGTTCTGGAACGGCCTCCGGCAGGCATTCCCCTCGGCTCGCTTCACCATCCATCACCGGATCGGCCGCGACGACCCGCTGATGCCACCCCGCGCCGCGATCCGCTGGTCGCTCGACGGCACCCACGACGGCCCCGGCCCCTTCGGCCCGCCGACCGGTGCGTATGTACATGTCATGGGCATGGCCCATGCCGAGTTTGGCGCGCTGGTGACGGGCCAGCCCCTCATCCGGCGCGAATACGCCCTGATCGACGAAACCGCGATCTGGAAACAAATCCTCCTTCACACAGGTGAGACATGACCCCCCAAGAAATGGCCGCCCGCATCGTTCGCTATGGCGAGTTGAAACCCTGCAAGACGGCCTTCATTGACGCCCATACGCCTGGTTCGAACCAGAAGGAGAATTTCACCATTATCGGCGGCGGCGTCTCGGAAAGCCCCGACCAGCATGTGCACATCACGATCCCGCACGGCTTCAACATCGGCGCGGCGGGCCAGCCGCCGAAATGCCGGAACTCGCTGCACAGCCACCGCACGGCCGAGGTGTTCTTCGTCCTTTCTGGCCGCTGGCGGTTTTTCTGGGGCCGCTGGGGCGACGCGGGAGAAGTGGTGATGGAACCCGGCGATATCTTCAACATTCCGACCGGCATCTTCCGTGGCTTCGAGAACATCGGCGAGGATTACGGGATGATCATGGCGATCCTGGGCGGCGACGACGCCGGCGGCGGGGTGATTTGGGCGCCCCAGGTGATCGAAGACGCGAAAGACCACGGACTGGTCCTGGCCGAGACCGGCAAGCTCTACGACACCAAGAAGGGCGAAGCCCTGCCCGACGGCGTCAACCCCATGCCGAAACTGACCGAGGACGAGGCGAATGCCTTTCCCGAGCCGACGCCGATGCAGGTGATCGGCGGCTATGTCCGGCGCTATTGGGACATGGTGGCCATCGCCGGAAAGTCTCCTGTCAAGGTCATCGGCGAGACCGGCATCATCCGCGACAAGCCCGGCTTCGAGGTTGATCTCGTCACGCGCGGGTCCGCGACCGACAAGATGCACCGCCACGATCGCCCCTCGGTTCTGATGCCGGTCAAGGGGCACTGGCGCGTGACTTGGGAAGGCGGAGAGACGGTTCTCGCCCCCGGCGACACGATGAGCGTGCCCGAGAACCTCGACCACGCCGCGGTGCCTTCGATGACGGGTGAGGCCGCGCTCTACCATATCGTCGCGACCAGCGATCCTGCAGGCGCGACATGGACAGGTTGACGAAAACTGACGCCGGCGCGCGCCCTTGCCATACGTTTTGCCGACGCTTCGCCGACGCTTTGCCGACAAGGAAAATCACACCATGACACGCATCCTCACCACTCATGTCGGATCGCTTCCGCGCAGCCAGAAAGTCGTCGATTTCATCTTCGCCCGCGAGCGGAACACACCCTACTCCCAGGCGGAATTCGATGAGACAATGACCGAAGCCGTGGCGGAAACCGTTAAAAAACAAAAGGATGCCGGCATCGATATCGTCTCCGACGGCGAAACCTCCAAGATCAGCTACGCCACCTACGTCAAGGATCGCTACACCGGCTTCGACGGCGACAGCCCCCGGAACGCGCCAGCCGATTTAAAACTCTTCCCCAAGTTCCTGGAAAGACTGGCAAATGACGGCGGCACACCCAAATACGCTCGTCCGATGTGCGTGGGCGAAGTGCGCTCCAAGGGCCAGGGTGAACTGGAAAAGGATATCGCCAACCTAAAGGCAGCGATGACCGCAAACGGGATCGAACGCGGCTTCATGAACGCTGCAAGTCCGGGCGTCATCTCCCTGTTTTTGCAGAATGATTTCTACCCGACCCGCGACGCCTACCTGGCTGCACTGGCCGATGCGATGAAGGCGGAATACGAGACGATCGTCGCGTCCGGGCTCGATCTGCAACTCGACTGCCCCGACCTCGCCCTCTCGCGTCACATGTTGTTCACCGATCTGTCGGATGATGAGTTCGTCAAGGTCGCCCAATCTCATGTCGAGGCCCTGAATCACGCGCTCTCCAACGTGCCCGCTGAAAAGGTGCGCGTCCATATCTGCTGGGGCAATTACGAAGGGCCCCATGTCTGCGACATTCCGATGTCGAAGATGTTCGAAACGCTGATGTCGGCCAAGGCCCGTTATGTGCTGTTCGAGACGTCGAACCCCCGCCACGGCCACGAATGGACAGTGTTCCGCGACCGTGCGGGCGATATACCGAATGATAAGGTTCTGGTCCCGGGCGTTGTAGACACGACGACCAACTTTGTAGAACATCCGGAGCTCGTGAAGCAACGCATTGAAAGATTTACGGAAATCGTAGGCCCGGACCGCGTGATCGCCGGCAGCGATTGCGGCTTCGGCACCTTCGCGGGCTTCGGCGCCGTCGATCCCGACATCGCCTACGCCAAGCTGAAGACGCTGGCCGAAGGCGCCGCGCTGGTGGGATGACACCCCTTGTCCTGATCCCGGGCTTCATGTGCGACGGACGGCTTTTCGGGCCACAGATCACGCGTTTCGGACGCGAACGGCAGGTCCTTTCGCCTATGCCTTCCGGTAAGAGTATTCCCGCGATGGCGCAGAACCTGCTCGCTGCCGCCCCTC
Organism: Silicimonas lutimaris; assembly: GCF_047314965.1. Taxonomy (NCBI): domain Bacteria; kingdom Pseudomonadati; phylum Pseudomonadota; class Alphaproteobacteria; order Rhodobacterales; family Paracoccaceae; genus Silicimonas; species Silicimonas lutimaris. The sequence continues at coordinate 235,082 of NZ_JBLBVK010000058.1, read as the reverse complement.
CCCGTTTCTCGCTTGGCGGCCTCTCGATGGGCGGCATCATCGCGATGGAAGTCTATTCGCAAGCTCCCGAACGGATCGAACGATTGGCCCTGATGGACACCACGCCCTTCGCCGACGCGCCTGAGAACTTCGACATCCGCAACCGGCAGATCGCGGACGTGAAGGCCGGCAAACTGGACCAGGTGATGCAGGAGGAACTGAAGCCGGCCTACCTTGTCGACAGCCCGGCGAAACCGGTCCTTCTGGACCTCTGCCTCGATATGGCGCGCGCGGCCGGTCCCGAAGTCTTCGAGGCACAGGCGCTGGCGCTTCGCGACCGCGCTAGCCAGGAAGACACCCTGCGAAAGATCGACGTCCCGACCCTGATCCTGTGTGGTCGGCAGGACCGTCTGTGTCCGGTCGAACGGCACGAACTCATGGCACGGCTGATCCCGCGCGCCACGCTGGAAGTCATTGAAAACGCGGGGCATATGCCAACACTCGAACAACCCGATCAAACGACCGCGGCGCTTGCCCGCTGGCTGGAGGAAACATGAACGACACCCTGCTCACCCTGCTCCGCAAGGTCGATACGCCCACTGTCTGCAACGCCATCGAAGTGGCAGAGGGCAGGCGAGGTTTTTCGAACTTCACGCGCGGCACGATGCTGTCTTCCGTCCCGGATGGTCCGGCAATGGTCGGTTTTGCCAGAACCGCGCGCATCGCTGCGACCCATCCGCCCGCGGACCCATTGGAAACCATTCGTCAACGCCGCATGGACTACTATCGGCACATGTCCTCAGGCCCTCGCCCCGCAATCGCCGTTGTCGAAGATATGGATTTTCCCAACTGCATTGGGGCGTTCTGGGGTGAGATAAACACGACAGTCCACAAGGGCTTCGGGTTGTCTGGCGCGCTGACCAACGGCGTCATGCGCGATCTGGGCGACCTGCCGGACGGGTTTCCGGTGGTTGCAGGCTCGATCGGCCCAAGCCATGCCTTCGTGCATGTGACCGAGATCGGAGCAACTGTGTCCATCTTCGGCCTTACAGTCCGGGACGGCGATCTTATTCATGCTGACCGGCATGGCGCGCTGGTCATTCCACCCGAGGTCGTGGATGGTCTGGAAACCGCGATCAGGAAACTGCTCGCGACCGAAAAGCTGGTTCTGGAACCGGCACGGCGCCCCGGCTTCGATTTTGACGCTTTCGAAGAGGCCTGGTCCGCTTTCGAAGCAGCTCGAACCTGATAAGGATTCCGCCGCTCCCCGACCGAAATTTGATCTGTGTCAATTTGAAATGACAGTCAAGCTGTCAGATTAAATTGACACAGATCGGGGGAGCGCCATGCGCATTGCATTGATCCATCCAAATTACCACTCGGGTGGCGCAGAAATCGCAGGCAACTGGCCCCCCGCCTGGGTCGCCTATCTGGCCGGGCACCTCAAGGATGCGGGCTTTGATGACATCCACTTCATCGACGCGATGACCAACGACCTTCCCGACGAGGAACTGAGGCAAAAACTGAAGCAATTACAACCGGATGTCGTAGGCACTACCGCCATCACACCCTCCATCTACAAGGCGGAAGATGTCCTCAAGATCGCCTCGGAGGAAGTCCCCAACGCAGTCCGTGTTCTCGGCGGCATCCACGCGACCTTCATGTACAAACAGGTCCTTTCCGAAGCACCCTGGATCGACGTCATCGTTCGCGGCGAGGGGGAGGAGATCTTCCGCGAGTTGATCCGGACCATCGCGGCCGGCGACTGGCCAGCAAACAGGAAGAAGATCAAGGGGCTGGCCTTCCGTGACGGCGACGAGATCATGGCCACGCAGGCCGCCTCCACCGTCAAGGACCTGGACGCGATCAACCCCGACTGGTCGCTTCTGGAATGGTCGAAATACATCTATGTGCCGCTTGGCGTTCGCGTTGCGATCCCGAACATGGCGCGCGGTTGCCCCTTCACTTGCTCCTTCTGTTCACAGTGGAAATTCTGGCGCGATTACCGGGTGCGCGACCCCAAGAAGGTGGCCGACGAAATAGAGACGCTGGTGAACGAGCACGACATTGGCTTCTTCATCCTCGCCGACGAGGAGCCGACGATAAACCGCAAAAAATTCATCGCTTTCTGCCAGGAATTGATCGACCGCGGCCTGAACGAAAAGGTCAAATGGGGCATCAACACCCGCGTGACCGATATCTACCGCGACCGCGAGTTGCTCAAGTTCTACCGCGAGGCCGGACTGGTGCACGTCTCCCTCGGCACCGAGGCGGCAGCGCAGTTGAAACTCGATCAATTCAACAAGGAAACCAAGGTCGAAGAGAACAAGGAGGCGATCCGCCTCCTGCGCGAGGCCGATATCTTCGTCGAAGCACAGTTCATCGTGGGACTCGACAACGAGACGCCCGAGACGCTGGAAGAAACCTTCCAAATGGCGTGGGATTGGCAGCCCGATCTGGCCAACTGGGCCATGTACACGCCCTGGCCCTTCACACCGCTTTTTGCCGAGATCAAGGACAAGGTCGAAGTCTTTGATTTCTCGAAATACAATTTCGTCACTCCGATCATGTCGCCCGACGCGATGGACCGCGCGACCCTGCTGGATCGGGTCATGCACAATTATCGCCGGTTCTACATGCGCAAGGCGCTATTTTATTACCCCTGGCGCGGCACCGGGTTCCGGCGCAGGTATCTTCTCGGATGTCTCAAAGCCTTCATGAAGGCAGGCTTCCAGCGCAAGTTCTATGATTTGGGCAAGGCCAACTACTGGGGACCTCAATCCAAGAAGGGCGTCAACTTCAACTTCGATCGCAGCCGCACTATCGCCCCGGCACAGATGGACGATTGGGAAGCGGCGGCCGACCGTGCCGCCAGAGCCCGCGCAAGGCGCGAAGCAGCCAACGTCAAGGCCTGCGGCGCCGGCGACTTCCAGCTTCCGGCCGAAACAACGATTCCGGGTGAATAGGTCATGGACGGGACATCTGTCCTCGACCCTCCTGGCCTCGTTGGTCCGAACGCAGTCGTTCAACTCGCTGCTGCCCTTGAAGAAATGATTGGGCAACAGGAGGCCAGATCATTCTTTTCATACCAAGGTCTCGAGTCGCTTTTCGACACGCCTCCTGGCGAAATGATCGATCAGCGCATACCAGCTCGGCTGATGCGCGCGCTTTGGGATCATTTCCCCGACGAGATGGCCAGCACGATCGCTTCATCCGCCGGACGAAAGACTGCCGATTACGTGATCGCTCACCGCATCCCTTGGATCGCAAAGGCAAGCTTTCATATCGTGCCAAGGTCCGTCGCAGCCAGCCTCTTGATGAACGCAATCCACCGAAACGCATGGACTTTTGCCGGATCCGGCATCTGCGAAGTGTCGCGCGACCCTGCCCATTTGATCTCGATCAGGGAAAATCCGCTCGCATTACCCAACTGTGCTTGGCATGTGGCCGTATTTGAGCGCCTGTTCAGGCGTTTGGTGCATCGTGATGCGAAGGTGCGCCACCTCACGTGCTGCCGCGATACCGACAAGGCCTGTCAATTCGTGATCGACCTGAGCTAATGGAAACAACAAGAAGATGACCTCCCAAGCCTTCCAACGCTATGCCGAGCAGAGTGTTCCCAGATATACGAGTTACCCAACGGCACCTCATTTTTCCGATGCTGTGAACGCCGACATCTACCAGAGCTGGCTGACACGGCTCGATCCAGAGCTTCCGGTTTCGCTGTACCTGCACGTACCTTTCTGCCGACAGATTTGCTGGTACTGCGGCTGCAACATGAAGCTTGCGTCGAAAAGGGCACCGCTTAAGGAGTACACGGAAACCCTGAAGCGAGAGGTCGTCACACTTGCCGATACCCTGCCGGATCGCATGCAAGTGTCGCATCTGCATTGGGGTGGCGGAACTCCGACGGTTCTCGATCCGGATGATTTCGAGGCCACGATGACTGCGATCCGGGAACGCTTCGACATCGCTGAAGACGCGGAACTGGCGGTTGAATGCGATCCGCGAACGCTTGCGAAATCGATGATTGAGCGCATTGGGGCGCTCGGCTTCACACGTGCCAGTTTTGGGGTCCAGGAATTCGATCCCAAGGTACAGGCTGCCATCAACCGCATCCAGCCGCCCGATATGGTAAAATCCGCGGTCGACGATCTCCGGGCAGCCGGCATTTCGGGGATAAACTTCGACCTGATCTATGGGCTCCCGTACCAGACCACCGAAACGCTGCTCGACACCATCGATATTTGCGCCGAAATGCGTCCCAATCGTATCGCCCTGTTCGGCTATGCCCATGTGCCGTGGATGGCCAAGAAACAACGCATGATCGACGCGGCCTCCTTGCCGCGCAGCGCCGGTCGCGTTGACCAGGCGTCCGCAGCCGCGGAAGCGCTTCAGCGCGCAGGCTATGTGGCCATCGGGCTGGACCATTTCGCCTTGCCCGAGGACGATATGGCGATCGCTCTTGCCGAAGGCACGCTGCGACGCAATTTCCAGGGATATACAACAGATAATGCCCAGGCATTGCTCGGCATTGGCGCGACATCGATCAGTCGAACGCCCGAGGGCTTCACCCAGAACATCAGCGAAACCGGGGCTTGGGCACGCAACGTCGAGGAAGGCCGACTTCCGATTGCCAGGGGGCGGGCTTTGATCGGACAAGACGCGTTGCGCGGACATGTGATCGAAGCGCTGATGTGCCTCGGGAAGGTTGACCTGCACGCGGCCGCGAAAAAATTCGGAGCGCCAGAAAGGTGGTATGCTTCCTCCGCCGGTGTCCTGACGGATCTCATGCGCGAAGGACTGATCGATTTCGTCGCTGGCCGCCTTAGTCTGACAGAAGCGGGCAAACCTCTGGTACGGGTCGTGGCATCTGCATTCGACGAATACCTGTCGGCAAATAAGGCCCGCCACGCAGTCGCCGTCTGACGCGGATCATTCCGGTCGGAGCTAAACGCAACCTCCTACTCCCTCGCGGTTCCTCGCGCCGCATCGGCATCAGAACTTCGACCCCCAGCGCGGATGCTCCTCGTCTATGACAAGAGGATGCGCGTGATTTCGACCGCCTTGCAGGTGAGGATGGTCGCTCGGCAAATTGTCGTGGGTATGTTCAACGGTATCGGGATCTTCCCTGGGCCAAAGAGTCAGCGCGATCAAAATTCCGCAGCCGGCCAAAACTGCCAGCGTCAGAAGCGCAATGACTGGCCCGAAACGGGTCATCAACCAGCCAGAAATCGGATAGGTGAACAGCCAGCATGCATGGCTAAGCGCAAACTGCGCGGCGAAAAGCGCAGGCCGGTCCGCCGTATGAGCCGAGCGCCTCAAAAGCCGTCCCGACGGCGTAAGCACCGCCGAGTATCCCAGCCCCACCAAAACCCAAGCAACGAGCAGCGCGTTCCAGCCGACACCAAGCGCCGCGATTTCACCGGCAAGGCCCAGAAGCGCCACGACCATCAATGACGCTCCTACGATCATCACAGGGCGGTCCCTAACCCTGTCCAGAAGTCGAGGCAGAGCCATCGCAGCAAGCATCGACCCCGCCCCGAACGCAAACATCGTCCAGGCGAGAGAGCTTTCCCCAAGATCAAGCATCCCTCGCACGAGAACCACGGAATTGACCAGCACCATCGCTCCCGCCGACGCCGCAGCAAGATTGAGAGCCAGCAGGCCGCGCAAACGAGGCGTGGCCAGGTAGATGCGAATTCCGCGTGTAGTCCTGTCGTAGATGCCCCGGGGTTTTGACGACTTCGGACTTGGCAGAATGACCGAGACGACAAGCAATGCCGAACCGACGAAACCCGCAACGGTTCCAAAGAAAAGTGCGTTGTAACTTAATACCACCAGAAGCAAACCTGCCAGCGTCGGACTGACTATGTTTTCGAGGTCGTATGCCAGTCGCGACAACGAAAGCGCACGGGTATAGCGCGCCTCCTCGGGAAGAACGTCAGGAATTGTCGCCTGAAACGTCGGCGTGAAAGCGGCTGACGCCGATTGAAGCAGGAAGATCAGGACATAAACGTGCCAGACTTCCGAGACAAACGGCAAACATAGAGCGGCACCAGCACGGACCAGATCCAGCATCACGAGAAACGCGCGTCGCGGGACCCTGTCAGCAAACGCTCCGGCCAAGGGGGCAATGCCAACATAGGCAACCATTTTGATGGTGAAGACCGCCCCCAAGACCATCGACGCGTTGCCGCCAGCCAGATCATAGGCGAGAAGCCCAAGCGCCACGGTCGCGAGGCCGGTCCCAAGCAAAGCGACCACCTGGGCAAGGAAAAGGTGTCGATAGGTACGGTCGGCAAGGATTTCCAGCATGCTCAGCCTCAGTTTTGCAAGGCCTTGTTTTTCACTCTCTCATCTCAGAAAGCCTGAGATCATCTCCATGTTCCAGCGAAACCGTAAGGTCGCGCGTATCGGTCCCTCGTACCACATGCGGCAGCTTGAAGTCAGACAGCGCGTTTTCGTGAAATGACGCTAGCTGTCTCGGGGAAAGACGACAAGCTGGCGCAATGCGTTGTTCGCCGTTGGCGCTTTCAGCAAGCCGTGCTGGAAGGAGACTATCGAATCCGCCGCCCTCGGACACGCCGGATGACGCTGACCTTGTCGCTACCGTCTCGCACGAAACACGACCTACCCCGGAGGAAACGGCATGTCCTACAAAGTCTTCAGGTACTCGATCAGTGCCGTCTTCTCTGCGGCAGGCAACTCGCTACCGAAGCTGTGGCCCCGGTTGTCGTACCCCCGGAATGTCGTGTCGTATATGCGTCGCCGTGCGCTCGGATCGGGCTCTTCCAACTGTCCCTTTTCGAGGGCGTCGTAAGCCCAGCCCATGCCCTCCCGGACATAAGTTCGTGGCAGACGATGGCGCCAGAATTTTGGGCGCGCCTCGGGGCTCAAAAGCGCGGCAATCGAAGGCACCGAGCCATTGTGAAGATAGGGTGCTGTCGCCCACACACCGTCCAAAGGCGGCGCAATGTAACCTGGAGCCGGCGCGGCGGAGTATTCGTCTCCATATGGCGAACGCTCGACCCAATCGTAGAACCTGTCGCGATCACCGTTGGTCTGCTCTATCGCGTAAGCCGGATCGGTGCCGATCTTTCCAAGAGGATATACCCGGTTGGGATAGGTCTCTTCCTCGCCGTAGGTACCGTGGCACTCTGCACAGACGTCGTTGAAAATGGCCTCGCCCTGCTCAACAAGGAGTTCATCGGCATCCCAGGGCCATTCCGGTGCGTCGAGCGAGGCGATGTAAGCGCGTATGTCCGGCGCGTAATCCAGGACCTCTTCCACATCGCCTGTCCCGTCGATGCAAAGCATTGATGCCAGCAGCATGTAACGTGAATGATCACCTCGCGCGATGGTCGTATAGAACATCGCGTTCTTCTTCGACAACGTCCACCAGGGAGGCACACTGATCGGAAGTGGATCAACCGGCGGCGGGTCGATGACAGGCGTCTTGGACCACTTCAACGTCTCGGGATCGAGATGGGCCATCAGGGCCCAAGTCAGATTCGTCGCGGGATTAACGCCTATAGTCTTCGTCTGGATATAGGGACCAATGCCTTCGACCCTGTCAGCCCAGGTTTCCCACGCACGCGTTTCAGCCGCACCGCTGACAAAAGCGCCCGCGCGCAGCGCCAGACGGCGAGGGTCGCTGGTGAAATCGGCAAACTCGTTGCCAAGGCCAATGATCAGTTCGCCATCTATCTCGGCAGCATGGCATGTCAGGCAGTTTGACGCGACGACCTCGACGCCATCTTCGTTTACAACCGACGTGGCAGCATACGGCAGTTCGGCATTTCGGCCGGTACGACCCGCGAGTGGCTCAGTTGGGGCATCCGGCGCAAGGCGGACAAAAGCATCCAGAGGAATGCCGCAGGAAACGTAAGGCGCATTCAACAGCGCATGGTAGCCTCGTTCAGGGTCACCCGAAGTCTGGGGCGTCATTGGCACCTGACCGACAGTCGAACGATGGTCGTTCTCGTCGTCGTAGCATCCGGCAAGAGCGAAGATGACTGCCACAGAAGACAAAAATCTGATCGCAGAGATCATTCCTCGTAGCCCGAGAGTTGCAGCGACCCTACGCCGGATACAGGCTGACCGTTGCGGGTCCCTTCGACGCGAACTCCTCCCAACCAAACTGGGCTGGCAAATGTGTGACGCTGGTTTTCTTGGATTGGCGACACGTCCAGATCAAGTCCGGCACCGGCAATTCGCCAGCCAACTGGATAGGCCTCGCCGGCCTTTTCGCTTTGCCATGCCTTGACGGCCGTCATCTCGATCGTCTCATCGCTTATTGCCGACACTGTACCTGATCCGTCGACGACGACGCCATCAAGAGTCGCGATCCCTCCCCCATCCTGCCGGCGGGTTCTGACAAGGCCAATGTCGAAACCGTCATCCAGGTGAAGGATCACACGGTCGTAAGCAATCGGACCTCCCGGCATGGGAACGTCGCCCCAAAGCCGGTCAAGCCAGGCAGTCCCGGTCACGGTATTACTACCGATCCGACCTTCAACGCTCATTCGGGGCAAGGCAAAACCGCGGAATGGAACCTTGCCATCCGCCGCCTGTTGAATTGGAGATTTTCCTTCGTGAAAGCGAAGACTTATAGCCTCGCCTGCAGAAAAAATCTCAAGGTCGATTTCGGCTTTGCCACTTGAAGACAAGCGCCAATCATCTATCCAGACAACTCCCGATGCTCCGTCATCTCCTGCGGCACCCAGACCTCTGGAAAACCGCTCATCGGCCCATCTGGCTCCGCTCTGCGTCATCACGGCGACTATATGGGCGCGATAGAGTTCTCGCAGATCGAACTGTCCCAGAGCCGCGTCCGGCGAACGCAGCCCAAGTCGCGCCAGTGAGAACTGTAGGTTTACCAACTCGCCCTCTTCGGTGCGAAGATGGGCTACGATCCCCCATGACTCGATATGCGCTGCAGGGTGTGCGCCATGATCCTCCGGCAGCGAAAGTCGCCAAGGTCCGGACAACGAAGGAAAGTCGGCATCACGCCCGATGTTGAGCAACTCTTGGTATAGCGAGGCAGCCGCGTCCCTCGCCAAAGGAGTCTGAGCGTGGCTCCCTATTGGACTAGCGTTAACGGCAAGCCCAAAAATCAGAATCCACAGCAGGCGTTTCGACATCCAAGTTTTCATCCCTAAAGAAGATGGAGTGTGTCGAACCGCCTGCAAGGTCTGAAGCGACGAGCAATCAATTCTGCTCGCTCGGAGGCCCCATGCGCCCGAAGAAATCTATGTCGCGCACACCGATGCCGCCCCAGATGATCACCGCACTAACTGCGAGCCAGATCGGAAGAGCGACCAGCGTGGTAATCCTGATCTTGCGCTTCATCGAGAAGGATGACGAAGGAGAGCCGGCATGCGTCCCTTCCACCCGTTCACCAATGTCCCCTTGTGTCTCAAGCCGGATAGGTATGACGATGAAGAGCGTCAGGAACCAAATGACGGCCAGCAAGACCAAGGCTGAAACGACATTCATACCTGCTCCAGTTCAATAAGCGTGCCGTTGAAATCCTTCGGATGCAGGAAAAGAACTGGTTTGCCATGCGCACCGATCTTTGGCTTTCCGTCACCGAGGACACGTGCGCCCTTATCCGTCAGCTTCCGGGCCGATGCATCGATATCGTCCACCTCGTAACAGATGTGGTGAATCCCTCCAGACGGGTTCTTCTCAAGAAATCCCTTGATCGGAGAGTTGTCACCCAGCGGATAGAGCAACTCGATCTTGGTATTTGGAAGTTCGATGAAAATAACGGTCACGCCGTGATCCGGCTCATCCTGCGGGGCGCCGACATTCGCTCCTAGCGTTTCGCGATATTGATCAGCTGCTGCCGCCAGATCAGGCACGGCAATAGCAACATGGTTAAGGCGTCCGATCATGGTTCTTCCCCTTCATTTCTTGAGAGAGGTTATGGGCTTGCGTTTCCGTCCCGACAAGAGACACGCCGCCGCAGCGCGGCGACACGCTTAACGGTCCATTAGCCATTGCTCTTCCAAACTGGCACGAATCTAGAATGGAGAGCCGGATGCCGGAGACACTTGAAGACCTGCTGATGCAGAGGCCCCCAACGGCTGATAGACCGCTGCTTGGCGTGATGATCCTGGTTGTCGAGGACAGCCGGTTTGCCTGCGACGCAGTTCGCTTGATTTGCCAAAGGTCAGGAGCACGCATTCGAAGAGCGGAGAGCCTGGCTTCGGCCACAAAGCATCTATGCGCATATCGACCACGCGTCGCGATTGTGGATCTTGGATTGCCGGATGGCTCTGGCCTTTCGCTGATATCGCAGTTGTCCCGCGCGGATCCACGGATCGAGGGCCTGATCGCGACTTCTGGGGACGAGACTCAGGCAGAGGCTGCGATGGATGCAGGAGCCCATATTTTCCTGCCGAAACCGCTGACATCGATATCTGCGTTTCAAACCACACTCCTGGGGCTCTTGCCCGCCGAAACACGACCGAAGCGCGTTGCAATTCCGGTCGAAGACCATGTTAAGCCGGACCCCATCGCAATGAAGGATGACCTCTCTCTGGCAGTCGATCTTCTGACAACGGATCCGGACGCCCGCACCTTGAACTATCTTGCGGCGTTCCTGAAAAGCCTTGCCTCGGCAGCGGGTGACAAAATGTTGGCCGAACTCGGAGATTCGGTGGCGTCATTGCGAAACGGACAGGCGGGCTTCACTACACCAAGACGGATCGCAACTGAAATACAGAACAGGATCGGTGCGCTCATGGAAGTATGACAGGCCGCTGAAACAAGGTTGTCGCGAACACCGCGTTCCTATATTGTTCCACTGGCCAAGGAGAGCCGGAAAGACCATCATGTTGGATATGGGGCAGGACGCATCGCAAGACCTTGAGAATTTTCTTGGCGCAGACCGGTTTGGCTGCGTTCTTGCCGACCCTCCTTGGAGATTCGTCAACCGGACCGGCAAGGTCGCGCCCGAGCACAAGCGGCTGGCACGTTATCCCACGATGGAACTGAAAGACATATGCGCGCTGCCCGTCGTCGACCACCTTGAAGAGCGCGCGCATTGTTACCTTTGGGTGCCGAATGCATTATTGCCCGAAGGCCTGCAGGTGCTCACTGCCTGGGGCTTTGAATACAAGTCGAACATCATCTGGCACAAGGTCCGGAAGGATGGTGGTTCGGATGGCCGCGGCGTCGGCTTTTACTTTCGGAACGTGACCGAAATTCTTTTGTTCGGCACACGCGGCAAGAACGCGAGAACCGAGGCGCCTGGTCGTCGCCAGGTCAACATGATCCAGTCCCGCAAGCGTGAACATTCCCGCAAACCGGACGAGCAGTACGGGCTCATCGAGGATTGTTCCTGGGGCCCCTACCTTGAATTGTTCGGTCGCGGCGTTAGAAAAGGCTGGACTGTTTGGGGCAATCAGGCAGATGCGGACTACAAGCCCGACTGGAAAACCTACAGCTATAATTCTGGGGTGGCGGCAGAATAATCTCGGGTGAAAAGTCTCCAATTGAAGAGGCAATCAAGCGACAGTCCCGAAAATTTCCCCGCAAATTCCACGCGAATGCCCTGACCCACGCACAACCTGATGGTAATTTGGCCTCTGGGGAAATTGTGTTGACGAGGTTTATACCAATGCTCAAACGCCGTGAACTTCTACTCGGCGGAGCGGCGGCTGCTACATTTGCTGCCAATCCAGGACTTGCTGCCCAAAGCAAGGACGATGAAATCGATCCATTCAAGGCCCGCGTTGTACGCGTCAAAAAAGGCACGCCAGCCAACCATATCTATGTCTATCCGGATCACTTCGCGCTCTACCTCACGCTCGAGGACGGCCGCGCAATCTACTATCCGGTTGGGGTCGCCCAGCGCCACCTTTGGGAACCGGGAACTTACGTGATCCGGGCAAAGAAGGAATGGCCGACCTGGAAACCCACGGCCGAGATGATCCAGCGCAATCCGCAGTATGCTCAATGGGAAGAGAAGGCGATGCCGGGCGGCCCGAACAATCCGCTGGGTGCCCGCGCGCTCTATCTGTTCCATCCGAATGGAGGCGATAGCATGTTGCGCATTCACGGGACTAACGCACCGAGAACGATCCGCACTCGGGTCTCGAATGGCTGTGCCCGGCTGATCAACGACTACGCGATTGACCTTTATAATCGCGTTCCCATGGGTACTGTGGTGCACTTGCACCCAATGCAGGCCTAGTCTGTCAGGATAGAAGCCGGAAGACCGATCAAAAGAAGTGGACAAGGATTACCTACGCCGCGCAAGACCCGGTCTTCCAGCTTTGCCCAATGCGTGGTGGCCTGACCGAATTTGTCGGCGACGAACTTGCGCGCAAACGCTTCGTCAAACGGTGTACCGCGAGCAACCTGGTCGGCGACGGCCTTTTGTTGCGCATGAGTGCGCGCACCTATACCCAGCCGGTCAAGGTCATCCTCGGAAGTCAATCCGTTGCTCTTCATCCAGTTCGTGATGTGCGTCAGGAAACTGTCCTGCATTGACGCGCCACGGGTCACGATGATCCCAAGGCTTATAGCAGAGAGAGCGTGCAGCCTCTGGAAGTTTTCGAGGTCGCGGTCAAAGAAGGGATCCTTGTTGTTCCACTCGATTTCCAGGGCCAAGGCCCCCTTCTCGGCGAACTTGACGTGATCAACCTCGTGGCTGACGCCCGCTCGCTCCCGCCCATCGACAATGGTCTGCACGGAAAACTTGTGTTTTCGCCAATTTAGGTCCGACAGTTCATGCCGCAAGCGTTGCGTTAACCCTGCTTCTCCCCCGCCCCCCATGACAACCTCAGTCAGTGGAATTCGAAATTCGGAAAGTACGCGAGTAAGCAGTTCGAGTTCACGCGGGAAATCATAGGCAAGAATTGCCGAAGCGTGATTCCGGGTGAGGATGTCGAATCCGGCTTCTTTCAGCGTATCAAGCATGATTGATGTGTTAGCCGCCGACTGTATTTTCAGCAAGCTTCAGACTTCTGCAGTTGCCGGCCTCCACCGATCGTTCCATTCCTGGGACTTCTCGACGATCAAGCCCGCGACAGTCTTGCTCTAGAGTCCCGGGTCCTTGGCGACCAGGATCGGTGCAGTCAGGTCGGATAACCGTTCAATCTGATTGCCATCAACATCGAAATTTGCCGGGTCCAGCCAACGCTCGAAGGCATCACGAAGCGCGGGCCATTCGCCGTCAATTGCCGCGAACCATGCCGTATCCCGGTTCCGTCCCTTTACAACGGCCGCCTGCCGAAAGATGCCTTCGTACGAAAGTCCGAAGCGCTGCGCAGCGCGGCGAGAGGCGGTGTTTGCGGCGTCGCATTTCCATTCGAAACGACGGTAGCCGGCCTGGAATGACCAGTGCATCAGAAGATAGACCGCTTCCGTCGCTTCGCGTGTCTTTTGCAGCCGAGGCGCAAATGTCAGCCAGCCCGTTTCGATCGTCCCGGCGGAAGGGTGAATGCGCATGAGAGACAATGTTCCGCCAAGGCGGCCATCTCCCATTCGGACGGCAAAATGTAGAGGATCGTGCAGGATGCGGTTTGACTCGACCCAGTTGGCATAGCCGGCATCTTCGAATGGCCCGACCGGAAGGTATGTCCACATTGCGTCAGCACCGGTCTCGCCATGCGCCGCGCGAAGCCCGCGCACATGGGCGCGCGCGAGCGGTTCAAGCGTCGCGTAGCGACCCCGGATCGGAGACCGGGACGGCAATGGCGGAGGAGACCAGTCGGTAAGGCTCATTGCGTCACAAGGCTGAAGCCCATGGCATTGTCCTGTCAATCAAGATGTTTCACACCGCCCGCGGCAAGCCTGCCGGCTGGTGCGGCGTCGACAAACCACGGGAAAAATCAACGCCTGACTGTAATTCAGGCCTCAGGTGGTAGAACACGCAGCCGCAATTCGCGAAGCTGCTCGTTGGTTGGCTCGGAGGGCGCGCCCATCATCAGATCCTCGGCCCGCTGGTTCATCGGGAACAGCATGACTTCACGAATGTTCGCCTCGTCAGCCAGCAGCATCACCACGCGATCGATTCCAAGCGCGCACCCCCCGTGTGGTGGAGCGCCGTATCTGAAAGCGTTGACCATTCCACCGAAGCGCTTCCGCACCTCATCCTCGCCGTAACCGGCAATCTCGAACGCCTTGAACATAATTTCAGGTTTGTGGTTCCGGATCGCGCCCGACACCAGTTCATAGCCGTTGCAGGCGAGGTCGTACTGATAACCGAGAACCTGAAGAGGATCGCCCTTAAGCGCGTCCATCCCACCCTGCGGCATCGAAAACGGGTTGTGGCTGAAATCAATTCCGCCTTCGTCGTCCTTCTCATACATCGGGAAATCGACGATCCAAGCGAAGGCGAAGCGGTTCTTTTCAGACAGGTTCAGTTCGTCACCGATCACGTTCCGGGCAAGGCCTGCCACGCGCTCGAAGCTTTCCGGCTTGCCCCCTAGGAAGAAAGCAGCGTCACCCTTGCCCAAACCTAGCTGCAAGCGGATGGCTTCCGTACGCTCGGGTCCGATGTTTTTTGCCAAGGGTCCGGCAGCTTCCATACCGTCTTCGCCTTCCCGCCAGAAGATATATCCCATGCCCGGAAGGCCTTCTTTCTGGGCGAATGCGTTCATCCGGTCGCAGAATTTCCGGCTGCCCCCGCTCTGAGCCGGAATCGCACGAATCTCTGTGCCTTCCTGCTCGAGCAACTTTGCGAAAATGGCGAAACCCGACCCCCGGAAATGGTCGGACACGTCTTGCATCTTGATCGGGTTGCGAAGATCCGGCTTGTCGGTCCCATACCACTTCATGGAATCAGCATATTTGATCTTCGGCCAGAGCTTGTCGACCTTATGGCCGCCCCCGAATTCCTCGAAGATCCCCTCGATCACGGGCTGGACGGTCTCGAAGACATCGTCCTGCGTGACGAAGCTCATCTCAAGGTCGAGCTGGTAGAAATCCGTCGGCGAACGGTCGGCACGAGGATCTTCGTCGCGGAAGCAGGGCGCAATCTGAAAATACTTGTCAAAGCCCGACACCATCAGAAGCTGTTTGAATTGCTGCGGAGCTTGCGGCAGCGCATAGAACTTGCCCGGGTGGAGCCGCGAAGGCACTAGGAAGTCGCGGGCGCCTTCGGGCGACGACGCTGTGATGATCGGCGTTTGGTATTCCCGGAATTTCTGGTCCCACATCCGACGCCGGATCGAAGCCACCACATCAGAGCGCAACTTCATGTTCGACTGCATGGCTTCACGCCTAAGGTCAAGAAAGCGGTAACGAAGGCGGGTTTCCTCGGGATACTCCTGGTCGCCGAAAACCATGAGCGGCAACTCTTCTGACGCCCCAAGTACCTCCATGTCGCGAATGAAAACCTCAACTTCGCCTGTCGGGATTTTGGGGTTTACCAGCTCGGGATCTCGCGCCTTAACATTACCATCGATCCTGATGCACCACTCGCTGCGCACCTTCTCGACATCGTTGAACACCGGACTATCGGGGTCGCACAGCACTTGCGTGATGCCATAGTGATCGCGAAGATCAATGAACAGCACACCTCCGTGGTCGCGGATACGGTGGACCCAACCCGAGAGGCGGACGGTTTCTCCCACATGAGAGGCATTGAGTGCGGCGCAGGTATGGCTGCGAAAAGCGTGCATGGTTTTCCCCTTGGGGCATCATATCTGAGGTTCGGGCCGATACACCTTTTCGAAGCAAGGAAGTCAAGCGGCGGTCAGAATGGACCAGCACATTTCCATAATAAAATAAAAGAACCAGAGACCAATGATGCAACTCGCGAGTCCCGCGAGTGAATGGAATTCGGACGCCTCGGGAAAGTCGCAGGGCGTAAATGGTCGGTGCGCTTACGAGACCACCTACAAATGTAAGAATTATAGGCGCAATAACTCCCCTAGGTGCGATGGGAGAGCATACAGACCGAGGAAGTCAAAATGTGAGCACCTGTAAGACTGTTTCGAAAGCGCGCCCAATCCCTGTCCAACAAATGTCTCCTTTGCCCTGTAGAACGGCGCTTGCGCAAGCAAGGAAAACGATGACGGGCAAGAACCAATCAAGAGATATGGCAGGGGCCATCCTGCTGTTGGTCGCCTGGGCATCTTGGACCGTCTGGCGCTATTGGGACAGTTATGCCATCGACATGGCCGCGATCTATATCGCCGGGCATTTTGCCTGGATCGGCGACACGCCCATGCTGTACGGCGGCAACGCCAAGAGCTTTGCCATAGCCAATGATCCCGCATGGCGGGGTGTTCTCGAAAGCCACGGAATAACCGGACATAGCGGGTCGCATTACGTCTATCCACCGCTTTGGGCCTTCGCCGTAGCCCCGTTTACAGGCACCTTCGACCCCATCAGTTTTTTCAATGGGGCACGCGTATTGCTTGTGGCCAGCCTGGCAGCTTCGATCTTAATCGCATGGCGGCTCATGCGGACACCGGTTTCACCGGTTCTGTTCGCTGGCTTTGCCGTTCTATTTGTAGAAACCACAATTCCAGCTGCTGCCGCGCTTTCTCTAGGGCAACCGCAACTGCTCGTAATCTTCCTGATCCTGCTCGGATTTGAAAGGTATATCGCCGGTCGGGATACGACGGCAGGTGTCCTTTTGGGGCTGGCCGCCGCCATCAAGGTGACTCCAATTATTCTCGCGGTGATTTTTTTGGCTGACCGCCGCTGGCGAGCCGCGGGAGCAACTGCGCTCACGGCGGCGAGTGCTGCTGCGATAAGTCTGGCTGTTGCAGGCGTCGAACCACACGCGGCTTTCCTTCGGGGGGTGTCGTGGATGGAATCACTGATGCCCATCGTGGGGCTGAATCTGACATTTGAAACTGCGGCACACGACTTTTTCGTGCCTTTTCTTCCCTGCGACCCCTGCTCGGACCCAAGGATGGGATTGGATACCGCATGGGTTTCACAATTCAGCCGCGCAATACTTGTGGTCTCCGTCGGATTCAGCATCTGGATCACGGCTTCCATGCCCTTCGATGATCGCGCAAGGGTGAGGCTGCTCCTCATATCCGTTGCGTCTTTGTTTTTCGGGCCCTTGGCGTGGATGCACTATTACACCCTGCCACTTCTGATATTTTTGGCTCTTTCCCCCAATTTTGGTTGGCGTTGGGCCACACTGGCCTCGATCCCGGTCTGGTTGGGCTTCAGCCACCTCTGGATGGGAAAGCTCTTGACGGAGGCCAAGGCCTTCCCGTTCGAGACTTTCTATCCCCAACACACCGCTCTATTATCGCTCGCCGCAATCGTCGCAACAGGTATGATCTTTATCCGTGCTTCCTCTGGCACTGCGAACAGAGCACCCGACACATTGAACCAGCCAGGTTGAGCATCAATCTGAACGCCCCCCTTGCACCCGGTTCGCTTATCCCTATAACGCACGACAATTTGCGGTCAGTGAGGGGAAGAGCGGATGCCGAAGAGAACCGACATCAAGTCGATCATGATCATCGGCGCTGGTCCCATCGTGATAGGACAGGCCTGCGAATTTGACTATTCTGGAGCCCAGGCTTGCAAGGCGCTCCGAGAGGAAGGTTACCGCGTCATCCTCGTCAACTCGAACCCGGCCACGATCATGACCGACCCGGGTTTGGCGGATGCCACGTATATCGAACCGATAACCCCCGAAGTCGTGGCCAAGATCATCGAGAAAGAGCGTCCTGACGCTCTGCTGCCGACGATGGGTGGACAGACTGGACTCAACACCTCTCTTGCGCTGGAGGAAATGGGCGTCCTGGAAAAGTTCGGCGTCGAGATGATCGGTGCAAAGCGCGAGGCCATCGAGATGGCCGAAGACCGCAAGCTGTTCCGCGAGGCCATGGATCGAATCGGCCTGGAAAACCCTCGCGCCACGATCGTGGCTGCGCCAAAGACCGCCTCGGGGCGTTATGATGTTCCGAAAGGTCTCGAATCCGCTATGGCCGCCTTGGACGAAGTCGGCCTTCCAGCCATAATCCGGCCTGCGTTTACGCTCGGAGGTACCGGTGGAGGTGTAGCATACAATCGGGACGAATATTTCGAGATGTGCCGACGGGGACTGGAGGCCAGTCCGGTCGCGCAAATCCTGATCGACGAAAGTCTTCTGGGCTGGAAAGAATACGAGATGGAGGTCGTTCGCGACCGCGCCGACAACGCCATTATCGTCTGCTCGATCGAAAATGTTGACCCGATGGGCGTTCATACAGGGGACTCGATCACCGTAGCCCCGGCTCTTACGTTGACCGACAAGGAATATCAGATCATGCGATCGGCCTCGATCGCGGTCTTGAGGGAAATAGGCGTCGAGACCGGCGGGTCGAACGTTCAATGGGCCGTGAACCCTGAAGATGGACGAATGGTCGTCATCGAGATGAACCCGCGGGTATCTCGCTCGTCCGCTCTGGCATCCAAAGCCACCGGCTTCCCGATCGCCAAGATCGCCGCGAAACTCGCCGTGGGCTATACCCTCGACGAACTCGACAACGACATTACCAAGGTCACGCCTGCCTCCTTCGAGCCGACGATCGACTATGTCGTCACCAAGATCCCACGCTTCGCTTTCGAGAAATTTCCCGGATCGGAGCCCCACCTGACCACCGCGATGAAATCGGTAGGCGAGGCAATGGCCATCGGTCGGACATTTCACGAATCCGTGCAGAAGGCATTGGCCTCGATGGAAACAGGCCTGACCGGATTCGACGAGGTTGAAATCCCAGGTGCCCCTGATAAGGCCGCCATCATCGCCGCTATATCCAAGCAGACTCCCGACCGCTTGAGAACGATTGCTCAGGCGATGCGTCATGGTTTGACAGACGACGAAATCCAGGCCGTGACCAGTTTTGACCCCTGGTTTCTCGCCAGAGTCCGCGAAATCATCGAGGCCGAAGACGTGGTCCGCAGGGATGGTCTTCCCGTTACCGAAAACGGTCTCCGCCAGCTGAAAATGCTGGGCTTCACGGATGCGCGTCTTGCCAAGCTGACAGGCCGCACTGAAGACAACGTGCGCCGCGCACGTCAGAACCTTGGCGTTACCGCTGTCTTCAAGCGCATCGATACCTGCGCCGCGGAATTTGAGGCGCAAACACCTTATATGTACTCGACATACGAAGAACCCGTCATGGGCGATGTTGAATGCGAAGCGAGACCTTCGGATCGTAAAAAGGTGGTCATCCTTGGCGGTGGTCCCAACAGGATCGGCCAGGGCATCGAATTCGACTATTGCTGCTGTCATGCCTGCTTCGCGCTGTCGGATGTCGGCTATGAGACGATCATGGTCAACTGCAACCCCGAGACCGTGTCGACCGATTATGACACTTCGGACCGTCTCTATTTCGAACCACTGACGTTCGAACACGTCATGGAAATCCTACGGGTTGAACAAGACAACGGCACACTGCATGGCGTCATCGTTCAGTTTGGCGGCCAGACGCCTTTGAAACTGGCAAATGCCCTGCATGATGCCGGCATACCGATCCTCGGCACAACGCCCGACGCCATCGACCTCGCCGAAGACCGCGAGCGTTTCCAGGATCTGGTAAACCGACTCGGTTTGAAGCAACCGAAGAACGGCATTGCCCACTCTGATGAAGAAGCCCTTGAAATTGCAAAAGACATCGGCTTTCCGCTCGTAATTCGACCATCCTATGTCCTGGGTGGCAGGGCAATGGAAATCGTCCGCGACATGGACAACCTGAGACGATACATCCGCGACGCCGTGGTGGTGTCGGGTGACAGCCCTGTTCTTCTCGATTCCTATCTTTCCGGCGCAACCGAGGTCGATGTCGACGCTCTCTGTGACGGCGAAACCGTTCACGTGGCCGGGATCATGGAACATATCGAAGAGGCAGGCGTGCACTCGGGTGACAGCGCCTGTTCGCTGCCTCCCCATACGCTCTCCGCCGAGATCGTTGATGAGTTGACCCACCAGTCCGAAGCATTGGCCCGTGAACTGGGCGTCGTTGGCCTGATGAACGTACAGTTCGCGATCAAAGCGAACGAAAAGGGTGAGTACGAAGTCTACCTGATCGAAGTGAATCCGCGCGCGTCCCGTACTGTTCCGTTCGTGGCGAAGGCGACCGACTCAGCCATAGCATCGATCGCAGCGCGTCTGATGGCAGGCGAGAAACTCTCGGCCTTCCCGAAAGCTGCACCGCACCAGCCTGTCAGTGACGACGTCACGATCCCGATGGGCGACCCGATGGCGCTGGCCGATTTCCGCACGCCCTGGTTCAGCGTCAAGGAAGCGGTACTTCCCTTTGCCCGCTTCCCGGGCGTCGATACGCTGCTTGGGCCCGAGATGCGCTCGACCGGTGAGGTGATGGGCTGGGACAGATCGTTCCCGCGGGCATTCCTGAAGGCACAGCTTGGCGCAGGTACGCATCTGCCGGAGACAGGAACCGTATTCCTCTCGATCAAGGACGAGGACAAGACTCCCCAGTTGATCGAGACGGCTCGGATTTTGCACGATCTTGGCCTGGAAATACTCGCGACGCGTGGCACCGCTGCATTCCTGACTGAAAACGGCATATCTTCGAAGGTCGTGAACAAGGCCTATGAAGGAGGCCGCACCATCGTTGACGTGATGAAGGACGGTTTGGTCCACCTCGTGATGAACACCACGGAAGGCGCGCAGGCTATCGAGGACTCTCGGTCAATGCGGAACGTGACCTTGATGGACAAGATCCCCTACTTCACCACTGCGGCAGCAGCTCATGCAGCGGCACTTGCGATGGCATCGCGAGCGGAAGGGGAACTGGGGGTCAGGTCGCTGCAAGGGGCCTGAGGCATCTGCCCCATCGAGGTGGACGTTTTTCGAGGGCAAAACTTGGCCTGCCGGCAGACCTTCTGATCTGCAGTTACCTACCCAGCATCCATTCTCCGTCCGGATAGAAGGCGTGGAAGGCAAAAGCGAACATGACATCATGCGGGACATCTTTTCCCCAAGCATCGCGAACGCGTACTGTTCCCACATCCCTGCCCTCGCCTATGCCATAGTGATCAAGCGCCGAGGCCTGACCTGAGGCCCAGTTGATTGTCACTCCGGCTTCAACGATCTGGCCCTCGTCCATGAGGCGCTGGAGCGTCCACGCGCGATCACCCACCCGGACGACTCTCATTAACGCTGGGATATCGTGGGGCGGCAATTCACCATTATAGAGAAACGGACGGCGGGAACTGTCGTAACCGACGTAAGGGTTTCTTCCGTATTGTCTTGGCCAGGCCGGTTGAGCCATCACGAGGCCATCGGGATTGCGTTCCCGATATTCACCCCAGCTTTCCATCCAAGTCGGAAGCGCAGTCAGTTGCACACCGGTCATTTCTCCGACGATCCCCTCGCCAATAGCCTGCTGCCACCAGCTTTGAGTTTCACGATCATACATAACCATATCCGAGAAACGGAGTTTGCCCGAAACGCCGAAGCTAAGGACGCGCCCTTTCACACGCCGATCAAACGTGATTCCCGAATTGCAGAGGGGACAGAACGTGACAGCCACGGGCACGCCACCGATTTCGTCGTTCACGATTTCATGCCACGTCAGGTAACGGATCGGATAGGCGCGAGGGCGCTCGCCCTGGATCTCCACCGTAATCACCGCCTCCCGGTCTCCGATCCGTTTTTCATCAGCGACTAAAATTAACTGAGGATCGTCCAGCGCCGGAATACCGTCCTTCGGTGGCCCACCCGACATGATCTCGACCCAGTTGTCGATGGACGTCACAGAGAAATCGGTCTCCGGCCATTCGTGCCTCCAGAAGTTGGGGTCGGCGGAGGCTGAATTGAACACAAGGAAAAATGCGGCGGCGAATGCCAATCGGAAAGTGTGCATGGCAGTTCCTCCGAAATCTCATTCCGAAGGTGACATAGAAAATCAGCTCGGCACAGCCTACCTCACGCGAGCTTGATCAAACGTCAGGCTCAAATGATAAGACCGGCCGCACGTGCCTGACGCACTCCCGAAGTAGCCTCCATCGCCTCGATGAATGCGGACAGCTTGGGAAATTGAGACACATTCACCCCATCGCCCTCAAGCCAGGTGCAAATGGCGTAAAGGTAAAAATCAGCGAGAGTAGGATCGGCACCGAATAGATAGCGACCAACGATCAGACTTTCGATGTAAGCGCAGGAGGCCGTCATCGTTTGGGGCACCTTCGCCGTCATGTCGGCAAGCGAAGCCTCCTCGTTTGCCCAGCGACGGCCGCGCATTTTGTGGGCGTGATTAACGTGCATGGTCGAAGCGAGATAGAACATGACCTCGCGCATCCGTGCCCGAGCCAATGGATCGGCAGGCACGTAACCGGGCGCAGCAGTCTCGGCCAAGTATTCGAGGATTGCGCCGGTCTCGGTCAGTGCCCCTTCTGGGGTCATGAGTACAGGAACCCGACCCTTTGGATTGATCGCGTGATAGTCAGGGCGGGTCTGCTCACCCCCGGCGATATCGACCCTGATCGGTTCCCAATGAATTCCGCTCTCGTATAGTAACGTCGTCACCGCGATCGAGATCGTTCTCGGAGCACAATAGAGTTTCAGCATGTATGGGCCTCAATAGTAGGTTCGGGCATGGGCGCGGCCTGGCTCTTCCAGATGGGGAATCGCGTTAAAGCCCGCGAGAATGGTCTCGGTCTGACGGACGTGAAGTCGGTGGATCGAAGTATTCCAGATAGGCAGCATGACCCGGCTCATCTTCAGGATGTCGAGATCAAGAAGGTGCCGCAGCACCATGCCGATAACGCCGCCCGACGTCACACAGAGGACGCGACGTCCCGGCTGCGCGGCATCTGCCAACAACGCGGCCACTCGATCCTCGAATGCATGGTAAGGTTCTGCACCTTCGATCTCGGCCTCGCGCCAGGCGGCGAAGACCTTGGGCATGTGGTCCGCGAAAGTGTCGCCCGTCGGCAGTGGTTCTCCCTTGATCCGGTGCAGCGCGTCAGTGAGCGTATAATAGTCGATCTCGTTCAGTCGGGGATCCTCGTCGGCGTCATAGCCCATGCCAGCCACCGTCTGGCGGTGTCGATACAGCGTGCCGGAGACGACATGATCGAAGATGTAGTCATGCCCGCGAAGCCAGTCGCCCAGCCAATTCGATTGGGTTTTGCCGAGATCGCTCAGCCGGTCATAGTCTTCTTCGGTGGTGGCTTGGCTATTGGCCTGCCCGTGGCGGACCATGATGATTTCGCCCATGCGCATCTCCTTCCCGAAGGACGTACCCGACACGCGGCGAAATGCCAATCCGCGCCTTTCCACTTGACCCTTCCTTTAGCTTGACGGAAACGAGAGACCATGGGCTCCGCACACTTGACCATCGACCTTGACGCCATCGCCGCCAACTGGACGGCGCTGAACGCCAAGACATCTGATCACGTCGAGACAGCCGCAGTTGTGAAGGCCAACGGTTACGGTCTGAGCGCCAGTCGCGTCGCCCGCCGTCTTTGGAAGTCTGGCGTCAAAAGCTTTTTCGTGGCAGTCGCCAGCGAAGGGAAAACCGTTCGGGAAGCGGTGGGAAAGGATGCCGATATCTATGTCTTCTCGGGGCACATGGCCCACGATACGGACGTACTGAACTCGGCCAACCTGATACCGCTCCTGAACTCCCCCGAACAAGTAACCCGGCATTTCAACGAGGCGCCCGGCAAACCTTTTGGGGTCCAACTGGACACCGGAATGAATCGCCTAGGAATGGAGCCGGACGACTGGACTGATCTGCGCAGCGATTTGATGAGCGCAGGACCACGGCTGGTCATGAGCCATCTCGCCTGTGCGGACGAGCCGGACCACACGATGAACCATCACCAGCTAAGGACTTTTCACGAGCTGACTGACGGAATCGCTCATCGACGCTCGCTCGCAGCAACCGGCGGGATCCTTCTGGGCCCAGATTATCATTTCGACCTCGTCAGACCGGGCGTGGGATTGTACGGAGGTCTCCCTTTCTCCGAGGCGACCCCCGTGGTCAGGCTGACGGCTCCGGTCATACAGGTGCGCACCGTGCGTCCATTCGAGACAGTCGGATATGCCAACAGTTGGACCGCCAACATCGAAAGCCAGGTTGCAACCATTGCCGCCGGCTATGCCGATGGCCTGATCCGCGCCATGGGACCAAGGGCGAAGGTTTTTGCCGGCGACGTTCCATGTCCTGTGGTCGGTCGGGTATCCATGGACCTGATCACCATCGACGTAAGTCATCTTGATGAGGTTCCGGAACACCTCGAGATTTTGGGAACGCACCAGGGGGTCGACGACCTTGCGGAAGCCGCTGGCACTATTGGCTACGAAATCCTGACGTCGCTAGGCTCCCGCTATGTTCGCACCTACGAGGGCATCGCGTGATTTGGCTGGCCACTATCGGACGTACTTTTCTGGGCCTGCTGTCAGCCATCGGGCGCATAGCCCTGTTTGCGGCTGAAACAGTCAGCCACCTTGCACGCCCTCCCTGGTACCCGCGCGAGTTCTTGATTCAAATCATGCAGATAGGGTACTTCTCACTTCCTGTAGTCGGGTTGACGACCATCTTTACCGGCGGCGCATTGGCCCTGCAGATCTATGCCGGCGGCGCACGTTTTTCGGCAGAGGCCGTCGTCCCGCAGATCGTGGCCATCGGCATGGTGCGCGAGCTTGGACCAGTACTTGTCGGACTGATGATAGCGGCCCGCGTCACCTCGTCCATCGCCGCGGAAATCGCAACCATGAAGGTGACCGAGCAGATCGATGCGCTGGTAACGCTATCCACCAATCCGATGAAGTATCTCACCCTGCCCCGCGTACTGGCCGCCACGCTGGTGATGCCCGTACTGGTCGCTGTTGGTGACGTAATCGGGATCATGGGCGGATATCTGGTTGGCACGGAGCGGCTTGGTTTCAACGCGGCGACCTACCTGCGCAACACCGTTGATTTCCTTGAGACGCTCGACATCGTATCATCGCTCACGAAGGGTGCGGTTTTCGGTTTTCTCGCCGCATTGATGGGCTGTTTCTTCGGAATGCAGAGCGCCCGCGGCGCGGCTGGCGTTGGTGCGGCCACAAAGGGTGCCGTCGTCGCCGCAAGCGTCCTAATACTGGCGGCGAACTTCATCCTTACCGAACTGTTTTTCTCCGCATGATCGAACTCAAGGGCGTCCATAAGGCTTTCGGACTGAAACAGGTTCTTCGCGGGGTCGATCTGTCGATTCCCAAGGGCGAAAGCATGGTCATCATTGGCGGTTCCGGCACAGGAAAATCCGTCCTTCTAAAATGTGTGCTCGGCCTGATCGAACCCGACAGTGGCGAAATTCTTGTCGACGGCCAGGACGTAACGCTGTTGAAGCAAGGCAGCGCCGACCGCGATGCCTTCCTAGCTCGGTTCGGCATGCTGTTTCAGGGAGGCGCGCTCTTCGACTCTCTGCCGGTCTGGCAAAACGTGGCTTTCCGGCTTCTGAGGGGCTCACTGAAGAAACCGAAAGCCGAAGCGCGGGAGATCGCTCTCGACAAATTGCGCCGCGTCGGTCTGACGCCCGATGTGGCTGACCTGTTTCCGGCTGAATTGTCGGGCGGGATGCAAAAGCGCGTCGGCCTTGCGCGCGCTATTGCTGCAGAGCCGGAGATCATCTTCTTCGACGAACCGACGACCGGCCTCGATCCGATCATGTCCGGAGTCATAAATGACCTGATCCGGGAGATCGTGGTCGAAATGGGCGCAACTGCCATGACCATCACGCATGACATGACATCTGTACGCGCCATTGCCGATAATGTGGCAATGCTGCACGGTGGAAAGATCCGATGGACCGGACCAGTAGGCCAGATGGACAACAGCGGCGACCCCTACCTGACGCAGTTCATCACCGGGAGCGCCGAAGGACCAATCGAAACCGTGAGGTGACCGCATGTACGAAACGCCGCCGCTTCTGACCATCAAACGGACATTGCGACGTCCGACCGAAGCTCAGATTCAATCGCTGAAAGGCATTCCGTCGGCCGTTGCGACCGACGCTATGGATGGCCGAGGTGCACTGCATGGTTCGATCCGGCATCTCGATAGCGGTCAACGTTTGCCGAAATCGGTTGTCGGGCCCGCGCTTACCGCGTGGTCGGGTGCCGCCGATCTTCTCGCGCTGCATGCGTGCAAGAAGTTCGCAAAACCGGGCGATATCGTGGTCGCAGGTGTCGACGGGCACCAGGGCTGTGCGGTCTTTGGTGACAGCCTCGCGGGCATGATGCGCAATGCCGGCATCTCAGGTGTCGTTACCGATGGACCGGTTCGCGACGTTGAAGGTGTCATTGGAATCGGTCTACCGGTCTGGTGCACGGGAACCATTTCTTCAACACCTTATGAGAACGGGCCGGGCAGAATTGGTCTGCCTTTGCAGATCGGAGGCCAGCAGGTCGATACCGGAGACATGATTGTGGCCGACCTCGATGGCGTTGTAGTGATCCCATTCGATGAGATCGACGCAGTCGCCGAGCGCTCAGCACACATTCTTGAACTTGAGAAGGCGGGAGAATCTGCCGTGGCGAGTGGTCTGGTCACCCCGAGCGCCGTAGAAACCATTCTCAGCGGCGATCGCATACGTTGGGTTGATTGAGATAAACCCGCTTGAAGTTTTGCAACTTGGCAACACATCGGTTCCAAAATGGAAACAGTTTGAGACTCGCAAGCATTTTTTAACCAGAATTGCTCCTTATGGTCCGGAGGGGTCCGGGACATCCGACTGTGGAGCCACAGAAGACAATGCTTGGACTGATTTTTTCATTTGTTTTCAAAACGGCGTTTCTGGTCGTTTGCCTGAGTGTCACGTATCTCGCTCTACGCCGTTTCCTACTTTCAAAAAGTTCAAATGCATGGCTGTACGCCGCAATGTTCATGCTCGCTTTCCTTACGACGCTTGGATTGTCTCCTTGGCTCACAGGTTTTGGACGCACGCATCCGATCTTCCTGCTCTTCGCCACCATGCTGCCGGCCATCTGGTTCGGAGTTGTAATGCTCTGCAATTCCACTCGCTACGTCAGCTACGACAGCGAACTCGAAAATGTCGTCCGCCGAATCGCTACATTGGCCAATGCCAAACGCTCCGATGGCATTCCTCTGCTACTTGAAGAGCCTCAGTGGCCAGAAGCTCCGATGGCGGTTTTCCAGCATACCCCGGTAGAGCCCCCAAGGATTTCGGAGATTTTCGCAAACAACCCCAATCCGCCAAGCTCCCGGATATCCGAGACAACGCAATCTCTGTTGGGAATTGCACGCTCCATGCGCGGCAATCCCTCTTCTGACCGCCGACGCATGAAATTGTTGCCTCCACCAGAACGAACGACCGCCGAAAGTATGCCCTTCCTGAAAGCAGGCAAATCCGCCTGACCTGCTTGCAGCCCGAAGCTGCGCAGGTCAAGAAAGCGGTATGGCAAAGACAGCATCATTTTCATGTTCGAATTGCGGGGCGATCCACTCGAAGTGGAGCGGGCGATGCGACGATTGCGGAGCTTGGAATACAATTGCCGAGGATGCGCCTCTTTCAGCTGGCCCGTCGGCAAAAGGTCTGGGGGCAGCGCGCGGCACGACTATCCCTCTCTCGGACCTGGCCAGTACCGAAAAGCCACCTGAGCGCACGAAATCAGGTATTGCAGAGTTAGACCGGGTTCTCGGTGGCGGCATAGTGCCGGCCTCTGCAATTTTGGTCGGGGGTGATCCAGGAATAGGAAAGTCCACGCTTTTGCTTCAAGGCGCTGCAGCTTTCGCCCGAAGAGGCATACATTCGGTCTATATCTCCGGCGAGGAAGCTTCGGCCCAAATAAGAATGCGAGCGAAAAGGCTCGGTCTTGCCGACGCCCCCGTTAAACTCGCGACTGAGACAGACCTGCGCAACATATTGACCACAATAGAAAAAGAGGCGCCGGACCTCGTCATAATCGATTCCATACAAACAATGTGGCTCGATACTGTAGACAGCGCACCGGGATCAGTAAGCCAGGTCCGTGCAACTGCTCATGAACTGACGACATTCGCAAAAAAGCGTGGGGTTAGCGTCATTCTTGTCGGACATGTCACTAAGGAAGGCCAGATCGCAGGTCCACGGGTCGTGGAACACATGGTCGACACTGTTCTGTACTTCGAAGGCGAGCGCGGACATCAATTTCGAATCCTGCGCGCGGTCAAAAACAGATTTGGGCCGGCCGACGAAATCGGGGTCTTCGAAATGACCGGAGAAGGACTCAGCGAAGTCCCCAACCCCTCGGTTCTGTTCCTCTCGGAGAATGACACCCCCGCTTCGGGCTCGGCAGTCTTTGCGGGAATCGAGGGCACGCGGCCGGTGCTTTGTGAGTTCCAGGCGCTTGTATCTCCTGCCCCTGCCGGGCAGGCGCGCAGGTCCGTCGTAGGATGGGATGGCGGGCGGCTTTCAATGATACTTGCAGTCCTTGAGGCACGATGCGGCATACCCTTTGCCGGACTGGACGTTTATCTCAATGTGGCGGGCGGCCTGCGCGTCAGTGAACCGGCAGCGGATCTTGCTGTGGCCGCCGCGCTACTTTCGGCCCGCGAAGATATCGCCCTTCCCAAGGGTACTGTCGTTTTCGGCGAAATCAGCCTATCAGGGCATGTGCGTCCGGTAGGTCAGACCGAAACGCGTCTGAAAGAGGCGAAAAAGCTCGGGTTCACCCAAGCGCTTTTGCCGGATCGCAGCAAGATCGGGACTGTCGCGGGTCTCAAGGTACAGAAATTGCCGGACCTCGCGACGATGGTGGGTGACATCTTCGGAGCGGGCTAGACCCGCCAAGGGCGAAAGACGACGAGGCAGCAATATGGACGGCTTCACAATCATCGACGGCATCGTTGCCGTGATCATAATCCTCTCGGCGGTTCTCGCCTATTCGCGCGGTTTTGTCCGCGAGGCACTGTCAATCGGTGGATGGATTCTTGCCGCCATAGCGGCCTATGTCTTTGCTCCAACCGTCGAGCCCTTGATGAAAGAGGTACCTGTCCTCAAGGATTTCCTGGGAAACTCCTGTGAGTTGTCGATGATCGCGGCGTTTGCAGCTGTGTTTGCGCTGGCATTGATCCTCGTGTCGGTTTTCACGCCCCTGTTCGCCGGAGCGGTCCAGCGTTCCGCCCTTGGCGGCATCGATCAAGGGTTCGGGTTCCTGTTCGGCGCGCTCCGCGGCGTTATCCTCGTTGTGATCGCCTTCATCGTCTACGAACGTGTCATTGTCTCGGATCCAATTCCCATGGTGGATGACAGCCGGTCTGCGGTAGTCTTCGCGCAAGTATCCGAGGCCATCGACAAACAGATCCCCGAGGATGCTCCTGGATGGATCGCTGCCCGCTATGAAGAACTGATCGGGAAGTGCTCCGCAGCTTCAGACACATAAAATCGGAAACCGTCTTTTCTATCTGATGTCTGTGAACGGTGTCGGCGCGATTCGCTCGTTGCCGGCGCCTACGGCTGCAACGAAACAGCAAAATCTCAAAGAATTTAGTGAAAGACATACCGTTTCCTATTGGGAAACCTTCAGAATTAGGCAGGCCCCGTCCTTCAACCCGCCACATTCGATCCCTTGATTGTCGCTGGTCTGCCGACAATGAACGCGGAAATAACTCGGATTCTCGATGCGACGCCTTGGAAGTCCGTCTGATTGTCCACAACTTCAGAAATCAGCTCCAATCCTGCCATCTTCCCAAAGAATACCTGATCACAATGAAGCCCAGATGCTGATCATTTGCGCCAAACTCACGCCAAGCCCGGCTGGCATACATTTATTCGTGAGCGGGACCGAGGGCGTTCCAAGGTTCCGCGTAACGAGTGAGTGAGTTCGGTGCCGGGTTTGCCGCAAGGCAGCCCGGCGCCACCTGGTAAGGGCGGTGACAGGTTTTTTTGTTAACGAGTGTCGCCCTGTTTTGAGTGCTGCCTGTCCGGTGCAACAAACCGCCCAAGAAGGCCCGCGTCGTCCCGTCGCGGGCCTTCATTCATTTTGCGCACGTCAAGGACAAGCAGGCCCGTGACATGCGGGAAAGGCTTCTGTATGAAAGGGGCGCCGCTGCCATTCAGAGCCTGACACGGATGCCCGATCAGACAAAACCTCGCGCGCTTACCACGGATCCGTTCGACGACGACAAACTCCGCGAGGAATGTGGAATCTTTGGCGTTATCGGAGTTGCGGATGCTGCTAATTTCGTAGCCCTTGGCCTTCATGCCTTGCAACATCGTGGGCAGGAAGCCGGTGGCATCGTAACCTATGAACCCTCCCAGGGTTTCAACAGCGCCCGTCGCTTTGGCCTCGTTCGCGACAACTTCACGAAGCCGGACGTCATCAATTCGCTTCCCGGACCGCTAGGGATTGGCCACGTCCGGTATTCCACCGCCGGATCGAAGGGCAACACCCAGATTCGCGATGTCCAACCCTTCTTCGGCGAATTTTCAATGGGCGGCGCCGCGATTGCACACAACGGCAATATAACCAACGCTGACGCCTTGAGGCGCGAGTTGATCGAGCGCGGTTCGATCTTCCAATCCTCATCGGACAGCGAATGCATCATTCACCTGATGGCCCGTAGTCTTCAGAAGACGGTCCCGGAACGCATGAAAGATGCGCTCCGCCGGGTCGAGGGGGCTTTCTCGGTCGTGGCGATGACGCGCACCAAACTGATCGGCGTACGTGACCCTCTTGGTGTGCGCCCTCTGGTTCTAGGACGGGTCGGCGACGAGGGCTGGGCCCTTTCTTCCGAGACCTGTGCGCTGGACATCATCGGCGCTGATTTCGTGCGCGAGATCGAGCCGGGCGAAATGGTGGTTATCGAGAACGATCAGATCACCAGTCACCGACCGTTCGAACAAAAGAAATCACGCTTTTGCATTTTCGAACATGTCTACTTCTCGCGGCCCGATTCCACCCTTGGCGGCAGGTCAGTCTATGAAACCCGGTCGGCCATTGGCGAAGAACTGGCCAAGGAGTCGCCCGTGGAGGCTGACCTCGTGTGTCCCGTCCCAGACAGTGGTACACCCGCGGCCATAGGCTATAGCCGTCAGTCCGGTATTCCCTACGCAATGGGGATCGTCCGCAACCAGTACATGGGCCGCACTTTCATCGAGCCGACCGAACAAATCCGCAATATGGGTGTCCGTCTGAAGCTCAACGTGAACAGAGCGCTGATCAAGGACAAGCGGGTGATCCTTGTCGATGACTCGGTCGTGCGAGGCACGACCAGCCGCAAGATTAAGGAGATGATCCTGGATGCGGGCGCCGCCGAGGTCCATTTCCGCATAGCATCGCCGCCTACAGCGTGGCCCTGCTTTTACGGCGTAGACACTCCACAGCGCGAGAAGCTTCTGGCTGCCACAATGAGTGAAGAAGAGATGCGGCAGCACCTTGGTGTCGACAGCCTCAAGTTTATTTCACTCGACGGCCTGTATCGGGCAGTTGGCGAGGCAACTGGACGTGATCCTAAGGCGCCTGCCTACTGCGACGCCTGTTTCTCTGGTGAATACCCAGTTGCCCCTTCAGACCAGATCGAAAAAGGCTTCACGCTCAAGGCCGCCGAGTAGGTAGTTCCCGAAAGGCCCAATCACCTGAAGTGGACTTTGGCGCGCTGCTTTCCAGCGGATAGCTGCGGGCGCGGCGAATGCCCGGTTGACCCGACGCGGCCTTCCGTTCATTCAATCGAAAACACCGGAGCAGCCATGGCCACCCCAGCGCCGTTTGCACGCTATGAGTTCCTGATCGCCTGGCGGTATCTACGCGCGAAGCGTGCCGAAGGCGGCGTGAGCGTTATGACTTGGATTTCGCTCATCGGCATCACACTTGCGGTCGCAGCCCTAATCATAACGTTGGCAGTGAGATCCGGCTTCCGGGACGAGTTCGTATCGACAATTCTGGGCGCAAACGCGCATGTCACCGTGTACTCTCAAGCCTACCAGGACGAAAACGGCCGCATTACCAACGTCATCCCCGACTATGAGGACTGGGCCGCACGTCTCCGAATGGTTGACGACGTGGAACGCGTCGCACCTCTGGTCAAGGGTCAGGTCATGGCCGTCTTCCGGGATGAAAATACCGGAATGGAAGTCTTTGGAATCGCACCGGAACATCTGGCGGAGATCCCACGCATCTCGGACCCGGAGACTGCGTTCGGTTCGCTGGATGATTTCCCAAACGGCGTCGCCATTGGCCGAGAAGCCGCGCGTGCGCTCGGTGTGACAGTCGGCGATGTCGTTCGATTCATCAATCCAAACGGCGTCAAGGGCCCCTTCGGCACAAGCCCTAGGGTCAACGAATACACCGTCGCCTACATCTTTAACTCTGGCCGTTATGACATAGATCGCGCCCGGGCCTACCTGCCCTTCGCTGAAGCCCAAGCCTATTTCAATCGAGACGGAGTGGCAGATGAGATCGACGTCAGCGTGGCGGAACCGGAAGCCATCGACAGAATGGCCCAGTCGCTTCGCGCCGCCGCCGGCGAACGTTCTCTTCTTTGGACATGGAAGGACAGTGCCGGTGGCTTTCTGCGTGCGCTCGAAGTCGAAGACACTGTCATGTTCGTGCTGATGAGCGTTCTGGTCCTGATTGCCTCGATGAATATCATCTCCGGTCTCGTAATGCTTGTGAAGAACAAGGGCCGAGACATTGGCATCCTTCGCACCATGGGACTGACGCAGGGAGCGATCATGCGGGTCTTTTTCCTTACTGGTGCACTGGTAGGGACTTTGGGAACGATCTTCGGCGTCATCCTCGGCTGCCTGTTCGCAATCTATTTCGATCAGATCCTTGCCATCGTGAACGGTGCCTCCGGTGGCGGCGTTTGGGACGGCGCGGTGCGCGGCATCTACAGGCTTCCCGCTAAACTGGAACTCAATGATGTGTTGGCCGCGGTGTCGCTATCTCTGGTCCTGTCTTGGGGAATTACCCTCATCCCGGCGCGTCGCGCCGCGCGGATGAACCCGGTGGAGGCGCTGCGGTATGAGTAATGCGTTGAAGCTGGACGCGGTCTCCAAGACGTACAACAGGGGAAAGCCCAACGCCCTCAAAGTTCTGGATGGCGCGTCTCTGACGCTTGAAGCGGGCGAAGTGGTCGCCCTCGTGGCCCCTTCCGGCGCTGGCAAATCGACGCTCCTCCACATCGCAGGACTACTCGACAGTTGCGACGGCGGCCAGGTTTCTATCGGTGGTACGGACATGACCGGGCTTTCAGATGCACGGCGAACAGCTGCGCGTCGCGAAGAAATAGGCTTCATATACCAGTTCCATCATCTCCTGCCCGAGTTCTCTGCGATCGAGAATGTGGTTCTGCCGCAACTGGCTAACGCCGTCCCCGAACATGCCGCCCGAGAGCACGCGATGCAGCTTCTTGCGCGCGTAGGCGTCGACCACCGGGCCAACAATCGACCTGCGCAGCTATCGGGCGGCGAGCAGCAGCGTGTAGCATTCTGCAGGGCCATGGCAAACAAACCTCGCGTTCTTCTGGCGGATGAGCCGACCGGCAACCTCGATCCGGCCACGTCAGACAAGGTATTCGAGGCACTCATGGAACTTGTTCGTGAGACAGGGCTTTCCGCCCTCATCGCAACCCACAACCTCGAACTCGCCGCCCGAATGGACCGGATAGTGAGGCTGGAAAACGGACAGCTTGCCTGACACCCTGGCCGAGACAACGCAACGTGGCGCCATTGCTTCGGTGCAAGTAATTCCGGAAAGGCACCTTGTTCGATCTCGGTTTGCTTTGGATCAAGGCAGTTTCACTGGCGTCGGGCAGCATAAAGAAAAAGGAGCTTCGCCCATGAAACGAACCGCGTATTGGCTGACCCTTGTTCTCTTTGCGACCGCCGCCAATGCCGATGATCCGGAACGCGGTAAGAGCCTGTTCGCTGATCACTGCGCGACCTGCCACGGAACGAATGCCATGGGCAATGGTCCGATGGCCCCAGTCATGGCAGTCCGACCTTCGGACCTGACGAAACTTTCCGCCGGCAACGGAGGGACATTTCCGTTGGACCGTGTCGTCCGGCGTATAGACGGCACGACCGAAGTCCTGGCACACGGCGGACCAATGCCGCTTTTCGGCTTGCTCCTGCAGGGGCCGTCCGTAGCGATCCTCGCACCAGACGGAAGCGAACTGATCGCTCCCGAGGCCATTGTGGATATTGCGACATGGCTTCAATCCATCCAGGGAGGCTCTTGAGATGCGTATACCTGCCCTGGTTTTTTGCTTCGTTGCCACATCAGCATTCGCGGCTGAACCCGATGCAGCCGAGGGCAAGCTGCTGTTCATGGATTTCTGCGCCGCTTGCCATGGAGAGACAGCCAAGGGTGACGGCTTGATGTCAAAGGCTCTCACGATCCCGCCGAGCGACCTGACACAACTCAGCCTGATGAACAATGGCGTCTTCCCCACCTTCCGCGTTGTCCGACAGATCGACGGGCGCGATCCGATGCTGGCCCACGGAGGTGATATGCCGTTGTTCGGAGAGATTTTCGACTTCCCGGATTCTGCGATTGCCGCCGAGACCGGACAGCCGATTATCACTGCACAGTCGATCGTGGATATTGTGACGTGGCTACAGACTATCCAATCGGATAGTTGACCCTACGTCGGGGCGAAAAGTGCTTTGGGATATTTGTTACAAAATGTATTTTACGACAAAAGGGAGTGGCGCGTTCGCGCGTCCAACTTGAGCCGGGTCTGCGAGGGCCCGGTTTTTTCTTTACGGTCACGTCGTTCCGTAAGGTCGCAGTGCACCGAACACGCCATAACGAATGCGCGGAGTGAGCGCGATAACAATGATTCCGATCGAGAACAGGCACCAGATTGCCGGCATCTCACTGGAATTCGTGGTCAACATGCGAGCTGTGACGGGCCCGACGAGAAAATGAAACAACGCCAGCCGCCAGGCGCCATAGGATAACGGCAGGATAAAAACCGCGAAGAAATAGCTGGGAAAGGTGATCAGCGGGACATGCAGGACCGTATTGAACAAACCGTTCAGCGGCAGATGCCAGCCGATATGCCAGTCGCCTTTGAAAAGACAGGCCTCCGGACCGCAAAGGGGGGAGCCGGGGCGGCAGGGGCCGAGGGTTTCGAGGGGGATGACCTGGAGGATGAGTATGGCGGAGCAGAGGGTTGCGACGAGGTAGATATTCCTTCTTGAACGGGGGCTTATCACGCGGGGGGCAATCGCCATGGCGAAGGCGTTGATCAGGATCGGCTGGATCGCGATATGCAGGTACGACGCCCATGTGAGCGAGCGGTTCACGGGTGAACTGCATTGATCGGCAACCCCGTAACCGACCGCCTGAAAACCTTCTATTAGCGTGAAAAAACCGAGGGTTACCCATATCGCCCGAGGTTCTCCCCGGACATATGTCACGCCCGTCGCGGCACCGCCGATAGCGACCATGGCGACGGAAGCCGAGGTGCTCCAGCACATGACGGGTCCCCTTCCCTTTCGGGTCAGCCTGCGCAGCAGATACATGCCGGTCAAGGAATATTTTCCCGAAACACCCGGTCGGCAAAGCGTCGGCAAAGCGTCGGCAAAACGTATGGCAAGCGTATGGCACCCCGCGTGGCGCAGATCCATTTGGCCCTGGAATGTGCTATGAGACCTGAATGGAAGCGGGGGAGATCGATATGACGAACATTATCGCCGAGCGCATGGCGGCCGAGATCGAGGGCGACTTCGTCGTCTTCCTGATCGGGATGCGGGTGAACAAGTGGCACAAGTTCGGGAAGTGGATGCCGGTGGCCAAGGCCATGGGCGTGATGCTGAAGGAGCTCTACGCCAAACCCTCGGAAGAGACCGGGTTCCTGGGCCATCAGGAACTGTCCAAGTTCAACATGGCGCAGTACTGGAAAAGTTTCGAGCATCTTGAAGCCTATGCGCGCTCGAAGGATGAGGCGCACTGGCCCGCCTGGATCGAATTCAACCGCGCCATGAAGGGCGCGCGCGAGGACGTGGGCATCTGGCACGAGACCTACAAGGTCCATGCCGGGGAATACGAGGCGATCTATTCCGGCATGCCGAAGATGGGGCTGGGCAAGGTCTCGTCACTGGTGCCCGCCACCGGCAACCGCGAGGCCGCGCGGCAGCGGATGAAATTCGCGGCCGAGTAATCGCCGGGGGGCACGCCGCGCGGGGGAACCGACGCGGCGTGGCGGCTGGGCGGGGTTACTTGACCTTTTTGCCTGCGATGTTGGGCTGGGCCTTGCCGAGGTTGGAATTCGCCGTGGCCAGAACCTTTGGCTTTTCCTTCTTCGGCTTCTTGGCTTCCTTGTTGCCGCGATTCTTTTCTTTCGACATGTGGGTTCTCCTGAACGGGGCCGTTTGGCCCGGAATGCTTCAGAAGATCAGGGTTGCCCGGACAGTCCGGGGCGATGATCCCTTAGGGCAGCAGGCGAATGCCTGCGGGGAGAGATCTGTGCCTGTTTGGGGGAACGCGCAAGTGGGTGTGGCGGGAATTTTTGGGGGCGTAGGCCTGGGTTTACCCCGGCACCGCGCGGCCCGGCGCGGCGCGGTGGAAGTGGCGGGGTAAACCCCGCCCTACGGGGTGGGCGGCGGACCGGGCGCGCCCGAGCCTGGGAGCGCGCTTTTGGGGCGTTTGTGCGGGTGTGCTTTATGGCGTCACAGCCCCTCCGGCGGCTGCGGTCGTGGCTGCCGTTGCAATGCGCGCTCCCGAGGGGAGGGGTGAGCGGCGTCCTGGAAATCGTCCAGTGGACGATTTCAGCCGCGAACGCGCGAAGCGCCGGACGGGCGCGCCCGGGCGGGTCGCCCGGGCTTGGTGTGGTTGGGGCGAGGCATCGGTTTGAAACCAATCCTATACTTGCTTGCTGGCTATTACGTTCCCATCGCGGCCCATCTGCTCGTTTCGCAGTATTGGAAATAAAAACAAATCAGACCCTCGAAGGGCTCACTTTCCAAGTGATACTCAGTCAGAATGCCATCGCCGGAATAAAACCAGAAGACATCGCGCTCTTTCGCCACCAACAATACTCCCGTAGAAAAGACTCGCGCTACGCGTAGATTTTCATCCTCTAGAAGTTCCACGCCATCCACCAGCAAGGGAAACTTCTCTATGTTTCCTTGCCTCAATTCAAAGGCGACGTGAGCGCCTTGCCCGGCAAAAACCAATGCCGCAACTATAAACAAACCGCCAACTAGTGTGTGGCCTTGAAGTCCTGAAAGAACCGGAAAAACAGTAATTCTAAGGATCACGAAAGCCGTCAGCAATAAAAATGAAGTGTATCCAAAGCTGCTCACTATACCAAAAAACAAAAAAGCACATGCAGCAAACACGCATGTTAAGCCTGCCAAATATATGGCGGCCTTGTACCCAAAACCCAAAGTCCGTTCATAGACTGAGTCTTCATTTCTGTCTTCCGGAACTCCCAGCCAAAACCCGAAAATAAGTAGAGGAATAGCCGGCAAGACTAGAAACGCACTCGATTCAAGTATGTCTGCAATGCCCAGCACCTGCCCGATAGACACATCCAGCTGATAAAAGAATGAGACTTCATACGATAGGGCAAAAACGAACCCGATTACGGGAAGCAGTGGAAGGTATGAAATTAGTCTTTGGAGTGAAGTCTCTAGGCTCTCCATTCAAACATCCAACTCCTCCACGAACCGCGCGTTCTCCTGAATATACTGGAAGCGCAATTCCGGCTTTTTGCCCATCAGCCGCTCCACGAGGTCGCCGGTCTCGCCCGGTTCGTCCTCGTCGATGGTCACACGGATCAATTTCCGCGTCTCGGGGTTCATCGTGGTCTCTTTCAAATCCTTGGCGTCCATCTCGCCCAGGCCCTTGAAGCGCTGGACGTCGATCTTGCCCTTGCCGCCCAAGCCCTTGGCCAGTGCGGCCTCTTTCGCGGCGTCGTCGGCGACGTAAAGCCGGTGCGCGCCCTGGGTCAGGCGGTAGAGCGGCGGGCAGGCCAGGTAGAGGTGGCCGCCGTCGATCAAAGGCCGCATCTGGGTGAAGAAGAAGGTCATCAGCAGCGAGGCGATATGCGCCCCGTCGACATCGGCGTCCGTCATGATGATGACCTTTTCGTAGCGAAGGTCATCGAGCTTGAAACGCGTGCCCATGCCGACGCCGAGGGCCTCGCAGAGATCGCTGATCTCCTGGTTCTGGCCCAGCTTCGATGACGCCGCGCCGAGCACGTTCAGGATCTTGCCCTTCAGAGGCAGAAGCGCCTGCGTCTCGCGGTTGCGCGCGCCTTTGGCCGAGCCTCCCGCCGAATCGCCCTCGACGAGGAAGATCTCGGTGCCTTCCCGCGATTTGGCGGAACAGTCGGTCAGCTTGCCCGGCAGGCGCAGCTTCTTGGTGGCGGTTTTCCGGGCGGTTTCCTTTTCCTCGCGCCGGCGCAGGCGCTCGTCGGCCCGGAGCACGAGGAAATCGAGGATCGCGCCCGCCGATTTCGTGTCCGCCGCCAGCCAGTTGTCGAAATGGTCGCGCACCGCGTTCTCGACCATCCGTGCCGCGGCCTCGGTCGAGAGCCTGTCCTTGGTCTGGCCCACGAATTGCGGATCGCGGATGAAGACCGAGACGAGCGCGCAGCCGCCCGTCAGCAGGTCTTCGCGCGTGATCAGCTTGGCCTTGCGGTTGTTCACCCGCTCGCCATAGTCGCGGATGCCCTTCAGGATCGCGGCCCAGAAGCCGGATTCGTGGGTGCCGCCCTCGGGTGTGGGTACGGTGTTGCAGTAGGACTGGATGAACCCGTCGCGGGATGGCGTCCAGTTGATCGCCCATTCGACCTTGCCGGGTTCGCCGAACTTTTCCTGGAAGTCGACGAGGCCCGCGAAGGGGCGTTCGGCATAGGTGGTGGCGCCGTTCAGCGTCTCGACCAGGTAATCCGAGAGGCCGCCGGGGAAGTGGAACGAGGCTTCAAGGGGCGTCTCTCCGTCGTCGATGCGCGATTTCCAGCGGATTTCGACGCCCGAGAAGAGATAGGCCTTGGAGCGCGCCATCTTGAAGAGGCGGGCGGGTTTCATCTTGAGCGAGCCGAAGATCTCTCCATCGGCATGGAAGGTGACGGAAGTGCCGCGCCGGTTCGGGGCTGGCCCCACCTTTTCCACCGGCCCCTGCGGGATGCCGCGCGAGAACTCCTGCGCGTAAAGCTCCTTGTTCCGCGCCACCTCGACCCGGACATGATCGGAGAGCGCGTTCACCACGCTGACGCCGACGCCGTGAAGGCCGCCCGAGGTCTGGTAGGCCTTGCCCGAGAATTTGCCGCCCGCGTGGAGCGTGCAGAGGATCACCTCGAGTGCCGACTTGTCGGGAAACTTGGGATGCGGATCGACGGGGATGCCGCGCCCGTTGTCGCGGATGGTGACGGAATGGTCTTCGTGCAACTCGATCTCGATCCGGTTGGCGTGGCCTGCCACCGCTTCGTCCATCGAGTTGTCGAGGACCTCGGCGACCAGGTGGTGAAGCGCGCGCTCGTCGGTGCCACCGATATACATGCCGGGGCGTTTGCGAACGGGTTCCAGGCCTTCGAGCACTTCGATCGAGGTTGCGTCGTAGGTGTCTGCGCCCGCCGGGGTCAGAAGATCATTGGCCATGGGTGTCTGCTCTTGTTCTGGCTTTCGGACATTAGACCAGCAGGGGGCGGAATGGGCAATGGTTTAGACATGCGAACGCCCCGCCAACGCGCCATCCGGGGGCGGAAACCGGCCAGCTGCCTTCGTGAAGGCAAAACTCGAACCCCGGACCATTGAGGCAAGTCAATGACAGGGCAACAGCGGCAAACCAGAGTGAAGCAGTGCTTCCCCACTTCGGGCATCGCGTCCCCTCAGGATACACCGTCCAACACCGAAACCACATATGTTTGACCGAGACTTGATCGAAAGACTGGTAGGCAGAGCGGTTCTCGCTCCCTCGAGCCACAATACCCAACCGTGGATATTTGAACTTGGAGATTCGGAACTTCGGCTGATTGCCGATCGGACGCGGGCGCTCCCGGTGAACGATCCGGACGACCGGGAACTTGTCATCAGTTGCGGATGCGCCTTGCTGAACCTTCGGGCGGCGGCGGCAA
This sequence comes from Silicimonas lutimaris, assembly GCF_047314965.1. Classification (NCBI taxonomy): domain Bacteria; kingdom Pseudomonadati; phylum Pseudomonadota; class Alphaproteobacteria; order Rhodobacterales; family Paracoccaceae; genus Silicimonas; species Silicimonas lutimaris. The sequence goes on along the minus strand of NZ_JBLBVK010000058.1, from coordinate 195,132 downwards.
AAGAGGGGCTTGGAGCCAATGTATCCCTACTCCCCGATGAAGAGGACGAAGACGTCCTTGCCGAAGTGAGCTTGTCCGGCCCTGCAGATCAGGAACTTGCAGGGCTGGCAGAGGCGATTTCGGAACGGCGCACCTACCGCAAGCGTTTCCTGCCAAAGACCATACCCGACGATGTGGTGACTGCGCTTCTTGCTGCCGCCGATGTGGAGGGCGCACGACTTGTTCCCCTGATCAGCGAGGACACGCGCAAAGCCGCGGCACGTCTCGTGGCCGAAGGCGATGCGATCCAATGGTCGAACCCGAGTTGGCGGCGTGAGCTTGCACAATGGATGCATCCCAGACGGAAGGGCGACGGTCTTTCGTTACCCTGGCTTGCCGTACCTGCCGCACAGATCGTGGTGCGTAGTTTCGACATGGGCGGAGGTATCGGCGCGAAAGACAGTGATCTGGCAGAGAACTCTCCGCTGCTTGCCGTATTGACCATCCCGGCGGATGACGTTGCCAATCGGCTCGCGGCAGGTCAGGCGCTGGAACGGGTGCTGTTGACAGCCGCGGCGTTCGGCCTTCAGGCATCCTACCTTAACCAACCGGTGCAGACACCGGACCTGAGACAACGGCTTGCCAGCCTGTGCGCGGGAAATAGCGTTCCTCAGATACTCATGCGCCTTGGTTATCCTGGCGACAGTTTGCCGGCAGCAGTTCGACGCCCGTTGGAAGAGGTCATCAAGCCCCGATCGGGCTAGAGCGTACGCGGACCCTCTCTCCGGGACGATCTGTTGGGCGCTGCCAGCGCCTGACCCCGGACATGGACCGGACACACCGGCTGTCTGGCCTCCTGCGCGAAGTACGCAAAGGATCAATCACAGCGCCGACTGGTCGGGGAAACGGCCGCCGACCCAACGGGGCTCCTGCTCTGGAATTCATTGCCGGCGCCGAAGTCTCCTTCCCGCGCCAAAGAGCACAAGCGCATCGGCTGGCCGATACTCTCGCACATACCGAAACCAATTGTTCACCTATTTGAGATGGCTTTGAAGGCGCCGTCCTGATAGCACCCGAATGTTAATTGGTAAGGTGGGTAACATGAAGAAATCCATATGTATTTTGGCGCTGGCTGCCTTTGCGGCACCTGCATCAGCCGCAACAATCTCCGTTTCATCCTTTGACAAGAGTGCTTACGAAGCCGTCGTCGACACGTTCGGCAGCGTGGTAACCGAGGATTTTGAATCCTTCAGTGAAGGCAACGTGGCCGATGGGTTTTCCACTTCGGTTGGAAGCTTCTCGACACTTGGGGGCACAGGATCGGGCGGCACAGTGACCGGAGCAGGCTTCGCCAATGATGGCTCCTTGCTGGCCGTCCGGGACGGCAATGTCTATGGAAGGGTCAGCACGACGGCCGCATTGACCGGAGACCGCGCCGACGACAAGTTTCTGGACAGCAACGACACCTATGGCATCCGTTGGGACATTTCACTTGGCGGGTCGATGTTTGACCGTATCGTCTTTTCGTTGGCTGATGCCACGGATGTGGGCGCCCGCATGGTTCTTGATCTCGGCGGCACGATGACGGTCCTGAGCGGTCTGGCGAATGGAGCGCAGAAGCTTGTCGAGATTGACCTGGGTGGCGCCTTCAGCAGCGCGACGCTGTTCTTCACGAACTACAAATCAGACCTCCAGACGCTGCGCCTGAACGATGGTTTCTCCATCGATGACATCAGCGTCAGCGAAGTGCCTCTGCCCGCAAGCAGCCTTCTGTTGATGGCAGGTCTCGGCGGTTTCGCCGCCATGCGCCGGCGCAAACAAACGGCCTGAGGCCTTTGCCACCTCCTCCGCCGGGAGGAGATCGCAACATCAACTGTCGCTACGCCTGCGGTTTTGCTCAGGCGTAGCCGACGCCCTGAACCCTGACATAGATCGAATACAGCGACTGGCTGGCGGTCATGAACAGCCGTGTCCGGTGCTGGCCGCCGAAGACCACGTTGGCGCAGCGCTCCGGCAGGTGAATGTGACCCAGCACCGTGCCCTCCGGGTCGAACACGCGTACACCGTTCAACCCCTCGCCCACGCCCCAGCCGCACCAGAGGTTGCCGAGCGTATCGAGCCGGAAACCGTCGGGCGCGCCCTTGTCACCCGCCTCGATCAGCCGACGGCCATTTGCAACGCCCTGCCCGTCCGGCGTCACGTCGTAGACGTGAATGCCGCGCGGAACACCGGATTGTACGACGTAGAGCCTTGATTCATCAGGTGAAAATGCCAGACCATTGGGAAGTGGAATGTCGGTGATGACAGCCGCGATCTCGCCCGACGGATCGACACGGTAAACGCTTGTCGGAAGCTCGGGTTCGGCCTTGTAGCCCTCGTAGTAATCGCGAATTCCAAAGAAAGGATCGGTGAACCAGATCGATCCGTCCGACTTCACCACGACATCGTTCGGAGAGTTCAGCCGCTTGCCGTCATAGCTGTCGGCTATGACGGTGATGCTTCCGTCCAGTTCGGTCCGGGTCACCCGGCGCGGTCCGTGCTCGCAGGAGACCAGTCGCCCCTGGCGGTCACGAGTGTTGCCATTGGTGAAGGGGCCACGGCGAAAAACCGAGACCGCGCCGGTCTCCTCTTCCCATTTGAGCATTCGGCTGTTCGGGATATCGCTGAAGAGAAGGCATCGCTGATCGCCGAACCATACCGGTCCCTCACCCCAGCGCAGACCGGTATAGAGCCGCTCGACGGCCGCATGCGTAACGACCAGGTCGGCGAAACGCTCATCGATGATCTCGACCCGGGGGTCAGGATAGCTTTCGGTCTGTTCCCACATCTCTTTCTTCCTCCCAGATGGCCCGTCCCTATCGGCGTTTGCCGAATACCCGGTCAAGAAACGCGCCCGCCCGCCCCTGCGCCGCATCCACACCTTCGTCAATATCTTCAAGGACCGGGTCGATGCGGGCGCGGCGGAAATTCAGCCAAAGACGCCATATCGTCGCCAGAATAGCCACAAGGATGACCAGGAACACGATGTTGAACCAGGGGATAAGCCGGACATCCGGGCTGGCGACCGGTTTCAGTGACGTCGCGTTGGGGAAGATCGAGATCAGCGTGCTTCGCCAGCCATAGTGCCGGACTGCGACCCATTGTGGACTGGCCTCGGTCGATTCAAGGTTCTTCGCCTGGGTCTGCAGATCGGCCGTATCGAACTTGAAATACGGCGGCCAGCCCCAGCCCGTGTCCTCGTTCCGGAAGACCAGCGGGCTTCCATCTGGCCGGATCGTCTCGATGAAAAAGACGTCCCTGTTGATCGCCGACACCGAATCTCCCGCACCGGAATTCTGCCAGAAGACGGAGTTCATTCCGAAATCGACCCGCCGCACTTCGGTGTTCACGATCCGCACGATATCGCGGTCCGGCAGGTTGTAGTGCAGGAACCCGCCCACGATCAGCAAGAGAAGGATCCTGATGGTCCACTTGAGATAAGTCATGACGTGCCCCTTTCCCCTTCGAGATAGGACGCCCGCGCCCCTTCCCGCAAGGGGTTCCCTGAAACCGTTTTTGCGTGCAAGATGCCTTTTTAATTGCTTGAAGCCATTCTCGCCGAATTGATTGCGCCCGGCGAGCGGCACGATTGGGGGAAAAGATGGCTGGCGCGCGCGTGCCCGTGCTTCTGACAGTACTTTCGGGATCCTTCCAAAGTCAGCCCCTGGCCTTTGTCGCCCTGAAGGACGCGGCCGATGATTTCGGCCTGGACTTCGATCTTGCGGATGTCGATGTCATTCGGGAAGCGGCCGATGTCAGGCTGGCCCATTATTTCCGGCCTCAGATCGTGGCGAGGATCCAAGCGATGCAGGCTGGCGACGATACGGCCGTTATTCTGCGTCCCTCGGCTCTTACGGCCAATCCCCGGTTTCCGCCCGAACATTCCCCCTTGCGCCTGCTCGGAAAATTCGCGGGAAGCCTGATCGAACCATCCGAGCTTCGGCTTTGAGGCCGGGACCGGCTAACCTGATCACGGATGTCGCGGGCCTGAGCGTTGGCCAGGCGACGGACCTGCGTCGGAAGTCGGGGGTGACCGTCGTCGTCGGTGACGGGCCGATGGTCACAGGCGTTCACGTGATGGGCGGCGCGCCCGGCACGCGGGAAACAGACCTGCTGCGTCCGGATGCGATGGTGCCCGCTGTCGATGCTCTTGTACTATCCGGCGGCTCGGCCTTCGGGCTCGCGGCCGCGGACGGCGTCATGGAGGGACTGGCCGGAGACGGTCGCGGGTTCGAAGCCGCCGGTCACCGGGTGCCGATCGTGCCGGCGGCGATCCTCTTCGACCTGGCGAATGGCGGCGACAAGGACTGGGCGCAGAACCCGTATCCGGAATTGGGACTGCAGGCCTACAGGGCGCGCCGGAGCGAAATCGAGCTTGGCAGCCACGGTGCCGGAACGGGAGCAACGGTCGCCGGACTGAAAGGCGGCATCGGCAGCGCGTCGGCGGTGCTTGCCTCGGGCGTGACCGTGGGCGCCCTCGTTGCGGTGAACGCGCTTGGGCAGGTCACCGTCGGCGACGGACCCCATTTCTGGGCGGCGCCCTTCGAGCAAGACGACGAGTTCGGCGGCCTTGGCCCAGCGCCCGATCCAGCCCCTTCGCCACGGACAAAGCTGTTCAGCGCCGCCAACACGACCATCGCCGTCGTCGCGACAGACGCGCGACTGACCAAGGCCGAGGCGACACGCCTTGCAACGGCGGCGCATGACGGCATGGCGCGGGCCATCGTACCGGCGCACACGCCCATGGATGGCGATCTTGTCTTTGCCGCTTCGACCGGTCAGCACGACATGAACGATACGGATCGCCTTCTCCTGGGCCACGCCGCCGCCACGTGCCTGGCCCGTGCGATCGGGCGGGCCGTGTTTCATGCCCTTCCCGCCCCGGAAGACCGTGTGCCGACATGGCGGCAGACCTTCGGCTGATCTTCCTCTTGGCCGAAAATACTTTCAGGGGACCCGGGGGATGAAATCCCCCGGCGGGTCGCCTGCCGCAGGCAGGCGAAACCTCAACTCAGAATCGCGTTGACGAGGGGACTGCCCGCCTCGCGCAACTCGTCGATCACGTCGAAATGGTGCCGTCCGGGCGCGATCCGGTGCTCCGCCCCCCAGGCCTCGGCCAGCCAGCGCGCCTGATCCAGAAAGACCGGGCGCTCGTCTGCACCCACCCAGACCGTCACGGGAACATCCGGCGCGGGATGAAGTACCGGGCTTTCCGCCTCGGCTTCCGCCTCGTCCAGCTGCAATCCTTCGTTCATGGAAGTGTCCAGAAGCGGGCGCAGATCCCCGACCGGCGAAATGGGAACCGCGCGCTCGAGACGCGCACGCGTCCCTGACTCCAGCACGACATCCTGGCAGAGCATCCGCGACATAAGATGACCGCCCGCCGAATGTCCCGTGAGGCGCATCGGTCCCGGCACGAGCGCCGCCGCGACCTCGACGGCGCGCGCGATCTCCCGCGTGATGTCCGAGATCCGCGCCTCGGGCGCCAGCGTGTAGGACGGCATCGCAACCGCCCAGCCCCGGTGAGTCAGACCTTCGGAAAAATGCGACCAGAAATGCCGGTGAAATCGCAGCCAATATCCACCATGCACGAAGACGACGAGGCCCTCGGCACGTCCGGCCGGATGAAACACGTCCATTTTCTGGCGCTCTGCGGGACCGTAAGCATGATTCAGCCGCGCACGCCCAACCGCCGCCTCACGTTCGCGCCAGGCGCGTGCTTCTTCCTCCCAGCGTTCGGGATAGGCCGGGCCGCCTGGAATGAAATCCACGTTGTTGTAGGCAATATCGTTCTTCATCCCTGTCCTCTGGCAGTACGCGGATCTATAGCTACGAAAAACCACGATCCGAGGCTGATGGCCAGAGAAAGGACCCAACCCATGCTCGATACGAAAACCGACCTCCGCTCCCTTCTGAAAGACCCGGACCTTCTGGCAACACAAGCCTATCTGGCCGGCGAATGGACGGATGGCGCAGGCGGCGGAACTTTCGAGGTGACCAACCCGGCCCGCGGCGACGTGATCGCCCACGTGGCCGACCTCGACCGCGCGCAGGTGGCCACGGCCATCGACGTTGCCTATTCCGCCCAGAAAGAATGGGCGGCGCGCACGGCCAAGGAGCGCGCGAACATCCTTCGGAAATGGTTCGACCTGATGATGGCGAACGCGGACGACCTTGCCACCATCCTTACGGCCGAACAGGGCAAGCCTCTTGCAGAGGCGAAAGGCGAAATCGCCTATGGCGCCTCTTTCGTCGAATGGTTTGCCGAGGAGGCCAAGCGCATCTATGGCGAGACCATTCCGGGACATCAGGCGGACAAGCGCCTGACGGTGATCAAGCAGCCGATCGGTGTCGCCGCCGCGATCACGCCATGGAATTTCCCGAACGCGATGATTGCACGCAAGGCCGCGCCGGCGCTGGCGGCCGGATGCGCCTTCCTTGTCCGGCCTGCATCGCAGACGCCGCTCTCGGCCCTGGCGCTTGGCGTACTGGCCGACCGCGCCGGCATACCGAAAGGCGTCTTTTCCGTATTGCCCTCGGAGGCCGCCTCGGAAATCGGCAAGGAATTCTGCGAGAACCACATGGTGCGCAAGCTCTCGTTCACGGGGTCGACCGAGGTCGGCCGCATCCTGCTTCGCCAGGCAGCGGACCAGGTGATGAAATGCTCGATGGAACTTGGCGGGAACGCGCCCTTCATCGTCTTCGACGATGCGGATCTCGACGCTGCCGTAGAGGGCGCGATCCTCTGCAAGTTCCGCAACAACGGCCAGACCTGCGTCTGCGCAAACCGGATCTACGTGCAGGACGGGGTCTATGACGCCTTTGCCGAGAAGCTTGGAAAAAGGCTGGCGCAGATGAAGGTCGGCGACGGACTGGAGGGCGCGGATCTCGGTCCGCTGATCGAACCCGCCGCGGTCGCCAAGGTGCGCGAGCATCTGGAAGACGCAAAGGCCAAGGGCGGCACCGTGGCCTATGGTGGCGCGGAACATGCCTTGGGCGGCCTGTTCTTCGAACCGACGATCGTGACCGGCGTGACGCAGGATATGAAGGTGTCGAAGGAAGAAACCTTCGGCCCCCTGGCGCCCCTGTTCAGGTTCAGGGACGAGGACGAAGTCATTGAAATGGCAAACGATACGATCTTCGGGCTGGCGTCCTACTTCTATGCACGGGACCTGTCCCGCGTCTACAAGGTCGCCGAGGCGCTGGAATACGGAATGGTCGGCGTGAACACCGGGATCATCTCGACCGAAGTGGCGCCGTTCGGTGGCGTCAAGCAGTCGGGTCTCGGCCGAGAAGGATCGCGGCACGGGATCGAGGACTACCTTGAGATGAAATACATCTGCATGAGCGTCTGACGGTCTTGCGGTCGAAGGACCGGGGGCGCCGCCCCCGGACCCCCGCCGTATTTCGCCCAGGAAGAATGGGAAATCTCAGTCGAGCAGTTTGTGATCAGTCCCGGTCCCACCGGGGCTTTTCCTTGCGCTGAAGCGCCGCGAGACCCTCGCGCGCGTCATCGCAGGCACAGGCGTCGATCATCTTGTCGATGGCCAGGATATAGGCGTCGTCGATCGGCATTTCCGCCTGAGCGTAGAAGGCCGCCTTGCCTTGCCGGATGCCCTCGGGGCCGCGGCGGGCGATGTTCCGGGCCAGCGCCTCGGTCTCGGCGCGCAGGAGATCGTCGGGCACCACGCGGTTCACCAGACCGAAGCGATAGGCATCCCCGGCGCTGAACAGGTCGCCGGTCAGGGCCATCTCCATCGCGTGCTTGCGGTGGATGTTTCGACCGATCCCGATGAGCGGGGTGGTGCAGAAACCGCCGAAGTTGACGCCGGGCGTGCAGAACCGCGCGCTTTCTGCGGCCACCGCCATATCGCAGGCCGAGACGAGTTGCGCGCCACCGGCCGTCGCGATCCCCTGGACGGAGGCGATCACCGGCTTGTCCAGCCGCATGATCGTCAGCATGAGATCGCGGCACACTTCGAGGACTTCGCGCTGCGCCGCGCGGGCCGCGGCCTCGCCGCCGCCCGGCTCCATCTCGAAAATATCGTGGCCCGCCGAAAATATCCGTCCCTCGGCAGCGATGACGATGACCCGGACCGCGCTGTCGGCTTCGGCCACCTTGAGCGCGCGGGTCAACTCCTGCATCGTGGCGCGCGAGAGTGCATTTCCACGGTCAGGCCGCGCCAGCGTCAGCCAGAGGACTGCACCGGAGATCTCGCTTCTGACAGCCATGGTGTCTTCGGGCCGCGCGGCCCTGACGGGTTCGGTCATGCGTTTGCTCCTTTGGACGGTGCCATTCTGCACCGAAGTGCCGGGAAGAGCCAGTTCAGAGCGGGAGACGGATTGGGAAGCGGCGGCGGATCTGCTGATCCTGGAGCGGGTCGAGCGCGGCACGGCTGGGTTCGGACAGGATCGCCTCTTTCCGCGCGCGGGCTTTCAGCACGAGGTCGGGCTTGCCTTTCTCGGCCCATTCCTTGGGGCTGGTCCGGTCGCCGAAGCGCGGATAGACGTAATCGGTTTCCATACGCGCCAGGGTATCCCCGACGCCGAGATAGTGACCGGGACCCCCAAGGCAGACCTGACGCATCGCCTCGAGAGCGAGGGTCTCATCGTTGACCTCGATGCCTTTCACGCAGCGCATGGCCTGACCGATGATGTCATCACCCAGAATCAGGCTTTCATGGCAGAAGCCGAGAAGAGATGCGTGCATGCCGGCGGCCTCGTAGACCATGTTCAGGCCCGAAAGCCCGGCCATGACGTTTGAGCACATCTGCTCCCAGCCCGCCTGCATGTCGGGGAGCTTGGAATCAGAGGCGCCAGCGGCGGCGCCGCCTGGCAGATCGTAGAAGCGGTGCATCTGGGCACAGCCGGAGGTCAGAAGCGCCTGCTCTCCCGAACCGATCGACATGGCTCCGGTGCGCAGGTCGACGACGAAGGGCCAGGTCCCGAAGATGGCGGGGTGACCCTCAGAGAGGGCGTTCACGTAGACGACGCCGGCCAGGCATTCGGCGACCGACTGTGCGATGGCGCCAGCGAGCGTCGCCGGCGCGGTCGCGCCCGCCATACCGGCCGACAGCAGCAGGACAGGCATGCCGCCCCGGATGCAGGCTTCCATCACCTCGCAGGATTCCGTCGCGAACTTCATCGGCGGCACGACGAAGCAATTGGAGTTCGACACGAAGGGCCGTGCCCGGAAAGCCTCTTCGCCGCCCGAGATCGCGTAGGCGAGAGCGAGGCATTCGGGCACGTTGGCCGCTTCGGTGAACGAGGTTCCGATGTGTTTGCTCGTACCCGTCGCACAGGCGTAGAGCGTGTTGATATCCAACTCGAAATTGTCCGGCAGATCGCGGGCGACCATCGGGCGCTGCAGGAAGTGGACGTTGTCCAGCTTTTCGACGATCCGGGCCGCGTCGTGGATGTCCTGAAGGGTGGATTCCGCGTAATCCTGCGTTACCGCATCGACGAGGTGAACCGCCGCTCCGGCCGTTCCGTAGTGCACCCGATGCCCGGTAAGGTGCATGTCATGCGCCGGATCGCGGCCATGAAGCGTGATCCCGCGGGCCGCCTTTGCCAGCATGTCCTCCACCAGCGCCGGCGGGAAACGGATACGGCCATCCTCGCCAAGGATCGCGCCGGCTCCGGTAAGTATCTCGATCCCGGATTTCGGAGCATCGGCCAGACCGATCTCTTCCAGCGCGCGAAGCGCGGTCCGGTGGATTGCCTGCTGGTCGGCGGGAGAGAGCGGGCCAAAGCTGCCGCCGGAAAGTCCGGGCCGGATCGGCCTCAAATCCTGGGCAAGCGGTGCGGCGCGAAGGGCCTGGCGGGCGGCGCGGCCACCCTGACGGCGGGTATTCTGGGTCATTTATGGGATCCTTGAGTTGAAACTGGAATTATCTTCGTTCAACCCAACGGACCACCTCGCGCTGCTCGCCCGCGATCCGCCCCGATCGTTCGATCCACGATATCGATGCGCCACTGATCTCCGGACACGCCCGCATCTCCTCCCTTTTCTGGAAGGCTAGCGTTGTAGGGCAACGGATCTGTCGCGTTTGCGCCAAAGGAAGCGTCGGTTTCGGGCGATGCCGACCGATCAGAAGTGGCTGCCTTCCGAAGCGTAGTCGGCGTGGCTTTCGCCGGTGGCACGCGCTGCCGCCTTGCCCTCTGCTGCCCAGAGCAGGCCCCGCCGGAGCATTTCGTGTGCCGGACCCTCGGCAATCACGCCGGCCTTGTGACCAAGCGAGTTGTAGTACACGCGGCCAAGGCCCCAGCGGCGCGTCCACGCCACCGGCATGTCCACCGGACCGTTCGGGCTGTGATACCAGGTGACTGTCGGGAAACGGGTGGTGGCAAGCACGTGGTTGGCCGGGTCGACGTGCAGATAGTACTGCTCTGTCGACACCTCGAAATCGCCAATTCCCGAGACCAATTCATGTTCCGGATCAACGATTTTCACGGTGTAATTCACACCATCCCCGCCGGGATGCGAGACCCAGTTGGCGCCGGTCATGCATTGCCAGAGGACGTTCGACCGGAACGCGTCACACATGCCGCCGTGGCACCCGGCAAGACCCGTGCCGCGCGAGACCGCTTCGGAGACGTTGATCGCCGCCTGACGAGTAAGCTCGGACATGGTCCAGACCGGAACGATGAGATCGTAATCGCGCAAGCTGTCGGCCTCGTCGAAGCAGGCCACGCTGTCGGTAACGGTGACCTGCATCCCGGCATCTTCCAGCATGGCACGGAAAAGAGCGGCGACTTTTTCGGGTTCGTGACCTTCCCAACCGCCCCATGTTATCAGTGCCTTGCCGGCCATTCTTCAAACTCCGTAAATCTGCGCGATCCGGTCCGCGGCTGCTTCGGGAGACATTTCCTCGCTCTCGCCTGTCCGACGTGAGGTCAGTTCGACCACGCCCTTGTCCAGGCCACGCGGCCCGACAGTGATCCGCCAGGGCAGACCGATCAGGTCCATCGTGGCGAACTTACCGCCCGCCCGCTCGTCGCGATCGTCGTAGAGCGGCTCGAGCCCCTTGTCGGTCAGGGCCTTGTACAGGCCTTCGCAGGCCGCGTCGGTCGACGCATCGCCCTGGCGCAGGTTCACGATACCGACATGGAACGGTGTGACGCCCTCGGGCCAGATGATCCCCTTGTCATCATGGCTGGCCTCGATGATCGCGCCCAGAAGACGGCTGACGCCGATGCCGTGGCTGCCCATGTGCACCGGAACCTGCTGGCCGTCGGGACCCTGCACCACGGCGCCCATCGGCTCGGAGTACTTTGTTCCGAAATAGAAAATCTGGCCAACCTCGATCCCGCGCGCGCTGCGGCGGCGCTCTTCGGGGATCTGGTTGAACACCGCTTCGTCGTGGGTTTCGTCGGTGCGGGCGTAACGCGAGGTGAATTCCTCGAGAACCGCGCGGCACTGGGCGTGGCTGTCGTAGTCGATCTCGCGGTCGCCGAACTTCAGGTCGGTGATGGCACTGTCGTAGAACACCTCGGACTCGCCCGTTTCGGCCAGGACGAGGAATTCATGGGTGTCTTCGCCGCCGATGGGACCGGAATCGGCGCGCATCGGGATCGCCTGAAGCCCCATGCGCTCGTAGGTGCGCAGGTAGCTGACCAGATGGCGATTGTAGGCGTGCAGCGCGTCTTCCTTGGTGAGGTCGAAATTGTAGCCGTCCTTCATCAGGAATTCCCGACCACGCATCACCCCGAACCGGGGACGGATCTCGTCGCGGAACTTCCACTGGATATGATAAAGAGTGAGCGGCAAGTCCCTGTAACTCTTGACATAAGAGCGGAAGATATCGGTGATCAGCTCTTCGTTCGTGGGACCGTAGAGCATGTCGCGGTCGTGCCGGTCCTTGATCCGCAACATCTCTTGCCCGTAGTCGTCGTAGCGACCGGACTCGCGCCAGAGATCGGCCGATTGCAGCGTGGGCATCAGCATCGGGATATGGCCCGCGCGAACCTGCTCCTCGTGGACGATATTCTCGATGTTTCTCAGCACCTTGTAGCCGAGGGGCAACCAGGAATAGATGCCGGCGGAAGCCTGTTTGATCATGCCCGCGCGCAGCATGTAGCGGTGCGACACGATCTGCGCCTCGGCGGGCGTTTCCTTGAGGACGGGGAGGAAGTAGCGGGTCAGGCGCATTTGTCTTCTCGTTCGGGTGTGGGTCAGGTCGGTCTAGGCTATCGGCGTGAGGCAGGCAAGCGGGCGAAAGACCTGTCGGCAAAGCGTCGGCGACCTGTCGGCAAAACGTATGGCAGGTGCAGGACACCGGAACGCTGCGGCTGCGCGATCCGGCAAGCGCCGCCCCTTGCACCCTGCGCCAGCGCCTGCGAAAACCTAGGCACACAGTACGAGGGACTCCCGCATGGCCCTGCCCGTCCGGAAACAAGCGAAATACTGGGGAATCGCGGCAGCGGTCTTTTTCGTGATTCTCTGGACGCTGGGCGACGTGATCCTGCCCTTCGTTCTGGGCGCGGCGATCGCCTATTTCCTTGACCCTGTCGCGGACCGGCTGGAGCGGCTTGGATGCTCTCGCGCGCTGGCGGTCGGGATCATCACCTTTTTCGCGATCCTGATCTTCGTGATTCTCGCACTGCTGATCGTACCGCTGCTTGTCTCGCAGACCGCCGCCCTGATCGAGGCGGTCCCGCAGATCGCGCAGCGCCTTCAGACATTCCTGACCGACCGCTTCCCTGAACTGATGGATTCGTCGTCCACGCTCCGGCGTTCGCTGGCATCCGTGGGCGAAACGATCCAGTCGAAGGGCGGCGAATTGCTGAATACCGTTCTGGCCTCGTTCAGCGGCATCGTGAACGCGATCGTCCTTTTCATCTTGGTGCCCATCGTGGCGTTCTACCTTCTATACGACTGGGACGACATTGTGGCGCGCGTCGATGGGCTGTTGCCGCGCGATCATGCGCCGATTGTCCGCAAGCTGGCCGGAGAGATCGACAAGACGATGGCAGGGTTCGTCCGTGGCCAGGGTACCGTCTGCCTGATCCTCGGCACATATTATGCCGTGGCGCTGATGGTGGTCGGCCTGAATTTCGGGCTGGTCGTCGGCTTTATCGCTGGCGCCCTGACGTTCATCCCCTATGTCGGCGCGCTGGTCGGCGGGCTTCTGGCGATCGGTCTGGCGCTGTTCCAGTTCTGGGGTGACTGGCTGTGGATCCTGCTGGTCTGGGCGATCTTCCAGTCGGGCCAGTTCGTCGAAGGGAATATCCTGACGCCGCGGATGGTGGGCTCGTCGGTGGGACTGCATCCCGTCTGGCTGATCTTCGCCTTGTCGGCCTTCGGGGCGCTTTTCGGGTTCGTCGGCCTTCTGGTCGCCGTCCCGGTTGCGGCCGCACTCGGCGTCCTCACCCGCTTTGCCATAGCGCAGTACAAAAGCAGCCGCCTTTACCGGGGGGTGTCCGAAGAGGACGCGGAGTAATGGTGCTGACCGGTGACCAGATCGAGACGGCGCCCTGTGAGACGTGCCTCTGCTGTTTCAGCCCGTTCACGGGACCTGCCCGCGTATGACCAGGCAACTTGTCTTCGACCTGCCCGTGAAGACGTCGCGGGACCGCGGCGATTTCTTCGTCTCGGACGCGAACGCGATGGCCGTCGCGCGGCTGGAGGACACCGCGGGATGGACGCGTGGCAAGCTGGCGCTTGTGGGCCCCGAGGGCGCGGGAAAATCGCACCTCGCCCACGTCTGGGCCGAAGCCGAGGGCGGCCGGGTGCTGGACATGGCGGCGTTGACCGGTCTTGACGTCACCGGGGTCGCGACGCCTCTGGCCATCGAAGTCGCCGACACCGCCGCGCTGCCGCCCGAGGTCGAAGAGGCGCTGTTCCACCTGCACAACCACCTGGCGTCAACGGGTCTGCCCCTTCTGCTGGTGGCCCGCCGCGCGCCGGCCCGCTGGGCCGTCGCGCTGCCGGATCTGAAGAGCCGGCTTGAGGCAGCCGAGGTCGTCCACATCGATGAGCCCGACGACGCGCTGCTGTCAGCGGTTCTGGTCAAGCTGTTCGCCGATCGGCAGGTCGAGGTGTCGCCGAACCTGATCGCCTGGCTGGTGGCGCGGATCGACCGTTCGTTCGCCGCGGCGCAACGGGCCGTCGCCCGCCTTGACGCGGCGGCCCTGGCCGAGAAGCGACCCGTGACCCGAGACCTGGCCAGGCGCGCTCTGGACAATCCACCCGAATAAGCGCGATAGTTGTCATTCTCACGTCACATTTTCCTTTCACATCGGCAATCATGACTGTTGAAACGGACTTTCTGAACGCGCCCTTTCCGGCGCCGAAAATACTGAAAGGCAAGGACTTTTCAGGGCCCGACCGGTTCATGAATCGCGAACTTTCATGGCTGGCGTTCAACTGGCGTGTTCTGGAAGAGGCCGAAAACACCCGCGTCCCCCTTCTGGAGCGTCTGCGGTTCCTGTCGATCTCGGCCACCAACCTTGACGAATTCTACACGGTGCGCGTCGCCGGCCTGCGCGAACTGGCACAGGCCGGAAACACCACGCCCGCCGCCGACGGGCTGAGCCCGGCCGAACAGCTTGTGCTGATCAACGCCGATGCGCGCCAGTTGCTGGAACGCCAGCAGGTCGTGCTGCGCGGTTTGATGGAGGAGATGGCCGCGGCGGGAATCTCGCTGTTGAACCGTGACGCGCTGACGCCGGAGGACGAGGCCTATCTGGACCAGGTCTTCCTGACGCAGGTCTTTCCGATCCTGTCTCCGCTGGCCATCGACCCTGCACACCCGTTTCCGTTCATCCCGAACGAGGGATATTCTCTGGCGCTCGAGCTGGAGCGCAAATCGGACAAGCGCCCGCTGCGCGCGCTGTTGCCGATCCCGGCGCAGGTCGATCGCTTCATTCCGCTGCCCGATCCCTCTGGCCAGTCCCGTTTCATACGCCTGGAGGAAGTTCTGCTCCTGCATCTGGGCCGCCTGTTCCCCGGCTACAGGATGACGGGGCATTGCTCGTTCCGGGTGCTGAGGGACAGCGACCTGGAAGTCGAGGACGAGGCCGAGGATCTTGTGCGCGAGTTCGAGGTCGCCCTGAAGCGGCGGCGCCGGGGCGAGGTCGTCCGGCTTACCATGTCGGCCGGTGCGCCAAAGGGGCTGCGCAGGGTGATCATGGAAGAGCTGGAAGTGAACGAGCAGGAGGTGATCGAACTAGGCGGCATGATCGGCCTTGCCGATCTGAAGGAACTGGTGCTGGAGAGCCGGCCCGATCTTCTGTGGCCGTCGTTCACGCCGCGGGTTCCCGAACGGGTTCAGGACCATGAAGGCGACATGTTCGCGGCGATCCGTCAGAAGGACATGCTGCTGCACCACCCCTACGAGACCTTCGACATGGTCATCCGCTTCCTGAAGCAGGCGGCGGCGGACCCGAACGTGGTGGCGATCAAGCAGACACTGTACCGGACCAGCCGCGACAGCCCGATCGTCGACGCGCTTTGCGAGGCTGCAGAGGACGGCAAGTCGGTCGTGGCGCTGGTGGAACTGAAGGCGCGGTTCGACGAGGCTGCGAATATCCGGCAGTCTCGCCGGCTGGAGCGCGCGGGCGCGCATGTGGTCTATGGCTTCCTGAACTACAAGACGCACGCCAAGATCTCGACCGTGGTGCGCCGCGAGGGCGGTGAGCTGGTGACCTATACCCATTTCGGCACTGGCAACTATCACCCGATCACGGCGAAGATTTACACCGACCTCAGCCTTTTCACATGCGACGCCGCGCTGGGGCGCGATGCGACCAAGGTCTTCAACTACCTGTCGGGCTATGCCCAGCCCGAGGGAATGGAAAACCTCGCGATCTCGCCGATCTCGCTGAAGGACACGCTGCTGACGCGCATCGCCGAGGAGGCCGAATACGCGCTGGCGGGACGGCCTGCGGAAATCTGGGCCAAGATGAACTCGCTGATCGATCCCGACGTGATCGACGCCCTCTACCTGGCCAGCCAGGCCGGCGTGAAGATCAACCTCGTGATCCGCGGCATCTGCGGGCTGCGACCCGGCATCAAGGGTTTGAGCGATAACATCCGGGTCAAGTCGATCGTGGGCCGCTTCCTGGAGCATAGCCGCATCGTCTGTTTCGGCGCGGGCCACGGCCTGCCCCACAAGAAGGCGCGGGTCTATATCTCGTCCGCCGACTGGATGGGCCGGAACCTCGTGCGCCGGGTGGAAACCCTGGTCGAATGCACGAACCCGACCGTGAAGGCGCAGATCGTTGCGCAGATCATGGCCGCAAACATGGCCGACGTGGCGCAAAGCTGGATCATGTCGCCGGACGGATCGTTCCATCGGCCCGCCGCGCCCGAGGGCGAGACACCGTTCAACTGCCATCGGTTCTTCATGGAGAACCCCAGCCTGTCCGGCCGCGGATCAGCCGGGGCCTCGGATGTGCCGGAGCTGACCCATAGCGACGACTAGCAGGCACTCGACCTGCGCAGGCGAAACGGCAATACTGGGACCCGGATCGAGAGAAGGCGAAGTTTGACGGCATGGCATCACTGCTGATCCTCGTGGCAGGCGTGCTGCTGCACCTCTCGCTGGTCACCTCATTCGTCCTGCGCGCCCTGCTCAGACCGAATCGTGAGCCGTCTTCCCGCGTTGCATGGATCCTCGTCATCCTCGTGCTGCCCGCAGTTGGGATTGGCGCATATGTCCTGTTCGGCGAGACGAATATCGGGTGGAAACGCATCCGCGCCTATCAGCGCGTTGCGGATCAGCTGCGAACCGGCGCTGCCCGGGTGCCACCCGCCAGCCCTGAGCACGACCACCTGTTCCGGACGGGTACCTCGATCAGCGGATTCAGCGCCTCCGCAGGCAACACGGCCCGGCTGCTGCCCGATTCGAATTCTGCAATCGATGCCATCGTGGCAGACATGGATGCCGCGCAGGACCACGTCCACATGCTGTTCTATATCTGGCTGTCGGACACGAACGGTCTGAAAATCGTCGATGCCGCCTGCCGTGCCGCGAAGCGCGGCGTGACGGTGCGCGCCATGGCCGACGACCTGGGATCGCGGAAGATGATTCGGTCCGAGGACTGGAAGCGCATGGAGGCCGCCGGAGTGCGCCTTGCCCGCGCGCTTCCCGTGGACCAGCCGCTTCTTCACCCGATCCGGGGACGGGTCGACCTGCGCAATCACCGCAAGATCGTCGTCGTGGATGGGACGGTCACCTATTGCGGCAGCCAGAACTGCGCCGATCCCGAGTTCCGCATCAAGCCGAAATTCGCCCCCTGGGTGGACCTGATGGTCAGGTTCGAGGGCCCGGTCGCACTGCAGAACCAGAAGCTCTTCGCCGAGGACTGGATGGTCCATTCCGGCGAGGACCTGAGCGACCTTCTCCAGTCCGTGCCGCCTGCGCAGGCCGATCCGGGCATCATTGCCCAGGTGGTCGGCACCGGGCCGACCGTGCGTTCGTCGGCGATGCCCGAGATGTTCGAAGTGCTCATCCATTCGGCGCGCAGCGAACTGGTGGTGACCACCCCCTATTACGTGCCTTCGGAGTCGATGCAGGCTGCGCTGTGCACCACGGCACGGCGCGGCGTGGAAACCGTTCTCATCCTGCCGGAGCGCAACGATTCCCCGGTCGTTGCCCCTGCGAGCCGCAGTTACTATCCCGAACTGCTGGAGGCCGGCGTTCGCATTTTCGAGTACCGCAGCGGCCTTTTGCACACGAAGTCGATGACGGTGGATGGCAAGGTCTCACTGATCGGCTCGGCGAACCTCGACAGGCGGAGTTTCGACCTGAACTACGAGAACAACATCCTTCTGGAGGACGTCGCGCTGACGGCCGAGATCCGTGGCCGGCAGGATACCTATCTCGACGAGTCCCGCGAAGTGTCGCTGGAAGAGGTGATGGCCTGGTCCCGGTTCCGGCGCGCCTGGTACAATGCCGTCGCAATGATGGGGCCGGTTCTCTAACCCTTCCAAAGTCCAAGCCCGGCATTGACCCATTGCCCCACGCTGTGCAATGTCCCGGTGCAATCTTCCGGGGGGATATGCATGGACGGACGCGGCGACGCCGCCACGACCGAGGACTGGGGACCGTTCGGACGGCCTCTATTCGACGACCCGTCGGCGCGGGCGCTTTCTCGCGTGGGCGTTGTCGATGTCGGGTCGAACTCGGTGCGCCTTGTCGTCTTCGACGGCGCAGCACGGTCGCCAGCGTATTTCTTCAACGAAAAGGTCATGGCCGGGCTTGGTGCCGGGCTTGCGGAAACCGGATGTCTTAATCCGGAAGGCAAGCTTCGCGCCATGTCGGCCTTGAAAAGGTTCCAGCTTCTGGCGGAAAATATGGGAATCGCACCGCTGACGGCAGTGGCCACTGCCGCGGTGCGCGAGGCGGAGGACGGTCCCGCGTTCAGGGAGGACGTGTTGCGTGAGACCGGCCTCCGCCTTTGGGTCATCGACGGAGAAGAGGAAGCGCGGCTGTCCGCGCAGGGTGTGCTGCTTGGCTGGCCGGGCGCCTACGGGCTTGTCTGCGATATCGGCGGCTCGTCCATGGAACTGGCCGAACTGCACGACGGCCAGGTGGGCAAGCGGGTCTCATCGAAACTAGGGCCGCAGCGCCTGAAGACCGTGAAGGGCGGCAAGAAGGCCCTGAAGAAGCACCTGCAGGAAGAGATCGGCAAGTTGGCCGAGATCATGGGGCCGCAGCCAGACCGCCTATTTCTTGTCGGCGGTTCGTGGCGCGCGATCGCACGGATCGACATGGAGCGGCGCGGCTATCCGCTTTATGTGCTTCACGAGTACCAGATGAGCCGCAAGGCGGTGAACGCGACGATCGAGTATATCGAGGACAGCGATCTGAACGAACTGCGCCTGCGCACCGGACTTGGCGAAAGCCGGATGGACCTTGTGCCGCTGGCGGCGCAGGTGCTGAAGCACATGATCCGCACCTTCAAGCCCCATGACATCGCCGTGTCGAGCTATGGCATCCGCGAGGGTATGCTCTACGAGCAGATGCCTCAGCGTCTGCGGGACCGTGACCCGCTGATCGAAGCCTGCCGCTTTGCCGAGGCAAAGGACGCGCGGATGCCCGGGTTCGGCAAGAGGCTCTACGAATTCGTGCTACCGCTGTTCACCGCGCGGAACGCCCCCGAGCAACGCCTGATCAAGGCGGCCTGCTTGCTGCACGACGTCAGCTGGCGCGCGCATCCCGACTATCGCCACGAAGTCTGTTTCGACGAAGTGACCCGGGCGAATCTTGGCGGGATGAGCCACCGGGAGCGGATCTTCCTCGGTGTCGCGCTTCTGCATCGCTACAAGAACAACCGAGACGGCTCGCCGTTTCACGAGCTTTTCGACCTTCTGGAGGAGGACGATCTCAAACGGGCCGAGATCCTGGGCAAGGCGCTGCGTTTCGGCGCCATGCTGACGGCCTCGGAGAACGAGACGATGGGGTCGCTCAGGTATTTCCCGAAGAAAAAGGTGCTGGAGCTGCATCTTGCGCCCGGTACGCGCGGGCTTTTCGGAGAGGTCGCGGAGGCACGGCTGACGTCGCTGGCCGAGGCTCTTGGCGGCGTCGAGGTCGTCGTGAAAGGGCGCTAGAGCTCGACCTCGCCCTCTTCCCCGATCTCGTCTTCCAGGTCTTTCTCGAGAGGCGTCTTGCGACGGATGATGATATCTCCGTTCGGCAGCACTTCGGGCGGGTGATAGGCGTCGAGATTGTCGAGAAGATTGCCCAGATCGTCGAGCGCCGGTTCCATCTCGGCCATCAGGCCCTTCATGAAGAGACGAAGCGCTTCGCCCATGAGGTCGCGGCCCTGGGGCTGATCATCCTGGGCGTGGGCAGGGAACGCAAGGCAGAGGGCCAGTATCAAGCTCAAAATTCGCATTGGAAAAGTGTAGCACATTGGTCCAACTCCTGTCTTCCATTTGCCGCATTTGGATTGGATTCAAGGTCTGATGAGCCAATTCAGGGTGTAATCGATGCTATTTGAAAAACCGATTTTCAAACCGTTCCTGTTGTTCCTGCTGCTTCTGGCCGGGCCAGTGGCCGCGAACGAAACCCCCGAACTGCATGTCATCGGAGTATATGAGGGCAATATCCGCACCGATGGCGTGGTTCGTGGGCCCGAAGTGCGGGCGGTCATCGACAGGGGTGACGTCCCGGTGATTCTGTCGCTCAGCAGTTACGAGCCGGTTCGCTGGCGACTGACGACGCGCCCCGGCACACGGGTCGAGACCGTCTACATCTCGGGCTATCAGCCCGAGCGGTCCGAGGTTTTTCTGAATGATAAGCAGGTCACGCCCATAGTCCTTCCCGAAAGCTCCTACGCCTACAAGCGCGAGGGTGTGAAGTTCCGGTCGTTGATCTCGTTGCTGGCGAGTGAGACCGGTCTGGAGCGGCTCTCGTCGTTCTCGGGCAGCTACAGCGCCCCGGAAGAAGGGTTCGCGGTGGTCGCCGTCGATGACGCTCCCGAACTGGGGCCCGACCACTTGCGGGCATTTCTGAGCCCCGATCTGGTTCCGGCGGCGCTGCGCCCCTATCTGGCGGATCGGCAACCCGATTCATCGGGTGCGCGCATGACCAACGATGGCTTCGCCTACCTTGATGAAAGCGGCGTGGAGCGGAGCGTTTCCGCGTCACTCGACGTGCCCAGAATATCCCATCCCGCGGCCGCGGCAATGGATCGCGATGCCGGCCGCATCTTCGGCGTAACCTATGGTGGCGAGGGCTTCATCTATCAATACGATATGGGGACCGAGACCTGGAGCGTTCTGGCAAGCATGCAAAACATGGATGCCGCCGGCATGATCTATGATGGCGAAGAGGACAGGCTGATCCTGGGCGTGGGACTGATGGGCACCGGGCTGGCGGTTTTCGATCGGAAGCGCGGTCTTACCCAGGTGCCCCTGAAACAGTCGTCGCTGCCGGGTCTGACGGACCTTTACGATCCCGGCAACGGCCCGGCAACTCCGCTTCTGCCCATCGCGGTATCGGGCGACATGGTTCTGACCACCGCCGACGGCCGCCGATTTCCCTTCGACGAAGAAGGCCAAGGGTCATACCGGACATACCTGGTCGATCTGAGGACCGGCGAGGCGGCCCTTGTCGCCTACCGCGACGCCCACAAGTAGGCGCCGTCACACGGCGAGGCACCAACGCATGATCGCCTTCTGGGCATGGAGCCGGTTCTCGGCCTCGTCGAAGATCACCGAGTGCGGGCCGTCCATCACGGCATTGGTGGCCTCCTCGCCGCGGTGGGCCGGCAGGCAATGCATGAAAAGGGCGTCGTCTTTCGCATGCACCATCAGGCGTTCGTTCACCTGGTAGGGGCGCAGCTGGTTGTGGCGGCGTTCGCGCGTGGTCTGGCTGTCATGCATCGAGACCCAGGTGTCGGTGACGACAAGATCTGCCCCTTCGACGGCGGCCAGCGGGTCGCGCACGATCTCGACCCGAGCGCCCTTAGCGCGGGCGAATTCCAGTGCAGACGGATCAG
This sequence comes from Silicimonas lutimaris, assembly GCF_047314965.1. Lineage (NCBI taxonomy): Bacteria > Pseudomonadati > Pseudomonadota > Alphaproteobacteria > Rhodobacterales > Paracoccaceae > Silicimonas > Silicimonas lutimaris. Next base: position 173,661 of record NZ_JBLBVK010000058.1, on the reverse strand, counting down.
GATCGAGCGGCGGCGGACCGGAAAAGGTCAGGTCGAACCCCAGTTGACCTGCGGCATGGGCGAAACTGGTGAAGACGTTGTTGCCGTCGCCGCACCAGACGACCTTCCGTCCAGCGATCGGGCCACGGTGCTCTTCGAAGGTCAGGATGTCGGCCATGATCTGGCAGGGGTGCGACTGGTTGGTCAGCCCGTTGATGACGGGAACCGTCGCATGCTCGGCCAGTTCCAGCAGTGCTTCTTCGTCGAAGGTGCGGATCATGATCATGTCGACATAGCGCGACAGCACGCGGGCCGTGTCGGCGATGGTCTCGCCGTGTCCGAGCTGCATCTCGGAGCCGGTCAGCACCAGCGTTTCGCCGCCCATCTGGCGCACGCCCACATCGAAGGACACGCGGGTCCGCGTCGAAGGCTTCTCGAAGATCAGCGCGACCATCCGGCCTGCGAGCGGCTGTTCGTCATCGCGAGCCCCCTTGGATCGCCCCTGGCGCGCCTCTTTCATGGACTGCGCGCTGGACAGGATCGACCGCAACGCATCGGGGTCGGTTTTGTGGATATCGAGGAAGTGGTTCATGTCGGTCTGCCTTGATGGGGTGGACCGGGGCGCTGCCCCGGACCCCGGAGTATTTCGGAAAAGAAGAAGCTCAGGCGCCGCCCTTTGCCTGCTCCAGCGAAGTCGCCGCGCGATCGAGGCGGTTGACGGCCTCGGCGATCTCGTCGTCGGTGATGGTGAGCGGCGGCAGGAGACGCAGGACGTTGTCCGCGGCCGGAACGGTCAGCAGTTCCTGCGCGTAGCCCGCGGCGACCATGTCGGTATTCGCCACCTTGCACTTGAGGCCCAGCATCAGCCCCTGTCCGCGCACCAGTTCGAACACGTCCGGGTGGGACGCGACGAGGCCTTCCAGCTTCTGCCGGAGCGCGCCCGCCTTGCGGTTGACCTCATCGAGGAAGGCGTCGTCCGCGACGATCCTCATCACCGCGATGCCGACGGCCATCGCCAGCGGGTTGCCACCATAGGTGGAGCCGTGGGTGCCGGCGGTCATGCCGGAAGCGGCGTTTTCCGTGGCCAGCACTGCGCCGAGGGGGAAACCGCCGCCGATCCCCTTGGCCACCATCATGATGTCCGGCGTAACGCCCGCCCATTCATGGGCGAAGAGCCGTCCCGTCCGGCCCATGCCGCACTGGACCTCGTCGAAGATCAGGAGCGTTCCGGTCTGGTCGCAGAGATCCCGGAGCCCCTTGAGGCACTGGTCAGGCACGGGGATGATACCGCCCTCGCCCTGCACCGGCTCGATGATGACCGCACAGGTCTTGTCGGTGATCGCGGCGCGGATGGCATCGTGGTCGCCGAAGGGCACCTGGACGAAGCCCGGCAGCAGCGGACCGAAGCCCTTGACCATCTTCTCGGCGCCGGAGGCGGCGATGGCGGCCGAGGAGCGGCCGTGGAACGCGCCGGTAAAGGCGACGATCTCGGTGCGGTCCTCTCCCTTCTCGTACCAGTATTTGCGGGCCATCTTCACGGCGAGTTCCATCGCCTCGGTGCCCGAGTTGGTGAAGAAGACGGTATCGGCAAAGGTGGCCTCGGTCAGGAGGTCGGCCAGTTCCTGCTGGCCGGGGATCCGGTAGAGATTCGACACGTGCCAGAGCTTGCCTGCCTGTTCGGTCACCGCTGCGACAAGCGCGGGATGGGCGTGGCCCAGCGCGTTGACCGCGATGCCGGCGCCGAGGTCGAGGAATCGGCGTCCGTCCTCCTCGATCAGCCACGAGCCTTCGCCCTTCACGAACGAAAGCGGCGCACGGTTATAGGTCGGCAGGATCGACGGGATCATCGCGAGGTTCCTTCTCAGAGAGCCAAAGACGTGCCAGTCGGGACACGTCAAGTCAACGAATTGTGGAAAGGGATGTGCGTGGAAGACGCGCGGAGACGGACGCTGGGATCAGCGTCGGCGTCGGAGGTTATGGCGTGCCATGTGGACCATGCGCGCGGCATATCCTGCCACGGCCAATTTGGGAAGGCCTATTTCGGGCGCCTGCACGGAAATGGCCGCCACCCGCATCTTCGTACTTTCCGAAGCGCCTTCAGACGGCAAGCGCCAGAAGGGCGATAACCGCGATGAAATACTGGAACTTCAGCATCAAGGATCTCCGATCAAGTGCATGTGGGACAAAACTCATCGACTTCGGCCCAAATTCGGCGATTTTGTGGGATTGGTGAGAAAACCAACGACATTCAACGGTTAGTAAGGGAATTGTGCCAATGCGGTGACAGTTGGCGGATTGGACATACGCGCCTTCCCTTGTATCCGGACGGTCTGTGATTAGAATAGAGCGTCATCGGTAAGGCAGGAAAAATCAGATGTCGTGGACGGACGAGCGCGTGGAGCTTCTCAAGAAGATGTGGACCGAGGGCCAGTCGGCCAGCCAGATCGCCAAGGAACTGGGCGGGGTCACCCGCAATGCGGTGATCGGCAAGGTGCATCGCCTTGGGCTGTCGAACCGCGCCGGGTCCGCCGCGGCTCCGGCACCCGAAAAGAAACCGGCCAAGGTGGAAACCGCCCCCAAGGTCGAACCGAAAAAAGCCGCCAAGCCGGCACCAAAGGAAAAAGTTGTGGAAGTCACCGTTACACCGCGCAAACCCATCGTGCCCGCCGGCCAGCCGCTGCCGCCGCAGCCTTCGGCAAACGAGATTCCGGCGGAAACCCTGGCCAACGTGCGCGAGGTGGAAAAGACCGCCAAGAAGATCAGCCTGATGGAACTGACCGAACGCACCTGCAAGTGGCCGATCGGCGACCCCGCGACGGATGATTTCTGGTTCTGCGGCCTGGCGGTCCAGCAGGGCAAGCCCTATTGCGAAGCCCATGTCAGCGTGGCGTTTCAGCCGATGTCCAGCCGCCGCGACCGGCGGCGCTGAGCACGGCGACAGAATGCAGGCGGGCCGCCCCGGGGCGGCCCTTTCCTTTTTGTGACCTGTGTTCAGAGCCGGATCAGCGGAAGCCCCATGAGCGCCTGGGCGAAAACCCCGAATGTGATCAGCGCGTAGACGGTGGCGGCAGCGGGGATGATCCGGGCCGGTCTTCCGGTGCGGTCGGCCCAGAGACCGATCAGCGGGAGAAGCTGCAACGCATGCAGGCTCAGAAAATGGGCAGGCCGCAGATCGCCCACCTCGGCGGACCAGCCGAGAAACGGAATCGTCGCCGCGCCGGGTGACGGCGTTCCCACGAAGTGGCCGGTGCCGTTCGACATGTAGCCGGCGACAACCAGCGTCAGCCCGAACGAGACCAGCGCCCCCCACCAGATACCGGCGCGCGTGCCCGCACCGAGGCCGGTCTCACGGCGCGCGACATGAGCCACGAGTATGGGCATCGCGATCAGAAGCACCGCCCCCAGCCCCATGACCTGGTAGGCCATGAAATGAAACGGTGTCGAGAGATTGAAATGGCTGTGCTCGGCCTGTGCCGCCTGCAGGAAGAGGTAGGCCATCTCGGTGAGAAACGCGACGGCCATCACGGCGCCGGCAACGCCGATCAGGCGGCTCTTTCGTGACGCCGGAGAGAGTGCGGCCGTGATCAACGCGAGCGTTGCGAAATGCACGACGAAGGACAGCGAGAATTTTGCGGGTTTCATCCAGACCGGCACATCGTCGAGCAGCCGCGGATCGACGAGCGACCACAGAAGCGTAATGAAGAGCAAGGCGAGCGCGGCGGCGGTCAGTTGCGTGAAGACAGAGGGATTTGCCCGCGTCACGGCGGGAAGGGTCATCGTGGTCATTGTCTCAGGCCTTCTGAAGGGAGGATGGGAAAGGGAAAAGCCGCACGGGACGCGTTCCTGCCTCGATGGCGAAGGTCAGCAGTAGTCCGGCCGGTCCGAAGAGGAAGATCGTCGGGAGGACGAATGCCTGGATGATCCGAGAGATTCCGGCTGCATCCATGCGCCGCGCCGCCCACGCCCCGATGAAGAGATCGAAGGCAAGGTAATGCACCCACCCCGCCAGCAGCATCATGTCGGAGGACATCAGTGTCCGGACCTCGGCGAGCGTTCCGTAGCCGCCGCCCGCTGCCGAGAAATGCGTCAGGACCAGCGCCGCATAGAGCGCCGAAAGTGCCAGGGGCACGGCATAGGCGGGAATGGCGTTCAAGAGCGGCCAGCGGCGCGGGCCGAAGATCAGGAAAAGCCATGCGGGCATCACGAGGGCACCTGCCATACTGAAAAGAGTTTCCGGGGTCATGCGAGACGCTCCACTGAAAGTTTCCATTGGAAATATACCTGCGACGATTCTCTTGCTCTGTCCAGAAAAATGTTTACATTGGAAATATGTTGTTCGGCAAAGTACTGAAAAAATGGAAAAAAAATATCATCACGGCGACCTCAGGAACGCTTTGATCAAGGCGGGTATGGAGATTCTGGAAGAAAACGGCCTGCCCGGATTGTCCTTGCGCGCCATCGCGGCCCGGGTCGGCGTCAGTCATACGGCCCCGAAGAACCATTTCGGCTCGCTGCGGGGATTGCTGACAGCGATCGGAGCGGAAGGATTTCGGATGCATGCGCGGGCGATGCGCGACGGGGTCTCCGAAACTTCGCCAGGCAAGGAGCGGTTGCGCGCTGCCATCGACGGCTATGTCGCCTTCGCCGAAGCTCATCCTGCATTGTTCGCGATGATGTTCTCGCCGCTGTACTGCGATTTCGCGGACGAAGACCTGTCGACCGAGGCCCGCAAGAGCTATGCCGTTCTGGAAGACATCTCGACCGGTCTTGACTGGGACAAGGGCGCCCTGCCCCATGGTCAGCTGAGAACCGAGATGATGCTGTGGTCCCTTGCCCACGGCTTTGCGACGTTGCGCCTTGCCGGACAGTTTCGGGACGGTGACTGCGGCATTCCGAAATTCGCGCCGCAAGACATATTGCCGGACTTCGACTACCGGCCCGATGTCCCCGGGCATTAACCAGAACCGCCGAAACAGGATGAGATTCTGCCCCATATCGGGTAAACGGAGACCCGGGGGCGCCCTGTTGGTGCGAGTAATCCGTGTTCACGTTCAATCTCTCCGGGGTGCGTCTCCGGACAAGGAATCTTCTTGCGATATCCGGCCTTGCCGTCCTGATCGGCGCACAAAGCCTTGCCGTCGGCCCGCTTCTCCGCTGGATGCTGGAGGAGGACGTCAGGAGCACGTCGGCCAGTTGGGCCGCCCACGTCTACAAGCAGATCGCCGCAGGTGTCGTGGAGGGTGAATCCGGCCATCCGGATCCCGCGATCGGCAAAAGCCACGCCAACCTTGCCGGGGCCATGGAAGCGGCCTTGCGTGCCGGGGTCATCGACCGCGCGGTGATCATGAACGAGGACTGCGATTGCCTTGTCGAAGTTGACGGAGCCTCGCTTGCCGAACCGGAAAATGCCCTTGCGGAGCGGCTGAAACGATTCTTCGCTGGCGAGGGCGAGGCTGTCGATACGACGCATCCGCCCATGTCTCCGGAGGAATGGGCCTCTGTCGCATCTACGACGGACGTCGGCACTCCGCAGATCCTGTTCCATACGGAAAACACCGCGATCGCATCGCAGAACATGGCTGAGGTCACGTTTTTCCGGGAAATTGCCGGCAAGCGCTATGCGCTTTGCCTGTTCATGGACGTGACGGTCCCGGCTGCGCGACTGCGCCTGATGCTGCTGATGGGCGCGCTGATCTTTACGGTAACGCTGGCCGGTGCGGCCCTTTTCGTGGCGCGGATCGCCTCGCACTCGAACCGGGCCATGCGTCTGTCCGAAAAGCAGGCCCGTTTCCTGGCCGAGCACGATCCGCTGACGGGACTGCTGAACCGGTTCGGCTTCGGTGTCCGGGCGGACGTGCTGCTTCAGGACTGTCTGCACCGCAAAAGCTCCGCGATCCTGTTCCAGATCGACGCGGATAAATTCAAGGAAATTAATGACATACACGGTCACGCGACGGGTGATCGGGTAATCCAGGCGATCGGGCAGATGCTGAAGGCCGCCTTCCCGGCAAACGCCCTCGTCGCGCGGCTGGGCGGTGACGAGTTTGCGGTGCTTGTCCCGGCAAAGGACCTGAACAAGCCGTTGCGCGACTTCGCCGAAGCCCTGCCCACGGGGACAGACGTCATGTCCGACGACGGTGCAAAACTGATCGAGGTATCGACATCGATCGGCGTCGCGAGTTTTCCGAAGGATGCAAATGGCCTTGGCGACCTGATGAAGGCGGCCGACCTCGCCCTGTATTCGGTGAAGGCCGCGGGGCGCAACGCAGTCGGGGCCTATCGGCGGGACATGACCCGGGCGCTGGAACGCCGGCACTGGGAACTCGACGGCGTGAGGCAAGCCATCCGGGAAAACCAGCTGATCCCGTACTACCAGCCGCTGATCAACGCTCGGGACGGCCGGATCGAGGGCGTCGAAGCACTGGCGCGCTGGTGTCACCCGACCTATGGCGTCTTGCCCCCTGACCGGTTCAAGCATGCGCTTGAGGACCCGCGTGTGGCGACCGAGATCACGCAGGAAATGCTGCGCCGCGCCGCCGACGACCTGCGCACCTGGACCATGCTGGGCCATGATTTCAGTGTCGGGCTGAACATCGGCGAGGCGGATTTGCGCGACGGCGAACTGGTGACGCTGGTGGCGGATACACTTAGGGAACGCGATCTGCGTCCCAATGCCGTGGCCATCGAAGTGACCGAAACCGCCCTGACCGGCGTCAACAGCGCCGCCGCACGGCCACATCTGGAGCGCTTCCGCGCAGCCGGCGGCTATATCGCGCTGGACGATTTCGGAACCGGCAACTCGTCGATCACGTTGTTGAAGGATATCCCCTACAGTTCGGTCAAGATCGACCGCAGTTTCATCCGCGACCTGACGCATAACGAGGCGGACCTGGCCATCGTGCGCTCCATCGTGCGCCTGTCGCGCGAACTTGGCTTCAAGATCGTGGCCGAGGGAATAGAGACCAAGGAACAGGCACAGTTACTGCGCAAACTGCGGGTCGACCTGCTGCAAGGCTACCTTTACAGCCGCCCCTTGCCGGCCGCAAAGCTGACGGAGCTTCTGGACTGGGCGTCTCCGCCGAGGCGGAGGGCCCGTTCCGCGCCCGATGCGGATGCTGCGTGAGAAATACCGCTTTCTGGGGGTCGCTATCGACCCTATATAGCGGGCCATGTCACAGAACCCGCCCAACCTGCGTCCCGATCTGGCGCGCGCCCATGTGCCCGAAACCCGCCGCCCCGGCCAGCCGACCATCGGCATGGTCTCGCTGGGCTGTCCCAAGGCACTGGTCGACAGCGAGCGCATCCTGACGCGCCTGCGCGCCGAGGGCTATGCGATCAGCCCGGACTACGGCGGCGCGGACGCGGTGATCGTGAACACATGCGGCTTCCTTGACAGCGCAAAGGCGGAGAGCCTTGACGCTATTGGCGAGGCGCTGAACGAGAACGGTCGCGTGATCGTGACGGGGTGCCTTGGCGCGGAGCCCGAGTACATCACCGGCGCGCACCCGAAAGTCCTGGCCGTAACCGGTCCGCACCAGTACGAACAGGTTCTGGACGCCGTCCATGCCGCTGTGCCGCCGGACCCGGACCCGTTCATCGACCTGATGCCCGCCGCAGGGGTGAAGCTGACGCCAAGGCATTATTCCTACCTGAAGATTTCCGAAGGCTGCAATCACAGCTGCAAGTTCTGCATCATCCCAGACATGCGCGGAAAACTCGTCTCGCGACCGGCGAAAGCGGTGCTGCGCGAGGCCGAGAAGCTGGTGGAGAGCGGTGTCCGGGAACTGCTGGTCATCAGTCAGGACACCAGCGCTTATGGCACCGACTGGAAGGAGCGGGACGAGAAATTCCCGATCATTCCGCTGGCGCGCGACCTGGGGTCGCTGGGCGCCTGGGTCAGGCTGCACTACGTCTATCCCTACCCCCATGTGCGCGAGTTGGTGCCGCTGATGGCCGAGGGGCTTGTGCTGCCCTATCTCGACATCCCTTTCCAGCACGCGCATCCCGAAACGCTGCGCCGGATGGCGCGCCCTGCCGCCGCGGCACGCACGCTGGACGAGATCGCCGCATGGCGCGGGATCTGTCCCGACATCGCCATCCGCTCGACCTTCATCGTCGGCTATCCGGGCGAGACCGAAGAGGAATTCCAGACGCTTCTGGACTGGCTGGACGAGGCGCAGCTCGACCGGGTCGGGTGCTTTCAGTACGAGAACGTGGACGGCGCACGGTCGAACGCCCTGCCCGATCACGTGCCCGAGGACGTGAAGGCCGAACGGTGGGCCCGGTTCATGGAGAAGGCCCAGGCGATTTCCGAGGCGAAGCTGGCCGCCAAGGTGGGGCAGCGCATCGAGGTCATCATCGACGAGGTGGACGACGAGGCCGCCACCTGCCGCACCAAGGCGGACGCACCCGAGATCGATGGGAACCTTTTCATCGACGACGGTTTCGAAGAGCTGACGCCAGGGCAGATCGTGACCGTCGAAGTGGACGAGGCGGGAGAATACGACCTTTGGGGAAAACTGGTTTCGCAGACGAAAACCGCGTAATGTGCTCTCATTGCTAGCTCCATCTTGCCAGCCGAGGTCAGAATGCCTTTCGAAAAAATCCATCCGGAAAAGCTTTCCCATTCGGTTGTCAAACAAATCGAACTGCTGATCCTGCGCGGGATCCTGCGCCCCGGTGAGCGCCTGCCCTCCGAACGGGAGTTGTCGGAACGCTTCGGTGTCTCGCGTCCGTCTCTGCGGGAGGCGGTCAGCGAATTGCAGGAAGCGGGACTTCTGGTTGCCAGGGCAAACTCGGGCATCTATGTCGCCGAAGTTCTGGGCTCGGCCTTTTCGCCCGCCCTCACTCGGCTGTTCGGAAGCCACGAGGAAGCCGTCTTCGACTACATCGACTTCCGGCGCGACATGGAAGGCCTGGCGGCGGAACGGGCCGCGCGGCTGGGCTCGGACACGGATCTGGCGGTTGTCGACAGCGTGTTCCAGCGCATGGAAGCCGCCCACAAGAAGCGGGATCCGTCGAACGAGGCACAGCTGGATGCCGATTTTCACCTCGCGATCATCGAGGCGAGCCACAACGTCGTGATGCTGCACATGATGCGCTCGATGTACGAGTTGCTGCGCGAGGGCGTCTTCTACAACCGCCAGGTCATGTTCCGCCAGCGGACGACCCGGCAAAACCTTCTGGACCAACACCGCAAGATCAACGACGCGCTTCAGGCGCGGGATCCGAAGGCAGCGCGCGCTGCCATTGAAGCGCATTTGAATTTTGTCTCGCAGTCTCTGACGGATCAGCTGAAGGCCGAGAAGCACGAGGCCATCGCACGCCAGCGGCTGGCGCACGAAAGCGGCCGCTAGGCCGCATCCAGTCCGGGAAAGTCCGCAAAAACAAGAGCATGATCGCTGGCGTGGGGCCTTTGGCCGATGCTCGTCGGCGGCGTCATGCCCGCCCTCAAGACCCAGGGAATGGCCTCCGGAAGTTCGCGCGCCAGCCTTGGAGAGACAAGGAACCGGTCGGGCCGCGAATGGTCGTGGGTGTCGGGCGTCTCGTATGTCCAGTCTTCGCCGCGCGGCAGGCGGTCCATCAGATCGACGGCAAAGCCGCCCTTGAGAGGTTCCAACGCCGAGGTGCCGGCGCCGCCGGTCCGGGCCGGCTCGTTGAAATCGCCCAGCGCGATCCAGCGCTCCGCCTCGGGGCGCTCAAACGCCATCTCGATCACGGCCCGGACGCCCCGTGCCTCGGCGTGACGAACAATGCGTGACTTCTCCGGATCGGGGTACGGTGCTTTGAAATGACAAATGAAGAGCGAGACGTCTCTGAAATCGAGCCTCAGGCAATCGCGCCGGAACAACGGAGAGTCCCGCAATTCGGCCGCCAGGTCGTCGAGCCCCAGGTCTGCGCCGGTCAACAAAGCGTGGCTCTGGATGGCCTCGGGCGCGATCCTGCTCAGGGCGGCAACATTCAGCCCGCGACCATCATTGCCCGGCAGGCAAACCCGGTGGGGATAAGGCGTTGCGCCCGCAGGCAGAAGGAAGTTGTCGTGAAAGAAGTCCAGAGCCGCGGTGTCGAACACCTCTTGCAGCGCCACGATGTCTGCATCGGCCTCCGCGATGATGCGCGCGGTCTCGACACGATCCGCAATGTCCAGCGCCGCGGAACGCGGCAGGTCCGGCATGTCGGCGTCCACAGCCCCGTCGAGCGCAGGCTGCCCGTCGCGGAGTCGCAGGCGAAGATTCTGGACGTTGAATGTCGCGATTCGCATGAGAGCAGCCCGTTGCCCACTGTCGGGAGGGCCAGTCACCGGCCCGGTTTCCGCGCCCTGCCGCCTGTATCGAGAGAAGCGGTTGACGCATATCAATGCCAAGATGTTACGCGGATTGTATTTTCAAAAAAAGACATGCACGCCACCCAAGGAGGCCAATATGGCTGAACTGAACCGGATACCCGAAGACAGCCTTGTTCTTGTCTGCGACCGGCGCAAGGCGTTGTTCCTGCGAAATTCGGGTACACCCATTCACCCCAAGCTTGAGATTGTCGAGCACATGGATGCACCGAAGCCTGATCCCAACGACGAACCACCGCATCCGGGCAAGCGGTTTGACGGCGGCGCCCCGGGCGCGGGCTTTCACTCGCGCAGCGCGATGGAAGCAGCGGACCCGGAAAAGCTTCAGGCGATGGAATTCGCCGAGGCCGTGATCGAAAGCCTGACAAGCCGTCAGCGGGGCGACAAGTTCAAGCACCTGATCGTCGCCGCACCGCCGGATTTCCTTGGAATGCTGAGGGATGGCATGGGCGATGCCATCGCGGACCTCGTGATGGCCGAGATCCCGAAGCGGCTGACAGGCCTGCATACAGAGGACATCGCCGGCGCCATTGTCGCCGAGTGGTAAGGCGGCGCTCTAGAAGCGCCGCATATCTTCGGGATAGACGCCGAGAATCTTCAGTTCGGAGGTGAAGTATTCCAGTTCTTCCAGCGCCAGTTTGACCGGTTGGTCGTCGGGGTGTCCCTCGATATCCGCATAGAACTGCGTCGCCGTGAAGGATCCGTCGACCATGTAGCTTTCAAGCTTGGTCATGTTCACGCCGTTCGTCGCAAACCCGCCCATTGCCTTGTAAAGCGCCGCGGGAATGTTGCGCACACGAAAGACGAAGGTCGTCAGCATGCGCTCGGCCCGGCGGGAGTGATCCGCCTCGCGCGACATGACGAGGAACCGCGTCGTGTTGTGATCGTTATCCTCGATATTGCGCGCAAGGATATCCAGACCATAGACCTCGGCCGCCAGTTCGGACGCAAGCGCGGCGTCGGCCTTGTCGCCCTTTTCCGCAACTTCGCGCGCGGCGCGGGCGTTGTCCGGACTGACGGTGCCCTCGATGCCGTGTTTCCGCAGGAAGGTGGCGCACTGGGGCAGCAGGACCACGTGCGAATGCGCCCGGCGAATGTCCTCGACCCGTGAGCCCGGCACGCCGAGAAGATTGATATGCACGCGGACGAAGGCTTCGTCGACGATATGCAGACCACTTTCCGGAAGGAGACGGTGGATGTCTGCGACGCGCCCGTAGGTGGTGTTCTCCACCGGCAGCATGGCCTCGTCAGCCTCGCCGGACTGAACGGCGTGAATGACATCTTCGAAGGTCCGGCAGGGCAGCGGTTCGAGCGTGGGACGCGTCTCGCGACACGCCTGATGCGAGTAGGCACCCGGCTCTCCCTGGAAGGCGATGCGTCCGGTCATGATGGTCTCTGCGTCAATATGGGCGTTTCGTCGCGGCTCTTATCCCTTGAAGACCGCCAAGGGAAGCGGGTAGATAGCGGCCAAGAACCGAGGGAACTGGACGCGACATGTTCGACACAATGACCATGACGAAGATCATTGGAGGCTTTTGCGGAGCTTTCCTGGTCTTTCTTCTTGGCGGATTTTTCGCCGAATTCATCTATCACCCCGCTAAAAGCCATGATGGTGAGCATCATCAGGCCTACACGATTGCGGTCGAGGGCGGAGACGACCACGGCGGCGAGGAAGTGGCCGAAGTGCCTTTCGAGGAAGTGTTTGCAGCCGCCGACGCAGGCGCGGGCGAGCGTCTCTGGCGTCAGTGCCAGGCTTGCCACAAGCTGGAAAGCGGGGCGAACGGCACCGGGCCTTACCTGTTCGGTGTCGTAGGCCGCGATATTGGCACGGCCTCTGGCTACAGCTATTCGACGGCGATGGCGTCGCATGGTGGTCAATGGACCCCTGAGGCTCTGAACGAGTTTCTGACCAGCCCGGCCGGCTATGTCGATGGCACCAAGATGAACTATCGCGGCATGCCCGATATCGAGGATCGCGCGAACCTGATCGCCTATCTTTCGACCATCGGCGGCTGATCATAGAATATCGGAACGTCACCAAGGGCCGGGCGCGTTGCGCCTGGCCTTTTTTGCTGCGCACGCTCACTTCACTGTTTGTTCAACGAAACAGCCCTTGAACATTAGACAAATCGAAAATTAGCTGCATTTTAAATGGCGAGAACGCCCAAGCGCCAGAACAGAGAAAATTCGGAGGAAGAGCCCATGCCCAGCCATCCTGCCCGCACCATAGCCGCGTCACGTGCCGCTTCGCGGTCCCGGATGACGCTTCGGCTTGGCGCCGCCGTTCTGGGGCTTGGCGCTTTGGTCGCCAGCACGGGTTTTGCCCGCGCCGAAAGCCACGAAACAGTCATCGAAAGCCACGGCTACAGCTTCTTCGGGGATCTGAAGTACCCGGCCGACTTCCCGCATCTCGACTACGTGAACCCTGATGCGCCCAAGGGCGGCGAGATGAGCCAATGGGGTCAGGGCACCTTCGACAGCTTCAACCTTTACACCCGGAAAGGTCGTCAGGGCGCGTTGGCGACGATCGGCCACGAGAACATCCTGACCGGAGTCTACGACGATCCGACCGCATCCTACTGCCTGCTGTGCAGTACGATGGAATATCCCGAAAGCAAGGACTGGGTCATCTTCAACCTTCGTCCCGAGGTCAGATTCGCCGACGGCACGCCGCTGACGGCGGAGGACATCAAGTTCACTTTCGAGCTGTTCATGGAAAAAGGATTGCCCTCGTTCCGGGCCGCCTTCGGCGCGATGATTTCGGATGTCGAAGTCATCGACGATCAGACGGTGAAATTCAATTTTACCCCGGACGCGCCGCGACGCGACGTGATCGAACTGGCCGGAGGCCTTCCGGCCTTTTCCAAGGCATGGTTCGAGGAAACCGGCTTCGAGCTGGAGGAAAGCAGCCTGACGCCGATCATGGGCACCGGTCCCTACGAGCTGGACAGCTACGAGGTTAACAGCCGGATCATCTACAAGCGACGCGAGGATTACTGGGGCAAGGACCTGAACCTGAACGTCGGCCGCTACAACTTCGATCGGATCCGTATCGAGTATTTTGGCGACAGCTCGGCCGCATTCGAAGCCTTCAAGGCAGGTGAATACGCATTCCGCACCGAGAACTCGTCGAAGGAATGGGCGACCAGCTATGACTTCCCCGGCATCAGAGACGGGTATGTCGTGAAGGCCGAACTGCCGGATGGCGGGCTTGGCACCGGTCAATCCTATGTCTTCAACCTGCGGCGCGAGAAGTTCAGGGACCCGCGAGTGCGCGAGGCCATCGGGCTGATGTTCAACTTCGAATGGTCGAACGAGACCCTGTTCTATGGTCTTTATAACCGGACAACCTCGTTCTGGGACAATGGCGGTCCGCTGACAGCAATGGGAGCGCCCACCGAAGGCGAACTGGCACTTTTGCAGCCCTTGGTCGATGACGGATTGCTGGATGCCTCGATCCTGACCGAGGACGCGGTTCTGCCGCCCACCTCGGGGAACCGCCAGCTTGACCGGCGGAACCTGCGTCAGGCATCGGGGCTTCTGGACGAGGCCGGCTGGATCGTCGGTGACGATGGCAAGCGGCGGAAGGACGGCCGGCTTCTGACGGTCGAGATACTGGAAAGTTCGCCCGCCTTCGACCGGATTCACAACCCCTTCATCCAGAACCTCCAGGCTTTGGGCATCGAGGCCAAGCTCGACCGCGTGGACCCCAGTCAGGCCACGGACCGGGAGCGAAACTATGATTTCGACCTGACGGTTCACGGCTTCAACCTTGGGTATGAACCCTCTACCGGGCTGAAACAGTGGTTCGGCTGCGACGCGATGGAAGAAAGCACGCGGAACCTGATGGGCTTCTGCACCGAGGCGACCGACCGCCTGATCGATGCGATCATACAGGCTGACAGCACCGATGACCTTCAGGCCGGCGTGCGCGCGCTGGACCGGGTGATGCGCGCCGAGCGCTTCACCATTCCCCAGTGGTTCAAGGACAAGCACACGGTTGCTTACTATGACATGTATCGCCACCCCGACCCGCTGCCACCGCTGGCGCTGGGAGAGCTGGACTTCTGGTGGTACGATGCCGAGGCTGCCCAGCGTCTGAAAGACGCCGGCGCGCTCTGAGGGCAAGGAGACAATGGGCGCCTATATCCTCCGACGGCTTCTGCTGATCATTCCGACGCTCTTCGGGATCATGGTGATCAACTTCGCCCTTACTCAGTTCGTGCCAGGCGGACCGATCGAGCAGATCATCGCCAATATCGAGGGACAGGGCGACGTCTTCGAGGGTATCGCCGGCGGCGGATCGGAGACCTTCGACAGCGACAGCGACTCGGGCTACGTCGGCGCGCGCGGCCTGCCGCCCGAGTTCATTGCGGAGCTGGAGCGCGAGTTCGGGTTCGACAAGCCGGCCCATATCCGCTTCGTCCAGATGATGTGGAACTATATCCGCTTCGATTTCGGCGAGAGCTATTTCCGCTCGATCAGCGTGGTCGATCTTGTGATCGAGAAGATGCCGGTCTCGATCACGCTTGGGCTGTGGTCGACACTGATCGCCTATGCCATCTCGATTCCGCTGGGCATCCGCAAGGCGGTGAAGGACGGCTCGGGTTTCGATACTTGGACCAGCGGGCTGATCATCGTGGCCTACGCGATACCGGGCTTCCTGTTCGCCATCCTGCTTCTGGTTCTCTTCGCGGGCGGCTCCTATTTCCAGTGGTTCCCGCTGCGCGGCCTGACATCCGAGAATTTCGACCAGCTGAGCCTTGGCGGAAAGATCGCCGACTATTTCTGGCACATCGCCCTGCCCGTCCTGGCCAGTTCCATCTCGGGCTTCGCCACGCTGACGCTTCTGACCAAGAACAGCTTTCTGGACGAGATCAAGAAGCAGTATGTCATCACCGCCAAGGCCAAGGGCCTGACCGAAGGCCGGGTGCTTTATGGTCACGTCTTCCGGAACGCGATGCTGATCGTGATTGCCGGATTCCCGTCGCTGTTCATCGGCATCTTCTTCGGCGCCTCGCTGATCATCGAGACGATCTTCTCGCTGGACGGCCTAGGGAGGCTTGGATTCGAGGCCGCCGTCGCCCGCGATTACCCGGTGATCTTCGGCACGCTTTTCGCCTTCGGTCTCGTCGGTCTGCTTGTCGGCATCCTGTCGGATCTGATGTACGTGTTCGTCGATCCGCGGATCGACTTCGAAAGACGGGAGGTCTGAGGCGATGGCGATGCCCGAAGTCCAGCCTGACCCCGTCCCAGGAGAGCGCGCGCCCCGGCCGGAGGTTCCCGAACGCAAACGCATGTGGCTGTCGCCTCTGAACCAGAGACGCTGGCGCAATTTCAAGAAGAACCGCCGCGCCTACTGGTCGCTGATGGTCTTCGGCGTGCTGTTCATCACCAGCCTGTTCGCCGAGTTCCTTGCCAACGACAAGCCGATCCTCGTGAAGTACCAGGGCGAGTATTTCATGCCGATCTTCAAATTCTACCCCGAGACCCGTTTCGGGGGCGATCTTCCGATCGAGGCGCAGTACCAATACGAGGATATCCAGTGCCTGATCGTCACCGGCGGCGTGATCGATTGCTATGATGATCCCGAGGGTCTTCTGGCCGAAGTCGAGGACTCGGGCACCGCCTTGGGCGAGCCGGTCGAGAAAGGCTGGATGATCTGGCCGGTCATTCCCTACAAATACGACACGATCGTCGACATCCAGGGCGTCGCGCCTTCGCCGCCTGACGCGAACAACTGGCTGGGCACCGACGACACCAAGCGCGACGTGGTCGCCCGGGTGCTTTACGGGTTCCGCCTGTCGATCATGTTCACGATCATCGTGACGGTCTTCGCTTCGATCATCGGGATCGCCGCAGGTGCGGTGCAGGGCTATTTCGGCGGCTGGCTGGATCTGATCTTCCAGCGTCTTCTGGAAATCTGGTCGTCGACGCCCTCGCTTTACGTGATCATCATCATGTTCGCGATCTTCGGGCGAAGTTTCTGGATGCTGGTTTTCCTGTCGGTCCTCTTCGGATGGCCGGCGCTGGTGGGCGTGGTTCGGGCGGAGTTCCTGCGTGCGCGAAACTTCGAGTACGTGCGCGCTGCACGGGCGCTGGGGGTGTCGAACGGCACCATCATGTTCCGGCACATGCTGCCCAACGCGATGGTCGCCACGCTGACGCTTCTGCCCTTCATCATCACCGGTACCATCGGCGCGCTGGCCAGCCTGGACTTTCTCGGCTACGGCCTCCCTTCCTCGGCGCCCTCGCTGGGAGAGTTGACGCTTCAGGCCAAGCAGAACCTGCAGGCGCCCTGGCTGGCTTTCACCGCCTTCTTCACCTTCGCCATCATGCTGTCGCTTCTGGTCTTCATCTTCGAGGGCGTGCGCGATGCCTTCGATCCGAGGAAGACATTCCAATGAGCGCGCCCATGTCCGATTTCGCCGCGCGTTCCGCGCGCCGACCCGTTGGGGAGGCGCTGCCTCCCCAAACCCCTCCGCCGTATTTTCACCAGGAAGAAGGGGATCGGTCGTGAACGAAGCTGTTCTGCAGGTCCGGGACCTGAACGTGCGGTTCCGACAGGATGGCGCGACGACCCATGCGGTTCGCGGGGTGAGCTTCGACGTCAGGCGGGGCGAAACCGTCGCTCTCGTGGGCGAGTCGGGATCGGGCAAATCGGTGACGGCGCTTTCGACAGTGGCGCTTCTGCCCGACAGCGCCGAGATCACCGGTTCGGTCACCTATGACGGTGCCGAAATGGTGGGAGCGAACGAGGCCGAGTTGCGGCGGGTGCGCGGCAACGACATCAGCTTCATTTTCCAGGAACCGATGACCTCGCTCAATCCGCTGCACACGCTGGAAAAGCAGCTGGCGGAATCGATCCTTCTGCACCAGGGCCTGTCGGGCGAAGCTGCCCGTGCGCGGATCATCGAGCTGTTGAACGAGGTCGGCATCGCCGACCCGGAAAGCCGGCTGACCAGCTATCCGCACCAGTTGTCCGGCGGGCAGCGGCAGCGCGTGATGATCGCGATGGCGCTGGCCAACAACCCGGAACTTCTGATCGCGGACGAGCCGACAACGGCGCTGGACGTGACGATCCAGGCGCAGATCCTCGAACTTCTGGAGCAGATCCAGCGCGACCGCGGCATGTCGATGCTGTTCATCACCCATGACCTGGGGATCGTGCGCAAGTTCGCCGACCGGGTCTGCGTGATGAAGGGCGGAGAGATCGTCGAGAGCGGCGCCACGGCGGACATCTTCGGTGCGCCCCAGCACCCCTATACGCAGATGCTTTTGTCGGCTGAATCGACCGGACTGCCCGATCCGGTGCCGGACGACGCCGAAACGATCGCGGAGACCGAGAACCTGCGCATCTGGTTCCCGATCTATCGGGGACTGCTGAAGAAGACTGTCGGCCATATCAAGGCGGTGAACGCCGCGACGCTGGCCGTGCGCGCGGGCGAGACCGTGGGCATCGTGGGTGAATCCGGTTCCGGAAAGACGACGCTGGCGCTGGCGATCATGCGGCTGATCTCCTCCGAGGGGCCGGTCATCTTCCAGGGCCGGAACATCCAGGGTCTTACGTCGCGGGCGTTGCGCCCATTGCGCGCCGACATGCAGATCGTCTTCCAGGATCCTTTCGGATCGCTCTCGCCCCGGATGACGGCCGAAGAGATCATCGCCGAGGGGCTGACGATCCACAAGATCGACCCGACCCGCGACCGGCGCGAGATGGTGGCAGAGATCATGGCGGAGGTCGGCCTCGACCCGGCGACGATGCACCGTTACCCGCACGAGTTCTCCGGCGGGCAGCGCCAGCGCATCGCCATCGCCCGCGCGATGATCCTGCGGCCCAAGCTGGTGGTGCTGGACGAGCCGACCAGCGCGCTGGACATGACGGTTCAGGTGCAGATCGTGGAGTTGCTGCGGAACCTTCAGAAAAAATACGGGCTGGCCTATCTCTTCATCAGTCACGACCTGAAAGTGGTGCGTGCGCTGAGCCACAAGGTGATCGTCATGAAGCGGGGCGACGTGGTTGAACAGGGCGATGCCGCACAGGTCTTCGACAGCCCCCGAACCGATTACACCCGCGAATTGATGGCCGCCGCCTTCGACGTGAAGGCAGCGGGCTGACGCCGCCGTTCCGCCCTGCTAACGTCGCGGCAGGGAGGAACCGGACCATGGCCAAACAGCGAAAAGTCATCATAACCTGCGCCGTGACTGGGGCGATCCATACGCCTTCCATGTCACCCCATCTGCCGGTGACGCCGGACGAGATCGTGGAAGCGGCGCTTGGCGCCGCCGAGGCGGGCGCGGCGATTCTGCACCTGCATGCGCGCGACCCCGAAACCGGGCGGCCCGACCAGTCGGCCGAGGCCTTTGCTCCGTTCCTTGGCCGGATCAAGCAGTCCTGCGATGCGGTGGTGAACCTGACCACCGGCGGCAGCCCCTTCATGAAGGTCGATGAGCGCGTGCGCCCCGCCGCGGAGTGGAAGCCCGAAGTGGCAAGCCTGAACATGGGCTCGATGAACTTTGGGCTCTACCCGATGCTGAACAGGTACAAGGAGTTCAAGCACGACTGGGAGCGCGAGCATCTCGAAGGCTCGCGTGACCTCGTGTTCAGGAACTCCTTCAAGGATATCGAGTATGTTCTGCGCACCTGTGCCGAGAACGGCACGCGGTTCGAATTCGAGTGCTATGACATCTCGCATCTCTACAATCTGGCGCATTTCGTTGAGCGGGGTCTCGTGAAGCCGCCGTTCTTCGTCCAGTCGGTCTTCGGGCTTCTGGGCGGGATCGGGGCGCATCCCGAAGACGTGGCGCATATGAAACGGACCGCCGACCGCCTTTTCGGCGAGGACTACCAGTGGTCTGTTCTTGGCGCGGGTGCGAACCAGATGCGCGTCGCGGTGCAGGCGGTGGCCATGGGAGGCAACCTGCGGGTCGGTCTGGAGGACTCGCTTTGGGCTGGTCCGGGGAAACTGGCGGAGTCGAATGCCGAGCAGGTCAGAATCGCGCGGACTTTGATCGAAGGTCTGGGCCTTGCCGTAGCGACGCCCGACGAGGCGCGCGAGATGCTGGCGCTGAAAGGTGCGGACCGCGTGGCCTTCTGAAGACCGCGCGAGAAAGGACGGCGCATGCGCCGCCCGATTTCCATGCGGCTGTCGCCGAACAGGCCCGAATACGCGCGCGTCGCTTCATCGCCGCAAGACCGCCCACTCCAGCAATCAGCATCCAGCCCGCGGCGGGATGTAGCACCCTGGAGGGATATCGGGGTGACCTGCGGGCATAGAGTTTTCCTTTGGGCCATGCTTCGGCTTGTGGGTGGTCGGATGACGCCTGGAACCGGATTTTGATTTTTGGTCCCCATCCTTCCAGATGAACGGACCCAATGAATTGTAGTGAAGATCGACCTTGTTCTCCCGCTTCAGGAGCGAGAGATCGAAAAAGCCCTTGGAGTGGTCCGTCGAGTTGACCGGCCCAAGGCAAAACCCTTGTCCGAAGTGGGGCCCTTCGATGTGAAGTGGTTGCCGGCGTGGTCTCGGTGGAAGTCATAATAACCGGTTACCGCGTTTGCCACGGACAACATTGCGACGCTGGCAATGGCGCACGGCATACCTTGCTTGAACACATCGTCCCCACTCGTCAGGCGCCCGGCCCCCAATTGACCCGGCGCGCGATCTATCCGTGCTGGCTGGGGTTCGGTTCTTTTTGACCGATTTCGGCGCTTTGCGCCTGCGTGATGGACACAACAGGACGGCGAGCCAGGTACCGTGGGGATCTTGGAAGTGGTGACGCTAGGCGGCGACCGAGAGAATGAAGCAAACCGTCTGAAAAAGAGTTTACTCAACAGCAAAAGAGCGGTGCCCGGGGGCACCGCTCTTGATCACATCCGTGATGAGGTCTTTTTAACTCAGGCAGTCTTGCGACGGCGCAGAGCAAACAGACCGCCGAGACCGGCAATCAGCATCCAGCCAGCAGCCGGAAGCGGAACTTCGGAAACGCCCTCACGGCCGAGGAGCGTGAACCCGCTAACCCCGTTCGAAATTTGCGTGATCGACAGACCGCCGCTCATCCATGCCGACAGAGTGTCTGTTTCTTCGTAAAGAAGCGCCACAATGCCATTGCCCGCTTTGATCAGCAGAGCAAGCACGTCCCAGTCACCAGCTGGGTAAACGAACGAGTCTTGGCTGACGCCATCACCGTCCTGGACCACAACCCAATCGTTGGCTTCAAACAAATTGTCGCCGTTGTAGTCGTACGCGTTCGCGCCATACAAGTTGAACGCACCGGTTTCACCGGTAACGTCGTAGCACTCATCGTACCCTGGTTCTGTGGTTATGCCTGTGCAAGTCACGCTGGCCGCATTGGCCGCCGACCCGATCACAAGTGTTGCGGCTATTGCCGCGAGGAATTTAATAGTCTTCATTGGTACCCCCTCACGAATACTTAATAATAGCTTGTATGTAGCAGGTAAATTTCTGTCAGGGAAAGAGAAACTGTCGAGAATCGGGCAAAAAAGTGGCCGGAAAGCGTGAATTTTTCGTTCAAAGCTTGGCCGCTTGTGCGAATGACGCGACATTTCCGATGTGAGCGCAGTATTGTTGCACATGATGAAACACTGGGACATATCTCCTTTAACACACGCATGAGTTGCGCTTCCCTGAGGCGAATCAGCAGAGAGGATAAGCATGCCAGCTCAAGCAGCCCCGGCTTTTTCCCTTGGAATTGAAGAAGAATACCTGCTGGTCGACCCGGAAACCTGCGCGCTTGCGCCGGCGCCCGAGGCCATGATGGCGGCCTGCGCGGAACGCCTCAAAAGTCAGGTCAGCCCCGAGTTCAAGGCCTGCCAGGTCGAGATCGGCACGAGGGTCTGCTCGAACATCGGCGAGGCGCGCGAGGATCTGAAGCGCCTAAGGTCCACAGTCGCCGAGGTCGCCGCCGATTTCGGCTTGTCGCCGATTGCGGTGTCCTGCCACCCCTTCGCCGATTGGAAGGACCAGCATCATACGGACAAGGAACGCTACAACGATCTGCAAAAAGCTTTGGGCGGCGTGGCGCGGCGGTTGCTGATCTCGGGCATGCACGTGCATATCGGCATCGAAGACCAGGAGATGCGCATCGATCTGATGAACCAGATGCTGTATTTCCTGCCGCATCTTCTCGCGCTCTCCACGTCTTCTCCCTATTGGCAGGGGGAAGACACGGGTCTGGCCTCGTACCGGCTGACCGTCTTCGACAACCTGCCGCGCACGGGTCTTCCGCCCCGGTTCACAAGCTGGGGGGAATACGAGCGGACGACCCACGTGCTGACCGAACTGGAGATCATCGAGGATTCGACGAAGATCTGGTGGGACCTGCGGCCGTCCCACCGCTTTCCGACGATCGAGTCGCGCATTTGCGATGTTTCACCCCGGATGGAGGATGCGCTGACCATTGCCGCGCTGGCCCAGTGCCTGGCGCGGATGCTGTGGCGGCTGTCCAAGAAGAACCAGCGCTGGCGCATATACGACCAGTTTCTTGTCGGCGAGAACCGATGGCGCGCCCAGCGTTTTGGGACCACAGAAGGGCTGATCGATTTCGGGCGGCGTGAAATCGTGCCGATGAATGATCTCGTCGAGGAACTTCTCGTTCTGATCGAAGAAGATGCCGGCGTCCTGCGATGTGTCGAGGAAACCCAACGCGCACGTCAGATCGTGGAAGGCGGCACCAGTTCGCAGCGTCAGCGCCAGACCTACAGCACAGCCCGCGAGAACGGGGCCGCGCATCATGACGCACTCTGCGCTGTCGTGCGCAGCCTGATCGACGAGTTCACAGCGGATCTCTGATCTTGCCTCTGACGCGGCTCAGGGTTTAATTGGACAAGCGTTCAATTCAGGGGAGGAAGCCATGGATTTCGCGCTGAGCGAGGAACAAACCTTCATCTTTGAGACTGCGCGGAGTTTTGGCGAAGATCGCATCGCTCCGCATGCCCGCGATTGGGAGCGCGACGGCACAATCCCGAAGGCGCTCTGGACCGAGATCGCCGAACTGGGGTTTGGCGGACTTTACGTCAGCGAAGAGGCAGGCGGAGCCGGCCTGACCCGTCTCGATGCGACGCTGGTCTTCGAGGCATTGTCGCGCTCTTGCGCGTCGGTCGCCGCGTTCCTCTCCATCCACAACATGGTCGCGCGCATGATCGACGTCTATGCCTCGGACGAGATGAAGGCGCGAGTTCTGCCCAAGGCGCTGACCATGGAGACGGTGCTGTCTTACTGCCTGACCGAACCCGGCTCGGGCTCGGACGCGGCCGCACTCAAGACGAGAGCGGTCCGCACCAACGAAGGCTGGGCGCTGACCGGCACCAAGGCCTTCATCTCGGGCGGCGGGTATTCGGACGCCTATCTGGTCATGGCGCGCTCGGGCGGGGACGGGCCGAAGGGCATCAGCGCCTTCCTTGTCGAGGACGGTGCACAGGGCCTTTCGTTCGGGGGACTGGAGGACAAGATGGGCTGGCGCAGCCAGCCGACCCGCCAGGTGCAGTTGGACGATTGCAACATTCCGGCCGTCAATATCCTTGGCAAAGAGGGTCAGGGTTTCACATATGCGATGGCGGGCCTTGATGGGGGCCGTCTTAACATTTCCGCCTGCTCTCTGGGCGCCGCACAGTGGGCTCTGGATCAGACGCTGGCCTACATGGGCGAGCGCAGGGCCTTCGGACAGACGATCGACCAGTTCCAGGCGCTGCAATTCAAGCTGGCCGAGACCGAGATCGAGCTTCAGGCCGCAAGAACCTTCCTGCGCCACGCGGCTTGGGCACTGGACACAGGCCAGCCCGACGCGACCAAGCGTTGCGCCATGGCAAAGGCCTTTGTCACCGAGGCTGCCAGCCGCGCCGCCGACACCTGCCTGCAGATGCACGGCGGCTACGGGTATCTTGCCGACTACGGGATCGAAAAAGTGGTCCGCGACCTGCGCGTGCACCGTATTCTTGAAGGGACGAATGAAATCATGCGGATGATCGTAGCACGCGACATGCTGAAGAACCGATGAGCGATATTCTGATCCGCAAGACAGGCCGTGTCGGCCGCATCACGCTGACCCGCCCCAAGGCGTTGAACGCGCTGACCTGGCAGATGGTGGATGCGCTGACCGAGGCCCTGCCCCGCTTCGCCGCAGACGACGACATCGCGATGCTGGTGATCGACGCGGAGGGCGACAAGGCGTTCTGTGCCGGCGGCGACATCGCAGGTATCTATCACGCGATGGTCGCGGGCGACTATGACGAGCCGCGCCGGTTCTGGCGGGCGGAGTATCCCGTGAACAAGGCGTTGTTCGAGTTCCCCAAGCCGGTGGCGACCTTCATGCAGGGCTTCACCATGGGTGGCGGCGTGGGCCTCGGCTGCCATGCGTCGCATCGGGTCGTGGGCGACACCAGCCGAATGGCCATGCCCGAATGCGGGATCGGCCTGATCCCTGACGTGGGCGGCTCCCTGCTTCTGGCGCGCGCGCCGGGACGCCTTGGCGAATACCTCGGGATCACCGGACACCGGATGAAGGCGGGTGATGCGATCCTCGCCGGGTTCGCCGACTACTACATCCCCGAAGAAGCTTGGCCCGGCCTGATCTCGCGCCTGGAAGAAACCGGAGACTGGAACGAGATCGACCGGGCGGCCGCACCCGCCCCGGCACCGGAACTGGAAGCGCAAACCACTGACATCAATGAGCATTTCGGCGGGGAAACCCTGCGCGACATCCTGCGCTCGCTCGACCACAAAGGCGACGACTGGGCTCTGAAAACCCGTGAGGCACTGAACCGCCTCTGCCCGATCTCGATGGCCTGCACCGTGGAGCTGGTGCACCGCGCACGCCTGCGCGACAGGATGGACGAGGCCCTGAAGGCGGAATACCGTTTCGGCCACCGGATCGTCGAATTGGGCGATTTCCGGGAAGGCATCCGCGCTGCCATCATCGACAAGGACAAGTCTCCCAAATGGCGGCATGCGCGCCCCGAGGACCCGACCCCGGCCGAGGTCAGCGCGATGCTGAGACCGCTGGGAGCGGACGAACTGAAGCTGGAGGACACGCTATGAAGATCGGATTCATCGGGCTTGGCAACATGGGCGGGCCGATGGCGAAAAACCTTGCCGCCGCCGGACATGCGGTGACCGGATTCGACGTGGCCGCACCGATGCCCGAGGGTGTTGCTGCCGCCGCAAGCGCCGCAAAGGCCGCGTCCGAAGCCAACGTCGTCATAACCATGCTCCCCGACGGTGCGATCCTCCGCAAGGTCGCCGACGAGGTCGTTCCCGCGATGCGGCAGGGCGCGATCCTTCTCGACTGCTCGACCGTCGATGTCGAAAGCGCGCGCGCCGTGGCCGATCAGGCGACGGCAGCTGGCCTGAGGGCGCTTGATGCGCCTGTATCGGGCGGCATCGGCGGGGCGCAGGCCGGGACGCTGACCTTCATGGTCGGGGGCAGCGACGACGCCTTCGCGGACGCGAAGCCGCTTTTCGACATCATGGGCCAGAAAGCCGTGCATTGCGGCCCCTCGGGCAACGGTCAGGCCGCCAAGATCTGCAACAACATGATCCTCGGCGCGACCATGATCGCCACATGCGAGGCCTTTGCGCTTGCCGACAAGCTGGGCCTTGACCGGCAGTCGATGTTCGACGTGGTCTCGACCTCCTCGGGCTACTCGTGGAGCCTCAACGCCTATTGCCCTGCCCCAGGCATCGGGCCGAAATCCCCCGCCGATAACGACTACAAGCCGGGTTTCGCGGCGGAACTGATGCTGAAGGACCTGCGCCTGTCGCAGCAGGCCGCCGCAGCGGTCGATGCCGACACCCCGATGGGGCGGGCGGCGCGTGACCTTTATGCGCAATTCGTCGAGGCCGAGGACGGGCGCGGCAAGGACTTTTCGGCCATGTTGCCCCGCTTCGAGAAGCGCGGCCGCAGCTGATGGGCTGGACCGGCGGAATAGAGGAACTGTCCGGCCTGTCCGACGACAGTCGCCGGAGGCTCGAGGCGCTTGCGCCGATGACCGTCCCCACGGACACCGTGCTGTTCCGCCCCGGCGACGCCGTTCAGGGCTATGTCATCGTGCTGTCCGGCCGGATCGGCGTCTACCTGGTCGGGCCGAACGGTCGCGAGATCCTGCTCTACGACGTGACCCCCGGGTCAAGCTGCATCCAGTCCACGCTTGGCCTGCTCGGGGGCGAGGACTACAGCGCCGAAGCCGTGGTCGAAGCCGACGCGGCGGTGGTTCTGCTGCCGCGCGCCACCTTTCTCGAGATGCTGGACGCGGACCGGGCCTTCCGGAACATCGTGTTCACCGCATTTGCCCAGCGCATGCAGTCGACCATGCAGATCCTCGAGCGCGTCGCGTTCCAGCCCGTCGATGCCCGGCTGGCCGGCTTCCTGCTGGCGCGCGCCGACGGCGGCGAAGTTCAGGCGACGCAGCAGGACATCGCCAGCGCCATCGGCAGCGCGCGCGAGGTCGTCTCGCGCCGACTGGATGCCATGAAGCGCCGGGGATGGCTGACGCATGAACGCGGACGGGTAACGATCCTTAAGCCCGACGCGTTGCGGGTGGCTACAAACGACTGACGCAGGGTGACCAAGTCACATTCAAAACCCGCGAATCGCGGTAGGTTTCATCATGTCCTTCGAACCTGGAAAGGAAAATCTTTATGAAACAGAATGTTGGTGGAATAGACCGCGCCCTTCGCATCATCGTCGGAATCGTGCTTTTGGCAGCTTTCTTCATGCTGCCCGAAGCCGGCTATCGCTGGTTCCTTCTGATCGGCATCGTGCCGCTGGCCACAGGCCTGATGGGCTCCTGCCCGGCCTATTCGATCTTTGGGCTGTCGACCTGCAAGCTGAAGAGCTGAGATGACACTTAGGCGCGGGGTCTTCCCCGCGCCTAATGACTTTGCGCCGCTTTCTTCTCGGGGAAAAACAACCCGGCGAAAGGCACGATCACCTTGTTGACGATGGGGATCAGGACGAGGCCCAGCGCCAGGCCGAGAATGCCGTCGAGCGTGGCCGTCACAACCCACTTCACAAAGCCGCTTTCTCCGCCGACGGATTTCGCGATGTCCTTGATCGTGTCATAGGGCCAATGCCACCCCAGCACTTCCAGTCCGTGGACAATGATGTTTCCGCCCACCCAGAGCATCGCGGCTGTACCGACAATGCCGATGACCTTCAGCAGATACGGCATGCCCTTGACCATACCCCGGCCCAGGGCGCGGGTCGCCGAGAGGCGGCCGATCTCTGCCAGCCGCAAACCCGCGTCGTCCATCTTCACCAAAAGCGCAACCGCGCCGTAAACCAGCGCCGTGATACCGACGGCGACAATGGCCAGAATGAAACCCGAGGTAACATAACTGTCGCTCTCGATCGCGGAGAGCGAGATTGTCATGATCTCTGCGGACAGGATGAAATCCGTCTTGATGGCTCCTTTCACCCGCTGCTCTTCGAGATGCGCCGCGTCCAGGACCTCGGCCTCCTGGGCGTGGCTCTCGTCATGGGGATGGAGCAAGTGCCAGATCTTCTCGGCCCCTTCGAAACACAGGTAACAGCCGCCCAGCATCAGCAAGGGCGTGATCAGCCATGGCGCGAAGGCGCTGAGCAGCAAGGCCACCGGCAACAGGATGACCAGCTTGTTGAAAAACGAGGCGCGCGCGATCTTCCAGATGATCGGCAGTTCCCGGGCCGCGGGCAGACCAGTGACGTATTTGGGCGTGACCGCAGCGTCGTCGATGACCACGCCTGCCGCCTTCGTTCCCGCCTTCGCGGCGTCGTCGATGACAGCGGGGCCAACCTTTGCGCCGACCTTGGCGGCCTGCGTCGCCAGGTCGTCAACCTGCGCGGCCGCCAGTTTCGCAATCGCTGCAACATCGTCCAGCAGGGCAAGCAAACCGCTCATGTCTTGTTCCCGTCATTGTCAAAAGTTCGGAACGGCAAAGCCGCCTCATAATATGCACCGGGTCTCTCACAGGTCGAGGAGCGAAACAAGCGGCCGTGCAGGATGTAAGGCCATGCTTTCGAACAACAAATTATTATTCAACACGTTAGCATCCCCCTGTGTAGCCAAAACTGACCGGACAGGCTATCCATTTGCCGCGCACAAATACGCAGGATTCGCGCAGCGGCGCATTCAACCACTTGCGGGGACAGTGGACAGATGGAGGCAACCTCCCAATCGCCGACAGAGGCGGCATTCGTCCAGAATCCGTATGGATTCTACCGCAGCATCCGCGCCCTGGGGCACTTCATTCGCTGGGAGGAGTACGGCATTCCTGTCGCAACGACATCCGCTGCGGTGAACGCCGTATTGCGTCATCCTCAGTTGGGGCGCGAGATCCCGGTTGAACGCCGGCCCGACGTTCAGCCCGGATTGAAGGCCTTCTACGACATCGAGGAATTCTCGCTTCTGGAGATGGAGCCACCCGCGCACACCCGATTGAGAAAACTGGTTCTTGGCGCGTTTACGCGCAAGGAGGTGAATGCGCTTGGTCCGTTCGTCAGCCTGACCTGCGACCAGCTGATCGACGCCTTTCCGTCCGGTCCCTTTGACCTGCTGGACGCCTTCGCACGACAGGTTCCCGTCCGGGTGATCGCCGATCTGCTGGGTGTTCCGCAAGAGATGTGCCCCCAGCTTCTGAACTGGTCGAATGCCATGGTCGCGATGTACCAGGCTCGGCGAGACCAATCCGTCGAAAACGCGGCCGCCGAGGCTTCCGCCGAATTCACGGCCTTCGTCCGCGAGATGATCGCGTTGCGCACCCGGACGCCAGGCGACGACCTTCTTTCACAGCTTGTCGTCGGCCGGGTTGACGGACAAAAGCTGAGCGAACGGGAAATCATATCCATCACGATTCTGCTTCTGAATGCCGGCCACGAGGCGACGGTCCATGCCCTGGGTAACTCGATACGCCTGCTCTGCGAATATTCCGAAAGAAATCTGGCTCTTGAACCGGACTATATTGAAGGCACGGTCGAGGAATGCCTGCGTTTCGACCCGCCTCTGCACCTGTTCCGGCGGTGGGTTTACAAGGATGTGACGATCCTGGGCACAGAGTTTTCGGCCGGAACCGAGATCGGGTGCCTGCTTGGGTCGGCCTGCCGGGATGATGCCGTCTGGCCCGATGGCGAGATTTTCGATCCGTTCCGCATGAAGCGTCCGAACGTGGCGTTCGGAGCAGGAATTCATTTCTGTATCGGCGCGCCGCTGGCCCGGCTGGAGATGCAGATCGCCCTGCCCGCACTGTTCTCGCGCTGTCCCAACCTGCGGATCGTGGAACCGCCGAAAGTCGCGGACCTGTATCACTTCCGCGGGCGGGAGCGCCTGATGGTCGAGGTCTAGATCGGCAGAATCGTGGTCGACTTGATCTCTTCCATCGAAAGAAGCGCCGTCACATTGTAGATGTTCACCTCGGAAATCAGGGCCTGGTAGAACTCGTCGTAGGCCCGGGCGTTCCTGACCTGAACTTTCAGGATGTAGTCGATATCGCCCGCCAGCCGGTGCGCCTCGAGAACTTCGGGCCGCTCGCGAACTGCCTTGAGGAACTTGTCCTGCCAGCCCGACTCATGCGCCGAGGTGCGGATCAGAACAAAAAAGCAGGCGTCAAAGCCAAGTTTTTCCGGGTCCAGAAGCACCGTCTGGCGGCCGATGACGCCCGCCTCCTTCATCTTTCGAATCCGGTTCCAAACCGGGGTCTTGGATGACCCCACGGTCTTGGCGATATCGTCCAGCGACTGGCTGGCGTCATTCTGCAATTCGCGCAAGATTTTCCGATCCAGATCGTCCAGCCGCACCGCCATTCCTTTGCCTCGCTCATTCCGGGGAATCTGTTCCAAACCGACGTCAAACTAGAACATTTGTCCTTATCCGCAAGCGGTATCTGCCAAAACGCAGAACATTATTCTATATTGTAGGCGAAGAATTCAGGTACCTGCGATGAAATACTTTCCGATATTCCTGGCCACCGAGGGCCGCCGCATCGTCGTCTCCGGCGGAGGTGAGGCTGCGCTGGCGAAGTTGCGTCTTCTCTTGAAAACCGAGGCGCGCCTTTCCGTTGTCGCCAACGAGGTCATCCCCGAGATCGAGGACCTTGCCGCCCAGGGGCGCCTGACGCTGATCAGGCGCGCGATGGAACCGGGTGATGCGCTTTGCGCCGCGCTGTTCTATGCCGCCAACGACGACGACACCGAGGATGCCCGCGTCACACGACTGGCTCAGGCGGACGGGGCGCTGACGAACTGGGTCGACAATCTCGAGCACTCGCAATTCATCACGCCCGCCATAGTCGACCGCGATCCCGTCACTGTCGCCATCGGCACCGAGGGCGCCGCCCCGGTGCTGGCCCGCGCGATAAAGGCCGATCTGGAAGAGCGCCTGCCCGCTTCGCTTGGCGTTCTTGCGCGCGTCGGAAAGGCGTTTCGCAGTGTCGCCGAGGCGCTGCCGATGGGCCGGGCGCGCCGCGCCTTCTGGTCTGACTACTACTTCGGCGCCGGCCCCGCCGCATTCGATGCAGCGGGCGAAGACGCGCTGGCAGAAACTCTGGACAGCCTTCTGGCCCAACACCTTGGCCAGACTGAACAGCGGGGACGCGTGACCTTCGTGGGAGCCGGCCCCGGTGACCCGGAACTCCTGACGCTGAAGGCCCGCCGCGCGCTGCACGAAGCCGACGTGGTGATCTACGACCGGTTGGTCACGCAGGAAGTTCTCGAACTCGCCCGTCGTGAAGCGTTGATGATCGATGCGGGAAAAGAGGGTTTCGGCCCCTCCGTCGCCCAATCCGATATCGACGCCCTGATCGTGCTCCACGCGCGGGCAGGCGCCCATATCGTGCGCCTGAAATCGGGCGATCCGACCGTTTTCGGCCGCCTCGACGAGGAAATGGACGCTTGCGCCTCCGCCGATGTGCCCTTCTCGATCATACCCGGCATTACTTCGGCTTCTGCCGCGGTCGCCTCGATCGGGCAAAGCCTGACGAAGCGCGACCGCAATTCCTCGGTCCGGTTCGTCACAGGACATGACATGAAGGGCTATGCCGAGCAGGACTGGCGTGCCCTCGCCCAACCCGGACAGGTTGCCGCCATATACATGGGCAAGAAATCGTCCCGCTTCGTGCAAGGGCGCCTGATGATGCACGGCGCCGATGCGTCAACGCCAGTCACGATCGTGGAAAACGCCTCGCGCCGCGACCAGCGCGCCATCGGTACCACGCTCGCCACCCTGCCCGACGCCGTTACCGGCCTGACCGGACCCGCCCTGATCCTTCTCGGCCTGGCACCCCGCGCCGCCGAGACATTCGCTCAAACCTACGAAGAGGAGATCGCGCTATGAGCCGCCGTCCCTTTACCCCGAAAGTCGTCACCGCGAACGCGCTGCTGGAAGGCGACGTGGTCTGGCTGACCGAAGATGACCGCTGGACGCGGCACATGTCCGAAGCGGAACTGATCGACGACGAGGCGGTCGCCGACGATCGGCTTCTCTTCGCGATCAGCCAGCCCGGCGCTGTGGTCGGCGCTTACCTTGCCGACGCCGAAGCCACGGACCATGGCCCCGCACCTACGCATTTCCGTGAAATCTTCCGCACCAAGGGCCCGTCCAACTATGCCCACGGCAAACAAGCCGGAGAGTAAAGATGTACAAATACAATGACTTCGACGAAGCTTTCGTGCGTGAACGCGTGTCGCAGTTCCGCGCCCAGGTCGAACGGCGCGTCGACGGAAGCCTCACCGAGGACGAATTCAAGCCGCTGCGCCTGATGAACGGCCTCTACCTGCAGCTTCACGCCTATATGCTGCGCGTCGCGATCCCCTATGGCACGCTGAACAGCGCGCAGATGCGTCAGCTGGCGTGGATCGCCGAACGCTGGGACAAGGGCTATGGCCATTTCACCACGCGGCAGAACATCCAGTACAACTGGCCGAAACTGCAGGATGTGCCCGATATGCTGGAGGCGCTGGCCGATGTCGGCATGCACGCCATCCAGACCTCCGGCAACACGATCCGCAACGTTACCGCCGACCATTTCGCAGGTGCTGCCGCCGACGAGATCGCTGATCCGCGCCCCGTAGCCGAGTTGTTGCGCCAGTGGTCGACAGATCACCCGGAATTCCAGTTTCTACCCCGGAAATTCAAGATCGCTGTCACCGGATCGCCCAACGACCGCGCCGTGACCAAGGCCCATGACATCGGCCTGCGCATGGTGCGGAATGCGGCCGGAGAACCCGGCTTCGAAGTCATCGTGGGCGGCGGCCTTGGCCGCACCCCGATGGTCGGCAAGGTCATCCGCGAGTTCCTGCCGCTGGCCGATCTGTTGCCATATTGCGAGGCCATCGTCAGCGTCTACAACCTGCTGGGACGGCGGGACAATAAGTACAAGGCGCGCATCAAAATCACCGTCGCCGAGAACGGATTGGAGAAAATCCGCGATCTGGTGGATGCACGTTTCGAACAAATCCGCCCCCAGTTCAGCGGGTTTGACCAGGAACTGCTTGCAGAAATCGAACAATCCTTCGCGCCGCCCGCCTTCCGGAACGCACCCTTGGACAAATACGACATCGCGCGCAGTCAGAACCCCGGTTTCCGCTCCTGGACGGACACGAACCTGTTCGAACATCGCGCGCCCGGCTATGCCATCGTCTCGGTTTCGCTCAAGGCACATGGCGCCACGCCGGGCGACGCAACCTCGGATCAGATGCGCGTTCTGGCAGACCTTGCCGAGCGTTTCGGTCATGACGAGTTGCGCATCAGCCACGAGCAGAACGTCATCCTGCCCCATGTCCACAAATCGGACCTGCCCGAGGTCTACGAGGCGCTGCGCGAGGCTGGCCTCGCGACCGCGAACATCGGGCTCATCTCCGACATCATCGCCTGCCCCGGCATGGATTACTGCGCGCTGGCTACCGCACGCTCGATCCCCGTGGCGCAGGAGATCGCGACGCGGTTCGACGAGTTGAAACTGGAGCACGAGATCGGTCCCCTGAAGATCAAGATCTCGGGCTGCATCAACGCCTGTGGCCATCACCATGTCGGCCATATCGGCATTCTCGGATTGGATCGCGCCGGCGTCGAGAACTACCAGATCACCCTTGGTGGCGACGGCACCGAAACCGCCACGATCGGCGAACGTGCCGGGCCGGGCTTTGCCTATGACGAGATCGTACCAGCCATCGAGCGGTTGATCGAAGCCTATCTCGACATCCGCGAGGACGCCTCCGAGACGTTCCTCGAGACCTATCGCCGCCTTGGAGCCGAGCCTTTCAAGGCCGCGCTCTACCCCGAGAAGGAAAAGGCCAATGCCGCTTGAAGCACCGCTCGATCCGGTTTCTGTCCGCGTTGCCGAACTGAACCGGCGCTATGCGCACCACTCGGCCGCCGATGTTCTGGCCCATGCCTTGACCGACCCGCAGGTCGGTCAAACCGCGCTGGTCTCATCTTTCGGCGCGGAATCGGTCGTGCTGCTGCACATGGTATCGGTCATCGACCGCAGTACGCCAATCCTGTTCATCGACACAGAGATGTTGTTCCCGGAAACGCTGGAATATCAAAGGGAAGTGGCGGATAGTTTAGCGTTAAACAATGTTCAGATAATTCGCCCTGACCGCGACCAGACCTTCCTGCGCGACCACGCAAACACGCTGCACCAGACCGCCCCCGACGCCTGCTGCGCGCTTCGGAAAACCGAGCCGCTGCAGGCCGCCGTCGCGCCCTTCGATGCCTGGATCACGGGTCGAAAACGCTATCAGGGCGGAAAGCGCGCCGCGCTGGACTTCTTCGAGGACGAGGGTGGCACACGCATCAAGATCAACCCGCTCGCCCATTGGGGCCCGGAGGATATCGCCGAGTACATGACCAACAACCGCCTGCCCCGCCATCCCCTGGTGGCCAGGGGCTATCCCTCCATTGGCTGCGCTCCCTGCACGACCCGCGTCGCTCCGGGCGAAGACCCGCGCGCCGGGCGCTGGCGCGGGCAGGACAAGGATGAATGCGGAATTCATTTCGTGAACGGCAAGGCCGTGCGCACGCCCCTGAAGGAGGCATCATGAGCATTATAGTCACCGACACCGGCTTCGATGCCGACGATTGGACCCACGGCTTTTTCGAACTGCCCCAGCTTGCCGCGAACGATGCTGCGCCCGTTGTGGCGGTGGACCTTCGCTCGGATGCCGACCCGGCGGCGCTGGCGGACAGGATCGATGCCATCGACCTGATCCGCGTTGATTTCCCCAGCTTTGCGGACGGGCGCGGCTTCAGCATCGCGCGGCGCCTGCGGCTGATGGGATATCAGGGACGGTTGCGCGCGAAAGGCCATATCATCGCCGATCAGTACGCCATGGCCCGCCGTTCGGGTTTCGATGAAGTCGAAATCTCCGAGGATCTGGCCGCCCGGCAGCCCGAGAACCAGTGGCTGGCCCGCGCCGAATGGCGCGCGCACGACTACCAATCGCGACTGCGCGCCTGAAGCACACTTTATCTGACCGAGATCAACGTTTAAGACGAGGAGTGGCCCTACCAAGGGTCCTATGGAAGATATGACCGAGCAAAGACCCGTGAACGAAGCCGCCGCCAAGCCTGTCACCCTGCCCGACGCCCAGACCGTCACCGCCGTCCAGCACTGGACCGACAAGCTGTTCTCGTTCCGCGTGACCCGGCCCGCGTCCCTGCGCTTCCGCTCGGGCGAGTTCGTGATGATCGGCCTTCTGGGCGACAACGGCAAACCGCTTCTGCGCGCATACTCGATCGCCTCTCCGGCATGGGACGACGAGTTGGAGTTCTACTCGATCAAGGTGCAGAACGGCCCCCTGACCTCGAAACTACAGCATATCCAGCCCGGCGATCAGATCATCCTGCGCCCAAAGCCTGTCGGCACGCTCGTCCTCGACGCGCTTCTGCCCGGCAAACGGCTGTGGTTCTTCGCCACCGGCACCGGCATCGCGCCCTTCGCTTCGCTTATGCGCGATCCGGACACCTATGAGCGGTACGAGCAGGTCATCATGATGCACACCTGCCGCGACGTGGCCGAACTGGAATACGGGCGCCAGTTGATCGACAGCATCCGCGCCGACGAGATGCTGGGCGAACTGATAGGCGAAGGCTTCGCCGACAAGCTGATCTACTACCCGACGACAACGCGCGAAGAGAGCCCGAAAATGGGCCGGATCACCGACAACCTGACCAGCGGCAAGGTGTTCGCGGATCTCGGGATCGGCGGCATCGACCCGGAACACGACCGTGGAATGGTCTGCGGCAGCCTGGCGTTCAACACCGACATGAAAGAGGTGCTCGAAGGCTTTGGGCTTGTGGAAGGCGCCAACAGCGACCCCAAGCAGTATGTCGTCGAGAAAGCCTTTGTCGGCGACGGGGTCTGATCGCTAGGATATAGTCAATTCAAATGAAAAGGCCGCCAGCAGTATGGCGGCCTTTTTCTTTCGCTCTTTCAGATGATTATTCCAGAGCCAGCGCGACCCGAACGTCTTCCAGAACGTCTTCCAGATCGGCGCGGCCTGCTTCTGCCGCCGCGAGATCGGCGGTCAGCTC
This sequence comes from Silicimonas lutimaris, assembly GCF_047314965.1. Taxonomy (NCBI): domain Bacteria; kingdom Pseudomonadati; phylum Pseudomonadota; class Alphaproteobacteria; order Rhodobacterales; family Paracoccaceae; genus Silicimonas; species Silicimonas lutimaris. The sequence goes on along the minus strand of NZ_JBLBVK010000058.1, from coordinate 138,814 downwards.
GCCTTTCTCGGCCTCGTCCAGATGCGAGGCGTCGATGATCTCGAGCACCATCTCGCCGTTATAGGTTGCGGGCTGAAGCGCCGACAAACCAAACGCCGCAACGGCCAATGCACTGCCATCCGATCCGAAACCCTGCGGTTCTGGCTGCAAAACCTGCTCGGTCACGCGCCCCGGTTCAGTCTTAGCAATCTCCGGTTTCTGGTTGTTGAGCGACGTCAGGCCAATTACGCCGCCAACCGCCGCCACAGCGGCAAAAATCCAAATCAGTTGCCCCATCTTGTTTTTCCTACTCGACGAAAAACCCAACCCCTTCTGCGCTCCCTTCTAGCGGGTGGAATGGCAATTCCAATCGCCTTCGCGCTGCAGCGCGGAAATCGGCCAAAGGCGGCTGAGTCGGGGGGGGGCAGATCGGCGGATTTTTGTTTATTACGGGAAGCGCGCGGAGATACTTGCGAGTATTTGCAATTCGGCAACAGTCTGCCCCCGGGTCCGCTATCGGGCTATCAACGGGCCAAACCCGGCAAACAACTGGGAAAATAAAATCCCGATCCCGCCGAAATCCTGTTGAAACACTTGCAAACAAGGCTTAATTTGCGTGACCGTTGGAAATCAGAACAAAGGAAAACTCCTATCGCTCGCAGACCGCACAACGCACCACCCGTGCGTGACACTGGCCCCCGGATCAACGAACGTATCCGCGTGCCAGAAATCCGGCTCATCGGAGCCGATGGAGAGAATGTCGGCGTCGTCTCGCCCGAACGTGGGCTTGAGCTTGCCGAAGAAGCAGGGCTAGACCTTGTTGAAATCTCCCCCAATGCCTCGCCACCTGTCTGCAAGATCATGGACTATGGCAAGTTCAAGTATGAGCAGCAGAAGCGGGAGAGCGAGGCGCGCAAGAAGCAGAAGATCATCGAGGTCAAGGAAATCAAGTTCCGCCCCAACACGGACGTGCACGACTACGACGTGAAGATGCGGAACGTTAAGCGGTTCCTGGAAGATGGCGACAAGGTGAAGATCACGCTTCGGTTCCGCGGACGCGAGATGGCGCACCAGAATCTCGGTCGCGAACTTCTGGAGCGCGTGGCGGCGGATGTCGAAGGGCTCGGCAAGGTCGAGAACATGCCCAAGATGGAAGGTCGCCAGATGGTCATGATGATCGGTCCGGCAAAGTAAGGCACACCGCCCGAAAAAATGATTGAAAGCCCGCATTTTGATGCGGGCTTTTCTGTTTTTTTGGGGGGAGTCTGCGGCACCCGACCGTCCATAGACAAAAAATTTGATCAAACTCGACATTCCGCAGAGATATCAAGTTCATTAAGCGCCCTCGTTTCGTGCTTGATATTTGATCAAACCTGACTGAAAAGGAACCATCTCAAGGAGTTATCCCGTGGCTCGCAAACCCGCCCTGATCGCCGGAGTCCCTGCGTCGCGTCTCGAGGCCATCGCCCGGCGCGAGGCCGACCGCTACACCGCCGCCCGCCCCGCCACCAGGAAGGCGCTTGGCAAGGGGGCTGCGTCCTTTCTCGATTCCGTGCCCATGCACTGGATGAAGGACTGGCCGATGCCCTTCCCCATGCTCGTCGCCAGGGCGAAGGGGGCGCGGCTGACCGACATCGACGGGAACAAGCTCGATGACTTCTGCCTTGGCGATACCGGGTCGATGTTCGGCCATTCGCCGGCGCCCGTCGCGAAGGCGATCCGGAAGCAGGCAAGAAACGGCCTCACCTACATGCTGCCGACCGAGACTGCTCTGACGGCCGGACGACTTCTGACAGAGCGCTTCGGCGACTTCGCATGGCAGATCGCGACGACCGCGACCGATGCCAACCGCTTCGCCCTCCGCGTGGCCCGCGCGGTGACCGGACGCCCCAAGGTGCTGGTGTTCAACGGCTGCTATCATGGCACGGTCGACGACGCGATGGTCGCTCGCCACGACGGCGCAACCATCCCGCGTCCGGGGCTGGTGGGACAGGTGGCCGACCTGACCCGTGTCGCTGCCTGCGCCGAGTTCAACGATCTCGCCAGCGTCGAGGCGGAACTCAAGACCGGCGAGATCGCCGCGATCCTAACCGAACCGGTGATGACGAATTCCTGCATGGTGCTGCCCCAGCCCGGTTTCCACGAAGGCCTGCGACGGCTCGCGACCGATTACGGCGCGCTTCTGATCATCGACGAAACCCACACGATCTCCTCGGGGCTTGGCGGCTACACCCGGGTTCACGGGCTTGATCCCGACATCTTCGTCGTCGGGAAATGCGTTGCAGGCGGTGTGCCCACGGCGGTTTGGGGGCTTCGGCCGAAGGTGGCGGAAGGCTATCTGAGCTACCTCGGCGCGAAACCTGCCGGGCATTCCGGCATGGGTACGACCCTGTCGGCGAATCCGATGCAGTTCGCCTGCCTTGCCGCTACGCTTGGAAAGGTGATGACGGCCGAGAACTATGCGCGCATGGAAAAGCGCGCCGGACGGCTGGCACAGGGCCTTGCCCAGAGGATAGAGACCCGCGGGGCGCCATGGCACGTCGTGCGGGTCGGCGCTCGGGTGGAGTTCATCTGCGCGCCCGGCCCTCTCGGGAACGGTGCCGAGGCCGCCAACGCCCATGTGCCCGAGATCGAGACCGTGCTGCACACCGCGCTTCTGAACCGCGGCGTTCTGATCGCGCCCTTCCACAACATGATGCTGGTCAGCCCCGCCACGAAGAAACGCCAGATCGACCGGCTGATCGCCGCCTTCGATGAAATCCTTGCAGAGATGTTTGCCTGACGCCATGACCCAGACCTGCCCCACCGGCGCCGATGCCGCCGAAGCCGAAGCCTTCCTCGCCGATCATCCCGAGATTCAGGCCATCGACATCGTGCTGCACGACTCGAACGGGATCGGGCGCGGAAAGATCATCCGGCGGCACGAGCTTCTTTCACTCTACCGGTCGGGCCGGCACATGCCGATCTCGATCCTCGGGCTCGACGTCTGCGGCGAGGATGTACACGAGACCGGCCTTATCTGGGATCAGGGCGACGGTGACCTGCGCGCGTGGCCGATCCCCGGCACGTTGAAACCCATTCACGGGACCAGCCCTGCGCGTGCCGAGGTCCTGATGTCGCTCTACGAGCTTGACGGGCGACCGATGACTTCTGATCCGCGTCATGCGCTGCAGCGGCAGGTTCAGGTATTTGCCGAACGCGGACTAAGACCGGCCGCCGCCTTTGAGCTGGAATTCTTCCTCCTCTCGGGAGATCGCGGCCCGGATGGCAGGGTGCAGCCGGCGCGCGACGTGCTCGACGGCCGCGCCAGCCGCCGGACCGAGGTTTACTCCGTCGATCACCTGCACGGAATGCTGCCGCTGTTCTCGGACATCTATGCGGGCGCCGAGGCCATGGGCATCAAGGCCGAGACGCTGATCTCGGAGTATGCGCCCGGCCAATACGAACTGACGCTGCACTACCGCGAGGACGCGATGCAGGCCGCCGACGATATCGTGCGACTGAAGCGGATCGTCCGGCAGCACGCCCGCGCCCACGGGGTCACTGCCTGCTTCATGGCCAAGCCTGTCGAGGATTACGCGGGCTCGGGCATGCACTTCCATGTCTCGCTTCAGGACCTCGATGGGCGCAATGTGTTCGCCGAAGAGCCGGGACAGGGCTGGAACCCGGCGCTTCTCAACGCGCTTGGCGGACTACGTGCGACAATGGGAGAGGCGATGCTGGTCTTCGCGCCGCATCTCAATTCGTGGCGCCGCTTCGCCAGCCAGAGCTATGCGCCTGTCTCGACCGCATGGGGGGTCAACAACCGTTCGGTCGCGCTTCGCGTGCCCGAGGGAGACGTCAGCGCCCGCCGCATCGAGCATCGCCCGTCCGGAGTCGATGCCAATCCCTATCTCGTTGCCGCCGCGGTATTGGCCGGAATGGCTCACGGGATGGACCATCGGCTCGACCCCGGCCCCGAGACCACCGGCAACGCCTATGCCGAGGACCCCGACGGGCCGGTGATCCCGCGCGACTGGCGCAGTGCAATCACGGCCGCGACGCATTCGGACTTCCTGAAGCAGGCCTTCGGCGAGGACATGCACCGCACTTTCACCGCCGTGAAGGAGGCCGAGTACGCGCGCGTGGCCCGCACGATCAGCGAACTCGACTACGACCTCTACCTGCACACGATCTGACCGGCAGAGCCCGTATCTATCCCGGCCAGCGGAACCCTTGCGCCGCCCGCATCAGAGCGGCGGCAGCGGGCGAATGCTGGCGGCCCGGCACGCTGGCCGCGACCACGTTGCGCGAGACTTCGGGTTCGATCAGAGGCCGTTGCACAAGACCCGGAAGCGTCACGGAATATTCCGGCATGAATGCAAATCCGATACCTGCCAGCACCATCGCCTGCACCCAGTCCTCGCGCTCTGAACGGAACCGCGCATAGAGATCGATGTCGCGGCTTTTGCAGACGCCCATCACCATTTCCCGCAACTCGCACGCCAGCCGGTCGACATATGGCTGCCCGGAAAGTTCGCCCAGCATCACCGCATTCGCCGCTGCCATCCGGTGTCCCGGTGGGAAAACAACAACATAGCGCTCCTCGTAAAGAGGTGTCAGGCGGAAGCGATCATCGCCATCATCCATCCGCGTAAAGATCGCCAGGTCCAGTTCACCCGAGTCGAGTTGCCTTTCAAGTTCGCCTCGCGGTGCCTCCGAGACCGCCAGTTCGATACCTTCGTGGCGGCGCTCGAATTCGGCGAGGAAGCGGGCCAATCGAAGATGCCCGATCGTGTTCTGAACCCCTAGCTTGACCGGCACCTGCGCCAGAAGACGGAAATTGTCCGCCAGTGCCCGCGTCGCCTCGGCCTCTTCCGCGATCGACCTGAAATGCGGAAGCATGGATCGCCCGAACCCCGAAAGACTGATCCGGCGACCTTCACGGTTGAACAAAGGCGCACCCAGTTCCGCCTCAAGCGCCTTGATCCCCTTGGTCAAGGCAGGCTGCGTTACGCCACACTCCTCCGCCGCCCGCGTGAAATTCAGGTGATGAGCGGCTGAGAGCACATACCGAATCTGACCCATTTCCATGCTGCACACCCCCTTCATGAGCCATGGTCTTGGCGGCTGAACCCTAACATGGGAATTCAAAACCTGCGGTTATCATCCCATAACCCCGCGTTTGCGCAAAATGCGGAATATTCACCCTACCACAACATTGGAGGACAGCATGTCGGTATTCATGGTGGAGCGCGATCTCAAGGGGATCAGCATGGAGGCTTTGGGTGGCGCGCAGAAGGCGGCCATCGCCGAAGCGGAAAAGATGCGCGGCGAGGGGAGCAAGATCGGGTATATCCGCTCGACCTTCGCGCCGGACGACGGGCGCTGCATGTGCCTGTTCGACGGGGAGAGCGCGGCACAGGTGCAGGAACTGAACGATCGCGCGGGCCTGCCCTATTCGCGGGTCGTCGCCGCAATGGACCTGACACCCTGAGACAGAACTTGCCGGAATGAATAGGCGCTGCCCCCTGATTCCGCATGGCCGGACCGGGGCAGCCCTCCCTCGCATCACCGCCTTGTCGGTATGCGCCGGGTCGGACCATCCCGATTGGATGATTTTCGATCAACATATCACGGTTTTGGGCAAAATTGTTTTCGATACAGATACAATTTACTATCAATCATGGCGAAATCTTGCCAGTGCCGCCCGGTGCTCTAGAGTGGCGGAAGTAATGTAAGGACGAGTGATATGGTAGCGGGGGCTGCTATGTCCGGCGATCTTTCCGATGCCGAGTGGCTGGAAAAGCTGCGCGGAATCGGCGAGAGAGACGGCTATTTTTCAAACCTGGGTCCGGATCATGCCTCGATCTTCGTCGAGCGTTCCCATGACGTGCTTTTCGTTGCCTTCGAAACACTGTTCGGCATCCGCTCGGTCAGCGACACCGGCATGCCGGTCGGCTTCGATGTCTGCAACCGCCGGGGCTGGTCGCATCTTTCCCTGATCACTCAGAAACAGACATGGTTCCGCGACCAGCGGGTCTGGAACTACTTCGACCGGCTCGTCGACTATGGTTTCTTCGAGGATTTCGATCGCGTCATCGTCTACGGCGCGGGGATGTGCGGCTATGCCGCCGCCGCCTTCTCGGTCGTGGCGCCTGGCGCACAGGTCATCCTCGTCTCGCCGCAGGCGACGCTGGACCGGACGCGGACGCAATGGGACAGCCGCTTTCCGACGGCGCGGCGACTGGATTTCTCGTCGCGGTACGCCTACGCCCCCGACATGCTCGAGGCGGCGTCTCAGGCCTTCCTGATCTACGACCCCGACGAGGCCGAGGATGCGATGCACGCCTCGCTGTTCCAGGGCTCGAACATCCATCACCACCGCTACCGGCGCGGCCGGGCCGGCGCGATCGAAGCGGATCTGCGCGCCCTCGGACTCGTGTCGGTCCTGGCTGAAAAGGCCGCGAACGGCGTTCTCACACCGGCGAAGCTGGCTTCGATCCTGAGACTGAGAAAGCGCCATGTGCCCTATCTCAGGGCACTTCTGGCGCGCGTCCTCTCCGAGGACCGTCCTGCACTGACGGCGGCGCTATGCCGGGCGGTGCTGAAGGACAGACCAATTCCGCGCTTCAAGCAGCATCTCGAAGAGGCTGAGCGACAGCTTGCGGCGGAACGTGGCGAAGATGTTTCTGATGTCGAGCAAGCGCAGGACCGCGCTTAGGCTCTCGGCGGCTCAGTAGCCACCAAGGCTTGCGATAAAGCTGCGCTGCAATCCGGCACGGTCATAGCCGCGCCGAGCCAATTCACGGTCGCTCAGGGAAAACAGGTCGTGATAGCGGGCACTCGGGCCGAACGCGGCCAGGAAACCAGCAAGCCAAGCGGGGGACGCCATGGGTAACTCCAGTGTACATGCGTTTCAGAATTGCCCGATAAATGGGCAGAATATGAACGCCGGACAAGCACCGGTTCAGCATACCCGCCATGGCGGCGCTGCATAACTCGGCTGGGAGCGTGCGTCTTCAGCTGTCGTAATCGGGCCGCTTGCCGGTGCGCCATTTCTCGATCAGCTTTGGCCCGAAAACGCCGGCAACAGCGCCCAGCGCCAGTGGCGCCGCATGGGGCTCTGCGACGAGCATCGACAGAATCGCCGCACCCAGCAAACAGACCGCGAACGACAATAGAGCCATCTCCTTCGGTGCGATCGGAGTGTCGTCCAGAAGAATTCCGTCAAGCGCGGCCTTTATCCGCGGCTCCGCATAGGGCGCGACCCAACCCGCCGCCAGCCCGAGAATGAAAGTGCCAAACATGTCTTGCTCCAAGCCGTTCGTCGTCTCGCCGCCTCCAGTCTGTCCCGAGCCCTCCACCTCTGGCAAGCCCCCGCGCGATCCGGTAGAGGAACCACATGACCGAGAGCCTCACGATCCGCCGCCCCGATGACTGGCACCTCCACCTGCGCGATGGTGCGATGCTGGAGGGTGTCCTTCCCTGGACCGCCCGCCATTTCGCACGGGCCATCGTCATGCCGAACCTCGTGCCGCCGGTCGTGACGGGCGCCGAGGCAGCGGCCTACCGCGAGCGCATCCTCGCCGCCCTGCCCGACGGCATGACCTTCGAACCGCTGATGACGCTCTACCTGACCGAGGACACCGATCCCGAAGACGTCGCAGCCGCCGCGGAAAGCGGGCTGGTGAAGGCGGTCAAGCTGTACCCGGCAGGTGCCACCACGAATTCGGCCTCGGGCGTGCGCGACTTCGACAAGGTCCGGCCGGTGCTGGAGCGCATGGCGGAGATCGGGCTGCCGCTCTGTGTGCATGGTGAGGTCACCCGGCGCGAAATCGACATTTTCGACCGCGAAGCCGTCTTCATCGACGAGGTGCTTGACCCGATCCGCCGGGCAACCCCCGGGCTGCGGGTTGTCATGGAACACATTACCACCGCAGAGGCCGCAGCATATGCCGCCGAGGGCGACGAGACACTGGCCGCGACGATCACCGTTCAGCACCTGATGCTGGACCGCAACGACATGCTGGTGGGCGGCATGCGCCCGCATCTCTACTGTCTTCCGATCCTCAAGCGCGGCACACACCGCCCGAAACTGGTCGAGGCCGCGACAGGCGGCTCGCCGCGCTTTTTCCTCGGCACCGACAGCGCGCCGCATCCGACCCACGCGAAAGAGGCCGAATGCTGCGCTGCCGGTTGCTTTACCGCCCCGGTCGCCCTGTCCTGCCTTGCGGAGATTTTCGACGAGGCGGACGCGCTCGACCGGCTGGAGGCGTTCACCTCGCTGAACGGACCGGCCTTCTACGGAGTGCCTGTGAACGAGGAGCGGATCACGCTGACCAGGGGCGCGCCGATCGACATCCCCGCGAAGATCGAAACCGGCGCGGGACCCGTGAGCGTTTTCAACCCCGGCCGGCCGGTCCATTGGAGAGTGACGTGATGATCGGTGCGCTGCGCGCACCGATCCGCCGGGGGCGCTGCCCCCGGACCCCCGGAGTATTTTCGAAAAGAAGAAGACAGGAGCCGCCGAGATGATCCCCACCAGCTTTCCCGACAAGCAAGAGATCGCCCGCCTTTCGGCGAATATGCTCCTCGAAGTCGGCGCGGTGCATTTTAACGCGAAAGACCCGTTCACGCTGGCCTCCGGGTTGCCCTCGCCCACCTATATCGATTGCCGCAAGCTGATCTCCTTTCCCCGCATCCGGGCCACGCTGATGGATTTCATGGCGGTGACCGTGATGCGCGAGGCTGGCTTCGAAGCCTTCGACAACATCGCGGGCGGCGAGACCGCGGGCATTCCCTTTGCCGCCATGGTCGCCGAACGCCTGGCGCTGCCGATGACCTATGTCAGGAAGAAGCCCAAGGGCTATGGCCGGAATGCCCGGATCGAAGGCGTGATGACCGAGGGACAGCGGGTTCTTCTTGTGGAGGATCTGACGACCGACGGCGGCTCGAAACTGTCATTCGTCGACGCGATCCGCGAGACCGGGGCCACTTGCGGGCATACCGCCGTGATCTTCTACTACGGCATCTTTCCAGAGACGATCGACACGCTGGCGGCCCACGGCGTCCACTTGCACCATCTGTGCACATGGTGGGACGTGCTGGAAGCTGCGCGCGAGGGCGAACGCTTCGATGCCGAAACCCTGAGCGAAGTCGAGAACTTCCTGCGCGCGCCGCGCCCCTGGCAAGAGGCGCGCAAAAAATAGTGTGCGATTGAACCACTTCATGTTGACCCGAAGGCCCGCCTGACCCCAAGATGATGGGGAAATCGAGTTGTCCACAGGTGATCCACAGGATTTCCAGATAGACCTGTAAGGCCGCGGCGCGTATGGAGTGCGCAGGGGACGGTACAAGAAAAAGAGGGCAGGAATGAGCGAAATCGCTCGCATGAAACCGGCTGGCGACATGACCGCCGAGACCGAGACAGTGCCACATAATATCGAAGCGGAACAACAGCTTCTGGGCGCGATTCTGACCAATAACGATATCTATGATCGCGTGGCCGGCGTGATCAACGAGAGCCATTTCTACGACCCCGTTCATGCGCGAATCTACGAGGTCGCGGCGAGTCGGATCGCCAAGAACGCGCTGGCCTCGCCGGTGACGCTGAAGGCGTTCCTCGAGGACGATCCCGGACTGAAGGAGTTGGGTGGAGCGGCCTATCTGGTCCGCCTTGCGGGCGCCGCGATCAGTTCTTTCGCCGCGCGCGACTATGCGCAGATGATCTACGACCTCGCGATCCGGCGGAAGCTGATGGAGCTTGGCCGCGAGATCGTCTCGAAGGCCCAGAAGGTCGAGGTCGCGAACGAACCCAAGGAACAGATCGTCGAAGCCGAACAGGCGCTGTACAAGCTTGGCGAGGCCGGAACCACGTCAAGCGGATTTCAGTCCTTCCTCAAAGCGGTCACCGATGCCGTCAACGTCGCCAACGCGGCATACCAGCGGGATGGTGGCCTGGCGGGTGTCTCGACCGGGCTGACCGACATGGACAAGAAGCTGGGCGGCCTGCATCGCTCGGATCTTCTGATCCTTGCCGGGCGTCCCTCGATGGGCAAGACGTCGCTGGCCACGAACATCGCCTTCAACATCGCCAAGGCCTACAAGCGCGGCCGCTTGCCCGATGGCGGCGAGGGGGCTATCGATGGGGGCGTGGTAGGCTTCTATTCGCTGGAAATGAGCGCCGAACAGCTGGCCGCGCGGATCCTCTCGGAAGCCGCCGAAGTGCCATCCGAGCAGATCCGGCGCGGCGACATGACCGAAGCCGAGTTCCGCCGCTTCGTCGAAGCCGCGAAGGCGCTCGAGGCCTGCCCGCTCTATATCGACGACACGCCCGCCCTGCCCATCTCGCAGCTGGCCGCCCGCGCCCGGCGCCTGAAGCGCGAGCATGGGCTTGACGTGCTGATCATCGACTATCTCCAGCTGGTCCGGCCCGCGACGGCCAAGGACAGCCGGGTGAACGAGGTCTCGGAGATCACGCAAGGTCTCAAGGCCATCGCCAAGGAACTGGATATTCCGGTGATCGCACTGTCGCAGTTGTCGCGACAGGTCGAGAACCGCGAGGACAAACGCCCGCAACTGTCGGATCTACGTGAATCGGGCTCTATCGAGCAGGACGCCGATGTCGTGATGTTCGTGTTCCGCGAGGAATACTACAAGGAACGGGAGAAACCCGGCGATCACGATCTGGAGGCCATGGCAAAGTGGCAGGAGGAGATGGAACGTCTTCACGGCCGCGCCGAAGTGATTATCGGCAAGCAGCGCCATGGCCCCATCGGCACCGTGGAACTCTCCTTCGAGGGCCGCTTCACGCGCTTCGGCAATCTCGTGAAGCCCTGGCAGCAGGGCGGCGGCGACGGGTTCTGAGGGATAAGCGTCGGGCTTTCGGGACCGGGCCGAGAGCATCGACAAATTCAAAAGGCGTTTCTGTATCGCAACCCGATACATGCAGTAACGTGGTCGATCAATCTACTCGAGCGATGTCCGCGACGTCGGCGTACATACTGATTTTGAACCATTTTGGGATCGTTTTCTCGAGCATGGCGTCGCCCACCATGAAAAACCGGCCCCGGTCGCTCTCGCGATCAATCGTACTGCGCCCCAGGTATATTCCGGTAAGTGCCGACACCGCAGTCTCGACATATAGGTCCACGTCAAACCCGGGATCAGACGCGCAAAGCTCCACAGGCGAATTTGGGACAACCAATAGCCAATAGGTCGACGCAGGAGACGTCGCATCCGAGAAGTTGAAACGGATCACTATCCTGCGCTGTGGCAACTCCTCGGCTACGATGCGCTTTTGCAGCGTCCACATCAGTACGTCCGCATCGCGATCCTCCAGAGCAATTTCCGCGGCGATATGGCGCTGAGCCCATCTCGCCAGACCTTGCAATATCGGGTCGAGTTCTGCCGCCTTTTCGGTGCGGACATAGTCAATTGCTCCGGAGGCACGATCCTCTATGCGCTCAACCAACCCGTTCTCCTGCATTTCCTTGAGACGACGTGTCAACAGCGTTGGAGATATTCCGGGCAAACCGCGGCGAATGTCGTTAAAGCGCGTCGATCCCGCCCAGAGCTCGCCGAGAATCTGAATCGTCCACCTTGGGTTGAGCACTTCGCAGGCTTTGGACGTAGGACAAAAAAGCCCGTATGGCTTCGACATGGTCACACCTCGCGTTCTCTTTGCGTGTCCAGGGAGAATGCTAGCGCATCAGGTCAAGCAGCGACCAGTACACTTATTGTACTGGAGGTGGTTCACTTTCTACACTGCCCGACGAGCTGCCATGAATGCCATCTTGCCTGCACGCTCTGAATAAATGAGTGCAAGCAAGGAGCAAATATCATGGCTCGTCCCCGATACGTGACCCTAAACGTTCACGGCACCCGCTTTTCGTCTTCTCTCATCGTGAGGGCGTACGAGAAGGCAAAACAGACCCTAACAGGGTTCATGACGCGCATACAGGTCAGAAGGTCCTTGGACGCCTTGTCGGAAGCCCAGCTTCGTGACTTCGGACTTACCAAGCACGATGTGACGTTGATGGCCTACCAGGCCGGCAATTCCGATGGCACTTGGGGATTGGACGAAATCCGAGAAAGCAGGCTGGGTAACTGGTAATCTTTTCAAGAGGATTGACATTGGAGTCGCCGCAACAACCAGCGTCGGCGCTGAAACGTTTCCGGAAAGGGCAAGAAAGCCGCCCTTTCGCTATGGTGAACCTGATTTCAGGAAACCGCGTCTCATGCCGGAGTCATGGCGGACCAGGAGCGTGATGGCCTCATCGGCGCCAAGGTCCTCTCCCTCGGGCACTGTTCCACCTGCTTCAGCAACCTCGTGAAGCCTCTGCAGCGGGACGTCCGTAAGGGGGCTCTGGCCCCGTTCGATTTCCCGGCTTCGCGGTTGCGCTGCGATTTGTTAGGATGGCCAGGCATATGGTCAGTCGGGGGTAGGAACGATGGCATCGCCGGAACCGGCTACGCGCCGGTACTACAATCAGCTTCTGGACAGCAGCCGCTGGGATGATTTCGAGGTCCGTCCCGGCGATGTCGTGGTGGCGACGGCCTACAAGGCGGGCACCACATGGACCCAGAACATCGTGCTGCACCTGATCTTCCAGGATCTCGAGGTGCGCCATATCGGCGGCGTCTCTCCGTGGCTCGACAAGGCATTCCGGGATCACGCCGAGCATCTCGCGATACTGGAGCCGCAGACTCACCGCCGCGCGATCAAGAGCCATATGTATTTCGACGGGCTGCCGATCTGGCCCGAAGCAAAATACATCCACGTCGGCCGCGATCCGCGTGACGTCTTCATGTCGCTCTGGAACTTCTACACCAATTTCGGCGACGACATGTTCGCGGCCTTCGCCGGCACCGCAGCCGGCCCCCTGCCCCGGCCGCCCACCGACATCTCCACCTTCTTCGATCTTTGGATCACGCGCGGCGCGATAGAAGGCGAGAATGACGGGTATCCCTTCTGGTCCTGCATGCGGCAAACCCAGACCTGGTGGCCGGAACGGCATCGCGACAACGTGCTGCTCCTGCACTATGCCGACATGAAGGCCGACCTTCGGGGCCAGATCGCGCGGATCGCCCGGTATCTCGATATCGAGGTCGAGGACGATATGCTCGACCGGATCACAGAGCTTTGCGAGTTTTCCTCCATGAAGCGTGACGCCGAGGCGCTGGAAGGACATGACAGCGGGCTCAAGGGAGGCGCGACTGTCTTCTACAACAAGGGAACCAACGGGCGGTGGCGGGATGTGCTGACACCGGCGCAGATCGAACTTTACGAGGCCGTGGCTTCGAAAGTACTGGAACCAGCGGCGAAACGCTGGCTTGAACAGGGCGGGCCGACCGACGGAACGGCATGAGGTCTGCCGCCCTCTTGGCCGGGCTTGCCGCCATTGCCTGGCCTGTGCTTGCCGAGGCGAAAGAAGTCGACGTCGAACTGGCTTTGATGGTCGACGTTTCGCGTTCGATGGGTCCGGCAGAGCTTGAAATCCAGCGGCGCGGCTATGCCGAGGCCATCACCTCGGACGAGGTCGTGAACGTCATTCTGAACAGTTTCACCGGCTCGATCGCCGTTACTTTCGTCGAATGGGCCGGCTACGGGCTGCAGCGCGAGATCGTGCCCTGGACGCTGATCGACAGCCGAGAGGCGGCGGAGGCTGTATCGACGCAACTGACGGCGGACTTCAACTATGCCATGCGAAGAACCTCGATCTCGGGCGCGGTGGATTATGCCCGCGAGTCGATCCGGTCGAACGAATTCGAAGGGTTGAGGAAGGTCATCGACATATCCGGTGACGGACCGAACAACGATGGCCGTCCGGTGACCGAGGCCCGCGACATCGCCGTTGAAGAGGGCCTGATCGTCAACGGCCTGCCTCTGATGACCGAGGATTCGACCTCGCGCTGGGGGATCGACGATCTCGACGTCTATTACTGGGAATGCGTCGTCGGTGGCCCTGGCGCCTTCGTCATCCCGGTACTCGACTGGGACGATTTCCCCCTCGCTGTGAGGCGAAAACTTGTACTGGAACTTGTCGGACCGCCCGATGTCGTGCTTGCGCAGGGCCGGACCGGGCAAACCGAGGACGGTTACGACTGCCTTATCGGGGAAAAACTGCGCCGGCAGCGGGAATCCATCTGGGGCGAACCCTAGGCTCTGGTGAATGACGGCGACCGGGGCTAACGTCTCGGAAAGCCGTATTGAGACAGAGAAGCCCGTGGTTCGCAAAATCAACATCCTGATCGCGGTGCTTTATCCTCTGCTCGCTGTCGCGGTTTTTTTCCTCACTGTCCGGAACGACCCGTTCGGCGTCTTCGGTCAGAATTACAAGACGATCTGGCTTCTCATGATCCCCGGGATTCTGATCCTGGTGACGATCGGCCTTGCGTTCACGGGCAAGGCTCCGAGACACTCCCTCAGGCTGACACTGATCGCGTGGATCGCCATTGTGACATACGGGCATTACGTCATGATCGACATCGCTGCCGCAGGCGTTTAGCACTCGGCGCGCCTGGCTCTTTGACGTTATGTTGACCATGCATCGGCCCGGGCGATTCACGCGCCGTCACAACGGGACTGAGACGGTCTGAAGCGGGAGCGTGGAATGCCACCTTGGGGGCGCATCGGAGTTGCAGCAATCCTTGGCTGTCTTCTGGCGACTGCCGGGATCTGGTGGGCCTATCGTTCGGATTTGAACAGCATCCGCCAGCGGCTCGCATCCGAGGCCCAAGTGCTGGAAACCCCTTTCGGAACCGTCGAGTACTCACGCTGGGGCAGCGGACCGCCTGCGCTTTTCATACATGGTGCCGGCGGCGGCTGGGATCAGGGCAAGCTGATTGCGGAGCACTTCATCGGAGAAGGTTTTGCCTGGATTAGCGTTTCGCGGTTCGGGTACCTCGGAGCACCGTTGCCCGAAGATGCATCCACGGCGGCACAGGCCGATACCTTGGCCGCACTTCTCGACCACCTCGGACTTGAGCGCATCGCGGTTCTTGGCGTCTCCGGCGGTGTGCCCCCCGCGATCCAGCTTGGCGCACGGCACCCCGAACGCGTCTCGGCTCTGGTGCTTCTCGCGTCGGCACCGTTCACGCCCCTCACCGCCGAGACTCAGGACCTGCCCATGCCGGCATGGGCCTATCAGGCTCTTTTCTCCACCGATTTCCCCTACTGGGCGCTGACCAAGCTTGCCCCCGGCGCACTTGGCGGCATCTTCGATGCGCGCTCGGAACTGGTCGCCGACCTGTCTGAAAACGATAGCGCGTTCCTAGAACGGATGATCGACGCCTTCCTTCCGGTTACGGCTCGCGTGGCGGGAACGGCGAACGAAGGGGCAGCAATCGATCCGATGGTGCCGCATCCGACCGAGAAGATCGGCGCACCCACACTGGTCGTCCACGCCCGAGACGACGGGATCAACCCGTTTCCGATCGCGGAATACGCGCAGCGCACGATTCCTGGCGCGAAATTACTGGCGCTCGACACGGGAGGGCACATGATGCTGGGCCGGACCGAAGAGGTTCGGGACATGGTCCGCGCCTTTCTCGAACGCAACGCTCCCTGACACCGCCGCAAACGCGCCACGCCCTGTCGCCTCTGGTGCGTTTTCCTTGGGTCTTCGGTGGTTTAAACTGACACCGAACAGGGAGCACTGGCGCATGTCCTACACGATCCGATTCACGCTGGATGGCCGCGAGGTGGAAGCCCGCGACGGCGAGACCATCTGGCAGGTCGCCAAACGCGAAGGCACGACAATCCCGCATCTCTGCCACAAGGACGCTCCCGGTTACCGCTCCGACGGCAACTGCCGGGCCTGCATGGTGGCGATCGAGGGCGAACGCGTGCTGGCGGCCTCCTGCATCCGTACGCCCTCCGAAGGCATGGTGGTCACCACCGAAGGAGCCCGGGAAACCCAGGCCCGCCGCATGGTTGTCGAAATGCTTATGGCCGACCAACCCGAGCGCGACGCTGCCCACGACCGGTCGTCGCATTTCTGGGACATGGCCGAGGTGCAGGGTGTTGAAGCCAGCCGCTTCCCGAAGCTTGAAGAGGGCCGCATCCCGCTTCTGGATGACAGCCACGTGGCGATGAGCGTCAACCTGGATGCCTGCATTCAGTGCAACCTCTGCGTCCGCGCCTGCCGCGAGGTGCAGGTCAACGATGTGATCGGAATGGCGGGCCGCGGCCATGACGCTTATCCGGTCTTTGACTTCGATGATCCGATGGGCGCGTCCACCTGCGTCGCCTGCGGCGAATGCGTTCAGGCCTGCCCCACCGGTGCGCTGATGCCCGCCACGGTCACCGAAGGCGCCGGTCCGGGCGACAGCGCCGATTTCGACAGCGAAGTGAACTCGATCTGCCCGTTCTGCGGCGTCGGCTGCCAGGTCTCGCTGAAGGTGAAGGACGGAAAGGTCAAATATGTCGAGGGCATCAACGGACCCGCCAACGAAGGGCGGCTTTGCGTCAAGGGCCGCTTCGGGTTCGACTACATCCACCACCCGCACCGGCTGACCAAACCGCTGATCCGGCGCGCCGACGCGCCCGCCAAGGGTCTGAATGTCGATCCCGGAAACTGGGCCGAGTTCTTCCGTGAAGCATCATGGGACGAAGCGCTGGATGTCGCCGCCAATGGCCTCGTGGGCCGTGGCCGCGAGGTGGCGGGCTTCGGCAGCGCCAAATGCACCAATGAAGAGGCCTATCTCTTCCAGAAGTTCATCCGCCAGGGCTTTGGCCACAACAACGTCGACCATTGCACGCGGCTCTGCCACGCCTCCTCGGTTGCAGCCTTGATGGAGAACGTGGGCTCCGGAGCGGTCACGGCAACTTTCAACGAGATCGAGAACGCGGATGTCGCCATCGTCATCGGCGCCAACCCGGTCGAGAACCATCCCGTCGCCGCCACCTTTTTCAAGCAGTTCACCAAGCGCGGCGGCAAACTCATCGTGATGGATCCGCGCGGTCAGGCGCTGAAGCGTTTCGCGACCCACATGCTTCAGTTCCGTCCCGGCGCGGATGTCTCGATGCTGAACGCGATCATGAACGTGATCGTGGAGGAAGGGCTCTACGACCAGCAGTATATCGAGGCCTACACCGAGAACTGGGAGGCCGAGAAGGCGCATCTGGCGAACTTCCCGCCCGAGAAGATGGCCGAGATCTGCGGCATCGACGCCGAGACCCTGCGCACCGTCGCGCGCGATTTCGCCACGGCCAAGGCGGGCATGATCTTCTGGGGCATGGGCGTGTCCCAGCACATCCACGGCACCGACAATTCGCGCTGCCTGATCAGCTTGGCGCTGATGACAGGACACGTCGGGCGGCCGGGCGCGGGCCTCCACCCGCTCCGTGGCCAGAACAACGTGCAGGGCGCGTCGGATGCAGGGCTCATCCCGATGTTCCTGCCCGACTACCAGCCCGTGGTCGATGACGGGGTGCGGTCCGCATTCGCCGAGGTCTGGAACTCCGGCGACTGGTCGAACGAGCGCGGACTGACCGTGACCGAGATCATGGATGCCGTGCACGCCGATCAGATCAAGGCGATGTATATCCTCGGTGAAAACCCGGCCATGTCCGACCCCGATGTGGAACACGCCCGCGACGCGCTGGCAAAACTCGATCACCTCGTGGTGCAGGACATCTTCCTGACAGAGACCGCGAACTACGCGGACGTGATCCTGCCCGCGAGCGCCTTCTACGAGAAATCCGGCACCGTCACGAACACCAATCGCCAGGTCCAGATGGGCCGGTCCGCCGTGCCGCCGCCTGGCGAGGCGCGCGAGGATTGGGCGATCACGGTCGAACTGGCGCAGCGCTGCGGGCTTGACTGGCACTATGACGGACCGGCGGATGTCTTCGCCGAGATGAAGCGCACGATGAAGTCGCTCGACAACATCACATGGGACCGGCTCGAGGCTGAAAGCGCCGTTACCTACCCGTCGTTGTCACCCAGCGATCCCGGCCAGCCGATCGTCTTCGGCGATGGGTTTCCCCGGCCAGATGGGCGCGCACGCTTCACGCCGGCAAATGTCATCGCGCCCGACGAAACTCCGGATGCGGACTATCCGATGATCCTGACGACAGGCCGCCAGCTTGAGCATTGGCACACCGGTTCGATGACACGCCGCTCCAAGGTGCTGGACGCGGTGGAGCCCGAGGCCAATTGCTCGCTCCACCCAGCGACGCTCCGAAAGCTTGGCGTCGAACCGGGCGGTCACGTTCGGCTGACAACCCGGCGCGGCAGTGTCACCGTCATGGCCCGCGCCGACCGCGCTGTCGCCCCTGACATGGTGTTCCTGCCCTTCGCCTATGTCGAAGCGGCGGCCAACATCCTGACCAACCCTGCCCTCGACCCCTATGGCAAGATCCCCGAATTCAAGTTCGCCGCCGTACGTGTGGAAAAGGCCGGGGAGAGCGTTGCGGCGGAATAGTCCCGCCCCAGGCTCCGCGGCAGAATTCAGTACGCAACGAGCACGCCGAAGGGTCTTGCGGTGCGCATCATGCCCGCGTCAGCCGTCGCGCCCGGGTTCGTTCGGATTGCTGGAGAACAACGCGATCTTGTTGCCTTGAGGGTCGCGCAGGTAGCCAACGTAAAAGTGGGGTCCATAGGCATCACGGAAGCCGGGCTGGCCCTCGTCGGAGCCGCCTGCGGCCAGCGCGGCGGAATGAAGCTCGCGAACCTGCGCTTGGTTGCCCGCTTCGAATGCGATCATGGTGCCGTTCCCGGCCGAGGCCGGACGTCCATCGAAGGTCGGTTTGACGTAGAAATCCGGCAGAAGGGGGGACTGGTCCGGTTCCACAGGCAGCGCGTAGCTCAGACCCTCAGGACCTTCCTCCAGCCCGTAGCCGAGGGCTGGCAGGAAGGCAGAGTAAAACCGTTTCGCGAGAGCGATGTCATCAGCACCAACGGTAACATAGGCGATCATGGTGCGTGTCCCTTTCCGGCGGTCTGACCAATGGAAAAAGATCACTGCACCAGAACAGCCCCAACACACAAGTCCGCTCGACGCGACCCGTCGCATGACGACTCCCCCGAAGACCGACACGGGAGCGATTCACCAAAGGCTCACACTGCCCAGAGACCTGATAGCCGGCTGCCCTACTCCCCCGTCACCGTCAGCCCCAGCACGCGCCAGGACTGCATGCCACCTCGATAGTAGAAAATCCGCTCCGCCGGATAGCCCGCCTCGATCATGTTTCGGATCGCCGTCGGCGACTGCCCGCACCAAAGCCCGTTGCAGAACAACGCGACCTTTCGCGCCTGCGTACAATCCCACCCGTCGAAATCCGGCTCGCAGCCCAGCGCCCCAAGCTCGTCGATGATCTGAGTGTACGGAATGTTCACTGCGCCCGGGATCGTTCCGCCGGCGAACCAGTCCGGCGTCCGGCTGTCGATCACGATCATTTCCGGATCGGTCAGCATATCGAGAAGCTCAAGCTCACCGATGGTCGTGACGCCCTCGGCGGGCGTCATCGGCTGAATGCAGAAGGGCGGACAGGGACGCGATGTGCGCGCCCACTCGCCCGCAACCTCATGGTCGTTGTCCTGTATCCGCGAGATCACCAAAGCACCGCCCGGCGTAACCACCGTCACTTCCGGGATATCCGGGCGGATGTTCACCGGTTCCGCGCCGCCCGACCCCGCCCAGCACAAGGCGAGGATCACAAGAAAAATCCGCATCATCTCTCCATTTTTCGTCATCGAAACACGGCCACCGAACATCGGTAACCGTGGCACTCCGGCCGGATCAATTGCCTGCCCCGACCGGGTCTCTCTCTCAAAACCGCAGACGGCCGCCTATCTCTGGATCGATTCCAGGTAATAGGTCAGCGACAAGACACGGCCCGCGGCGATTTCCACCGCATCGCTCATCTTGACGCCGCGGTCCTCCAGCGCGTCAGCGATGAAGTAGTCGCCCCAGATCGGCATCGTCGAGTCGCCGTGCCCTGCCTCATCCATACCATCCACGATGATGCCGTAGACACGCGCAAACGGGAATGCGCCCCCATTGCGCTCGGACAGTTTGGTCAGATCCGAAGGCGGCACCCGGAAGAGTTCCGCAATCTCGCCCCCTCCCTTGCCATCGTCACCGTGGCAAAGCGCACAACGCGCGCCGAACGACGACTTGCCCAGAACGATCACCGAATCCTGCGCCTGTGCGCCGCCAGCGGCCAGCGCAAGGATCGCGGTTGCCAATGCATGTCTGAATGTCATGATCTCCTCCCAAAGGCTGAATTTTCGCGGACTCGGAAAGTCTGCGAACAAATCAATGCTTGCGGACTCCGGAACCGCGCGCATTGATCCGCATCAATTATATATCGAAGACAGAATGTATTATTTTGATTTTCGGGCTTGTCCGATGGCCTTGCTGGAGTTGCGGCCTCATCGTCGACGAAGCGGTAATCAGAGTTAACGCTGCCACAGCATCTTGGGTTTCGTCGAAAGCTGTCCATATGGATGCCATACGCTTTGCCGACGTGTTGCGGACGCTTTGCCGACGGCGCCCCGCGCCCCGGACGCAGACAAAAAAGGGGCATTAACCATTTTGCCCCTTCCACCGCCCGACAAACGCCCCGTTGCCCGATGACCGCGTTAACCTGTCGCTAACTCTGGCCTGCGAAACAGTCGTTGGGGCCGCACCCCGCGTCATGCAATCGCCCAGTTTCCGCAGTTCTCATGCCGCATTTCGCGCCAATTCTCGGCCCCGGATCATTGCGGAGACGTTCATGCACGCCAGAACCAAGGGACGCCTTGCAGGCCTTGCATTCATTCTTGCGACCGGCCTCATGGCCAACGCCGGACCTGCCAGCGAAAGCCGAGATACAGTCATCGACTATGCCTTGCGTGACAGCACCATGAGCGCCGCCGAAACCGCCGCCAGCGCCAGCCTTGGACGCTTTCTGGACGTGGCTCTCGACGACACCGGAACCTCCCATCCCGACACCGGACTGAAAGTCGCGTTTCAAACAGCGGAAGGCCGCACTGAGGTGATCTGGGTCGCGCCATTCGTCCGTGACGAGACCGGCTTCGCCGGCCTTCTGGCCAATCAGCCGGCCTACATGCCGAACGCGGCAGGCGACCTTGTCGCCTTCGGGGTCGACGACATCCGGGACTGGTACATACTGGGCGAGGACGGACGGATGTACGGATCGTTCACAACACGGGTCATGCTGGCGCGCATGTCGCCCGCGCGCGCCGAAGCGATCCGCGGCTATCTTTCCGAAGCTCCCCTGCCAGCCAGCTGGTGACGCCGGTCGAATTTTCTTCCCATCTGCATTTTTCCACTTGCAGCCACCGCGCGGAGCTTTTATCTCCCCCTCACCCATCGGACGCGGGCGTAGCTCAGGGGTAGAGCATTACCTTGCCAAGGTAAGGGTCGTGAGTTCGAATCTCATCGCCCGCTCCAAAACTTCAAGAAATGACAATCTATTTGAACGGTTAACCACGACAAACGTGGAGCCTTGGGCCGATTGAAGTGAATTGAATGGCATGCCATCTATCGCCAGATGGTCCAGGATGGCGAATAGTACCTGCCGATTTATGACGTGACGCGACCGTACGCCGAATTCCAGCATACCGTCTGTCGAACTGAACGTGCTAATAGCTCCCTAACGCGATCGTGCCATTCGTAGGGACCGCTGCGGAGACAATCGGAGACCAAAATGCTCGCACACGAACGCGACGTCGATACCGCCATCGCCATCTGCCACGAGGCCGGTGCCCTGGCTCTGGACTATTTCAGGAAGCGCGAAACGCTTGCGTTGGATAGCAAGGGACCTCAGGATTGGGTGACCGAGGCGGATCGCAATGTCGAGCTGTTGATCCGCGAACGTTTGACCTCTGCGTGGCCAGAGGACGGAATCGTCGGCGAAGAGCACGCCTCGGCCCCCAGCCGTTCGGGGTTTCGCTGGGTGATCGATCCGATCGACGGAACAGCGAATTTCGTCAACGGCATACCGGTCTGGTGCGTGATCCTTGCGGGCGTCTTCGAAGGGAAGACAGAGATAGGCATCATTCACGACCCGTGTCACAACGAGACATTCGTCGCGATACGTGGAAAAAGTGCCACCCTGAACGGAAAGCCGATCCGGACCAAAGACGGCGTACCTCTCGAAAGTGGCACGATCTCGGTCGGCTATTCAAACCGGGTCGAAGCGCGAAATGTCCTTCCGGTAATCTCGGACCTGCTGGAGCGCGGCGCCATGTTCCATCGCAATGCCTCGGGAGGTCTGACGCTGGCATATGTTTCGGCCGGGCGTCTTCTCGGCTACGTCGAAGAACACATGAATGCGTGGGACTGCCTTGCAGGACAGTTGTTGATCCAAGAGGCCGGAGGTGCCGTCGAAGACCAAGACGCCGACAGAATGATCGATCACGGAGGCCGTGTCGTCGTCGGCACCCGGCAGGTATTCGAAGACCTGAGAGAAATCGCCGACGCGCGTTGGGCAAACGCGGGATGAATTAGTCCGTCAAGAGTGGCTTCCCGTTCCGAGAATGTCTTGAGGCCAGCTTGCGACCCAGCCTGCCCGGCACGAATTGACGTGCGGGAAGGATCGGGTGGCTCTGATGCGACAACTCCGGGAACAGTTTTAGAACTTCGTTCAGAGCTTCTCGATCAAGTGCCTTCAAGGCCATCGGTCCGGTGTAGAAGGACTCGCTCAGAGCACCGTTGGAGTCGACCACCTCGTGGCGGTCGAAGAGCATGTGATAATAACAAACACCGTCATTTCGTTTCAGGATCCCCACGCCGTCCAATTCACACAAGTGCTTGGCGGCAATCAGAATCTCCGGCACGCCGAACATGCGCTTGGCGACCTTTGACCGCACGAAAACCCGATGCTGTTGCGAAACGAGAAGATCGGAGTGCGGAACGCCCGGGGCAAGCGTATTGGCGCGAATGCACACAGGCACAAGAGAAGGGTCCCTCTCCAACTCGGATTTCGAAAGGGCACGCTTCCCGATCCACCTGATTGGTTGAAATCCGTGGTCCAGGGTCGCCGCCAGATCACCCACGCTCAATGTTTCAACGGGAACCTGCCCGCGGGCGGTCGCTATGAAAGTTCCCTCCACAAAACATGGCGGCCCGAGATCGCCGACGTTCAGAGGACCTTGCGAATTGACCCAAGTCGTCGAGACCAGAGTTCCTTCCTGCAGGACCTGCCCGTCTGTCGGGGTAAACACACGAACGCCGCCCGGCAAGTAGAACGTAATTCCTGTATATGTGATCTCGACTCCATCGACATTGATCGTCACCGTGTCGCCCGGCCAGGAATTGACGATATCTACACCATTGATCGCATCACCATTGAAACGGTCGATATCTCCATCGTCGTCTTGATCCGTGAGTGTTTGGACTGAGACCGTCAATAGCGACCCGGCCGGAGGCGGGTTTGCGGGATCCATAAGGAAAAATTGGTCTGTGTACGTCGTCGGCAAATTCTCAACCCGTCAAAAATCTATTTGGAGCGCTTGCTCGACTGCCAAAATTTCGGATTCAAAAATTTTGAGAACCCTAGAAATTTTAGGTTCATAGAACAAGAGCCTAACGCGGTCGACGTATACCAGGCGTAAATGCCGCAGAGGTTGTCTAGATCATGAAAATATATATATTCATATGTGTTGATTTCTTGAAAGTCCAGAAATGCGGAAACTCACAACACTCATGCCTATTCTGGTTTGGGGGAAGAACTATGGACGTGCCCAGCTATCAGGCGACCTGATAGCGGCGGTTATCGTCACGATCATGCTTATTCCTCAATCTCTCGCTTACGCGCTTCTGGCAGGATTGCCTCCGGAAGCGGGCCTATATGCTTCCATCGTGCCGATCCTGCTCTACGCGGCCTTCGGGACCTCCAATGCCTTGGCGGTCGGCCCGGTGGCCGTTGTCTCTCTGATGACCGCGGCGACAGTGGGCGAAGTGGCGGCACAGGGCACCGCGGGCTATGCGGTTGCGGCGCTGACACTTGCACTCCTTTCCGGCACGATGCTGTTGCTAATGGGCCTTTTACGGTTGGGCTTTGTCGCCAACTTTCTCAGTCACCCCGTTATCGCGGGCTTCATTACCGCATCAGGAATTCTGATCGCGTTCAGCCAGCTCAAACATATCCTTGGAATTCCGGCGGCAGGCCACACGCTACCCGAAATCGTCGAGAGTCTCTCTCACAACCTCGGCCAGCTGAACATTCTCACCCTGATCATCGGCATCGCCGCGACAGCCTTCTTGTTCTGGGTAAGAAAAGGGATGAAGCGGACCCTGATCGGGATGGGTACCGAACCCCGAATTGCCGACATCGCACAGAAAGCCGGTCCTGTAGCGGCAGTGGTGTTTACGACATTGGCCGTCTGGGTGTTCGGCCTGGATGAGAAAGGGGTTCGCATCGTTGGTTCCGTCCCGCAGAGCCTTCCGCCATTCACACTGCCATCTTTCGCGCCTGAGCTTGTCTCTGCGCTGTTCCTTCCGGCGCTGCTGATCTCGATCATCGGGTTCGTCGAGTCGATCTCGGTCGCCGAAACCTTGGCCGCGAAAAAGCGTCAGCGAATCGACCCCGATCAGGAATTGATTGGCCTCGGAGCGGCAAACATCGGGGCCGCCTTTTCCGGCGGCTACCCGGTGACCGGCGGCTTCGCGCGTTCCGTGGTCAATTTCGACGCAGGCGCCGAAACGCCGGCGGCGGGCGCCTTTACCGCAATCGGTCTCGCGTTTGCTGCCGTAGCGCTTACGCCGCTGATCTACTTTCTTCCGACGGCGACATTGGCCGCGACGATCATCGTCGCGGTTCTCAGCCTGGTCGATCTGACCATTCTGAAACACACCTGGCGATATTCCCGAGCGGATTTCGCAGCGGTCTTCTCGACAATCCTGCTCACGCTTGGCCTTGGCGTGGAAGCCGGCGTCTCGGCCGGCGTTCTAATCTCGGTGGCGCTGCATCTCTACAAGACATCGCGGCCCCATGTCGCCGAAGTCGGGCTGGTACCTGGCACCCAGCACTTTCGAAACATTCGCCGTCATACTGTCGAGATCGACCCGACTCTTCTCACGCTTCGGATTGACGAAAGCCTTTATTTCGTGAACGCCCGCTTTCTGGAGTCGCTCATCCGGGACCGGTTGGCGCAGAACAGCAAGGTCAAGAACATTGTGCTGATGTGTTCGGCAGTCAACGAAATCGACTACTCAGCGCTCGAAACGCTCGAGTCGCTGAACGAATGGCTGACCGACATCGGCGTCGGGCTACACTTGTCGGAAGTGAAAGGCCCGGTCATGGACCGGTTGAAACGCGGCCATTTCCCCGATGAACTAAACGGGCAGATCTTCATGTCTCAATACGACGCATGGCGCGAACTGACCAATGGCGCCAAGGCAGAAGCAGCCGAATAACTAGCGCCCGTTGGCCTTGCGCCACTCCACGAACTTCGTGAGGCTCTCTTCCTTCGTTGCCGGGTACAAGCCGATGATGGTCTCGCCCAACCTTACTTGTTCGGCGACGAAATCCTCATAGGCCGTCATCTCGACCGCCTCGTCGGCAACCTCGTCCGCCAGGTGTGCGGGGATCACGATGACGCTGTCGTCATCGCCGACGATGATGTCGCCCGGGAAGACAGGCGCATCACCACAGCCAATCGGACAGTTGATTTCGATTGCTTCATTTAGTGTCAGGTTCGTGGGGCTGGACGGGCGGTTGTGATAGGCACGCATGTCCAACTCAGAGATAGTGGCCGCATCGCGGAACCCGCCGTCGGTGACAACGCCCTCCCCTCCTCGCATCATGAGGCGTGTGATCAGGATATCGCCGGCGCTCGCCGCGCGCGCATCCTTGCGGCTATCCATCACAAGTACATGCCCAGGAGGGCAGGTCTCAATTGCGTGACGTTGCGGATGTTTGGGGTTTCGGAACTCGGCCAGCGTGTTGCGATCTTCACGAGCCGGCATGTAGCGCAGGGTAAATGCGGGGCCGACCATATTCCGCCCCTTAGGCGACAACGGGCGGACATCCTGAATCACCTGGTTCCGAAGACCTCTCTTGTAAAGCGCGGTGGCCAGCGTTGCCACCGAAACCGTCCGGAGTTTTTCAATCGCATCACTCATTGCGCGGCCTCCTCGACCAACTTGTTTCTGATCATGAACGAACGAAGCCGATGTTCCTGATCGGTCGTCAGCGGCCAAGCAGAGGGTGGACGGGTAGGCCCGCAATACAATCCTTGCATCGCGAGCGCCGATTTGACCCCAGTTAC
Source organism: Silicimonas lutimaris (assembly GCF_047314965.1). Taxonomy (NCBI): domain Bacteria; kingdom Pseudomonadati; phylum Pseudomonadota; class Alphaproteobacteria; order Rhodobacterales; family Paracoccaceae; genus Silicimonas; species Silicimonas lutimaris. The sequence goes on along the minus strand of NZ_JBLBVK010000058.1, from coordinate 112,622 downwards.
GTTCGTACCGCCCATCTCCTCGGACCGGATATCTTCGAAGACACGCATTTCCTCGATCAGTCGGGCGGCCTTGCCGTTGTTCCCCTGCTCCAACGCCTCATGAATTGCGACAGAATGTTCGGGCCAGACATTGATCAGGCCACTGGTGAACCCGCGTGCACCTACGGCGTAGAAAGGCGGAGCCCACACTTCAGCCAGACCGCCGACCCAGACAACATGATCCGGTGCGGCCGCCTTGGCCGCCGCGAGTTTCAGCGGGTTGGGCGTGGCCCATTTGACGCCGATAACCGCCGGAACACGGCAAAGCGCCTCGATAGCCTTGGTCCCGATGGAGTCGTTGCGCAGGTAAAGCACGATCGGGACGCCTGGCGCGGCGTCAGAAATCCGGCTGATGTAGTCCTTTAGACCGCGCGGACTGACGAAAGGATCGGGTGGTTGATGCACCATCAAAGCGGACACGCCGGCCTTGGCCGATATCGCCGCGAGGCGCGCGGCCTCATTGACCGAGCGTCCGACACCACCGATCACGGGCACACGGCCGGAGACCATTTCGCATACAGACTCGGCCATCCGTTCAGCCTCGTCCGCGGTCAGCCCGTAATACTCTCCGGTATTCCCATTGACCGTCAGAACATGCACGCCCGCATCGATTGCTCGACCGACGATCGGTCCGAGATGTGAGGGCGCGATCCGATCATCCTCGTCGAACGGCGTAACGAGGATGCCCGAGATCCCGGTCAGACTTCGCTGAAGGCTTGGCATCAGTAGATCTCGGGCTCGGGTACAGGCCCCCCGAAATCCGTCTTCAGGAAGTCGAAATCGCAACCTTTGTCAGCCTGCTCGATGTGCTTGGTGAACATCCAGCCGTAGCCGCGCTCGTATCGAGGTTCCGGCGGGGTCCAGGCCGCACGGCGGTCGGCCATTTCCTGGTCGGTGATCGCCACATTCAGTGTCCGGTTCGGCACGTCCACTTCGATGACATCACCTGTGCGGATCAGAGCCAGCGGACCGCCGATGTAGGCCTCGGGCGCCACATGCAGGATGCAGGCACCATAGGATGTACCAGACATGCGCGCATCGCTGAGGCGCAGCATGTCGCGATGCCCCTGCTTCAGAAGCGCTTGTGGCATGGGGATCATGCCCCATTCCGGCATTCCCGGCCCGCCCTGCGGACCGGCGTTCCTCAAAACCAGCACATGATCAGGAGTCATCGGGTAGTCGGGATCGTTTATGATCATCTTGAGATCAGCATAGCTGTCGGCAACGATGGCGGGGCCCTTGTGTTTCTGGAATTTCGGATCCATCGCGGCAGGCTTGATCACGGCACCGTCCGGCGCAAGGTTGCCGCGCAGAACCGCAAGGGAGCCTTCGTGATACAGTGGGTTCGACAAGGGCCGGATCACGTCGTCGTTGTAGTTGACTGCACCCTCGATGCATTCGCCGAGCGTTCTGCCAGTGACCGTTGTGACCGAGAGGTCCAGCTTGTCGCCCAACTCCTTCATCAACGCGGGCAGGCCACCTGCGTAGAAGAAGTCCTCCATCAGGTAGTCCTTGCCGGACGGCCTGATATTGGCGATCACCGGAACCTCGTGACCGATCTGGTCCAGGTCATCCAGCCCCCAGTCCACGCCCGCTCGGCGAGCCATGGCGATCAGGTGAATGATCGCGTTCGTGGAACACCCCGTTGCCATCGCCACGACCGACGCATTGCGCGTCGCTGCCTTGGTTATGATCTTGTCCGGTGTCAGGTCTTCCCAGACCATCTCGACGATACGCCGCCCGCAGGCCGCCGCCATCCGCTTGTGGCCGGCGTCCGGAGCGGGGATCGAGGACGCTCCCGGCAAGGTCAGCCCGAAACCCTCGGCGATCGACATCATCGTCGATGCCGTCCCCATGGTCATGCAGGTGCCGTAGCTTCGTGCGATGCCTCCCTGGACGCCATCCCACTCCTCTTTCCCGATGGTGCCAGCGCGCCTTTCGTCCCAGTATTTCCAGACATCAGTGCCAGACCCGAGTTTCTGTCCGGCGTAGTTGCCGCGCAGCATGGCTCCGGCAGGCAGGAAGATGAACGGAATCCCCATGCTGATCGCGCCCATGACCAACGCGGGAGTTGACTTGTCGCAGCCGCCCATCAGAACCACCCCGTCCACTGGGTGCGACCGGAGCGTTTCCTCGACCTCCATCGCACCCATGTTGCGGTAGAGCATCGAAGTCGGCTTCAGAAACTGCTCGGAGAAGTCGTGCACCGGTAACTCGGCAGGCATTCCGCCGGCCTGCAGGATCCCCCGCTTCACGTGCTCGGCACGGTCACGCAGGTGGTGATGACAAGGCGACAAATCCGACCAGGTATTGATGATCGCGATGACTGGTTTGCCATCCCAATCCTCGCCCGAAAGCCCCATCTGCATCGCGCGCGAACGATGACCCATCGACCTGAGGTCATCGGGTGCGAACCAGCGCGCTGATCGCAACTGGTCGTAAGTCTTACGTTTGTTGCTCATGATTGGTTCCCGGCTCCTCTCCCACCACCAGATTACAGGGACAGCTTGCAGGGTCGAGTGGATTTTTCCGCCCGGCGAAAGGCGGACGCTTAGAAACGGATCTGGAATGAGGTCCCTTTTTCGACTGGCTGCAACGAAATCTGAGCTCCGTGCGCGAGCAACATCGTGTTCACGATGGCCAGCCCCATTCCCGTCCCACCCATGTCCCGCCGTGTCGTGAAGAATGGCTCGAAGACCTGACCGGCATTTCCAGCGGATATGCCAGGACCGTCATCGGCCACGGTCATCCATACACCGTCATCGTCTTGCCAGGCCTTGAGCGTCATGGTGCGTGCACCGGCTTCAACGGCGTTTTCGACCAGATGAACCAGCACCACCGAAAGGCCGGATCTTGCCAACGGCAATTCCTGGTCGCCGCCTTCGACCTCAATACGGAACTTCGGAAATTTGGCTTTCAACCCACTGGCTGCCTCGGTTAGCGTCACGCTGCCGCGGTGCTCGGGAATACGGGCCGCTGCGATCTGACGCGCGGCAGACAACAACCGCTCAGCCCTTTTCTCGGCGCCGACGATTGTCTTTGCCATGCGCCGCGCCTCCTCGCTCAAGGCCTCGTCGCCTTCCAGGAGTTCAGCGGCGCCTCGGATCGCCGTGAGCGGGGTCTTCAGTTCATGGGTGACGTGATCGGTGTAACCGCGCACTGCCATTTCACGCGACTGCAGGACTTCGGCCATGTCCAGAACAGCTTGCGCCAATTCTCCGATTTCCGGCGTGCCGTAATGGTCCATCGGCGTTGGTGCACCGCCTTCCCTGATATGTTCGGCCTTTGCGGCAAGTGCTTGCACGGGCGCAAGGATAAGCCGCCAAAGGAGCCAGCCCAGCACCAGCGTCGCGGCAAAAGCGCAGACCGCAACGATGTAGACCGCGTTTCGCCGTCCGGTAATTGGTGTCAGGAAATCCGCGAAGATCGCGCCATAGATCGGCAGAACGAGAATGGCCATCAGCGAGCCGCCAAGCACAAGCATCAACGGCGGGCGCCATTTCTTTTCTACGAACCTCGACACGGACCCATCCTGAGACCCACGCCATGCAGGGTCTCGATCGCGTCACCACATCCCGCGTCCGCAAGCTTGGATCGCAGATTTCTGAGATGGCTGTCCAACGTACGGTCGCTCACCACCATGCCCGGCCCCCAGATTGCGTCGACGAGCGCTGGCCGGCTGAAGACCTGGCTGGGGCGCGACATCAACTTTTCCAGAATCGCGAGTTCGGTCGACGTCAGGGTGACGCCGGCTTCCTTCACCTTGCAGACATGGCTTTCGGGCACCAGAGACAACACGCCAATCCGCAACGTCTTCAACTCATCCTTCGAGGTCGTTTCCGGAGCGCCCGCACGTTTCAGGATCGCGCGAACCCGCGCCACGAGTTCTCGCGGACTGAACGGCTTGGTAACATAGTCGTCGCCACCCAGTTCGAGACCGAGGATCCTGTCCACCTCGTCATCGCGCGCCGTCAGGAAAAGGATCGGCAGGTCGCTGTCGCGACGGATTGCCTTGCACAATTCCAGCCCGTCCATTTCGGGAAGACCGATATCCAGCACTGCAAGCGAAGGCTGTTCGGCCTTGGCCGACTGAAGGCCTTCGACGCCGTCGCGCGCCATGACGGTCCGAAACCCAGCTCGTTCGAGCGCGAGGCCCAAAACGTCACGGATTTGAGGATCGTCGTCGACGACAAGAATAGTCTGGCTGCTCATTGGATTTCTCACACCACATTTCATGTCTTAAAAAGAAACTCGCCGGGAAGCGAGGGGACGTTGCTTCCCGGCGAACTGAAATGCGTGCCTTGTTGTGATTTATACATACCGACCTGTGCAGAAACGGGAGCCAGTTTGTGCAGGCCTTGTGCAGATGCTTGTGCGCAATTGGACGGCGAAGGCGCTAATCGCCCAAAAATCTCCTGATTTTTCGGGGCTTTTCGGGAGTGTCTCTGCAATGAAATGCAATTGATTTCGTTTTGGAAACAGTGCTTCGACAATTGCCCGGACCTAGAATGCACGATATTTCGCGCCCATGCCACGCTATGCTCTCAGGATCGAATATGACGGACAGCCTTTCGCGGGCTGGCAGAGACAGGCCGACCACCCGTCGGTTCAGGGCGCTATAGAAAAAGCGCTTTCTCGGCTTGAGGATGGGGTGCCTTCGATTGCGGCGGCGGGGCGGACGGATGCGGGGGTTCATGCGCTTGGACAGGTGGCCCATTGTGACATGCAGCAGGACTGGGATCCGTTCCGACTGTCGGAAGCGCTTAACTATCATCTGAAACCCGATCCGGTCGCCGTCACGGGCTGTGTTCGAGTGGGGGATGACTGGCATGCACGCTTCTCTGCAATCGAACGGCGCTATCTCTATCGGATCGTTCTGCGGCGTGCGCCGCTGGTCCATGATCGCGGGCAGGCGTGGCGCGTGCAGCGCGCTCTCGACGTCGAAGCGATGCGCGAGGGTGCGGCGCACCTGATCGGCCTTCATGACTTCACAACCTTCCGCTCGACCATGTGTCAGGCGAAAAGTCCTGTAAAAACAATGGACGAGATCATTCTGGACGCATCGAACTATTCCTCCGGAACCGAGATCCGCGTCTCGTTGAGGGCGCGGAGCTTTCTGCACAACCAGGTCCGATCGATCGTTGGCACACTTGAACGGGTCGGCTCAGGCGCATGGGAGCCGCTGGACGTGAAGAAGGCGCTGGAGGCGCGTGACCGTGCGGCATGCGGTCCGGTCGCGCCGCCGGACGGGCTTTACCTGACCGGGGTTTCCTACGACCCGCAGGTCTTCTGAGCACCGTTCGCCGGCAACGGGCGTACGGTGGCGTTGCGCGTTTGAGGGGTGACGGTTAACGGCCTTGATTTGCAGGCTTCCGACCGTCGGCACCCGGTCGGCAAAGCGTATGCAATGCGTCGGCAAAGCGTATGGCAAAAGTATGGGTGCTTTCCGGGCGACCACCAGATCTGGTGCGCACGGTAACGAAGATTGCCAAAGCGTTAAACGACACGGCGTCGTGTATCCGATTCCCTGAGAGGCGACGGCGGGTAATCGAAGAGAGACAACCCACTCCTCCGTGATAAGCTCCTTTGGATAAACCAAAGGGGACGAGCCATGAGAGCTTTGCTGTTCACCACCGGATCCCCGTTCGCGCGCGGTGTCAGGATCGTTCTCGACGAACTCGGGCTCGACTACGAGAAGCGCGAGGAAATCACAACGCCCAGCGCCGCGCAGCGGGCGGAAGCAACCCCGACGCTGCAGGTGCCCACCTTCTGGGACGGCGACCTGACGCTGTGGGAAAGCGGGACCATCGCAGAGTATCTACTTTCGGCTTATCCACACAGGCCGGAGGCCCGCCCGCCACTGGCGCCTTCCGCATTCCGGCCCGAGGCCGAGTGGCAGGACAAGCTGACCTTTTCCACGATCCAGACCTTCGGAAACGCGGCGACGATCATTTCTCAGATGAAATGGACAGGAGTGGCTGTAGGAGACAACGCGCACTTGCAGAGAGCTGCGGAAAAACTGGCCCATATCCTGCAATGGCTCGAAAGCCAGCTAGACGACACTGGAAATGGCTTTCAGCCCGGTGTCGTATCGATACAGGACATCTTTCTTGCCGCCCATGTGCGTTTCGTGCAGGCAAGACCGCTTGGCGTCGATCTTAGGCTCGATCGCTATGAAAAGGTTTCTGCGCTGCTGGAGCGGCTGGACGCGCGCGAGAGCTTTAAAAAGAACCCGATCTGGTGGTGGGAACCCGGAGTTGTCGGATACCGCCCCGACGGGACGCCGATTTTCGAGGGCGACGCCTGACCTAAAGTGACCAGTAGTCGCAATCGGGCGCGACAAGCGTCGCAAATCGTCTTCTCCTCGCCCTGAGCAAAGCGGCAATTGCGGCCCGAACGCTCTTGTCGGGAAATGTCGATGTCGGACCTTGCTCCTCAGTTTCAGCACAACCAGACCCGCGCCCTGGAAGGGGTAGGCTGTGTCATCGTCGGGATGGCGTTCTTCGTAGTGCAGGACGGGATGATGAAATCCCTTTTGCTCACCTACCCTATCTGGATGCTGATCTTCGCGCGTGGTGTGATGGCGGTTCTGATACTTGCCCCTGCGATCCTGATACTGGGCGCGCCGCACCGGTTGCTTTCGCCGCTTTGGCCGTTGCACCTGGCACGGGCCGCGCTTTTCGCCTCGGGGTTTTCGCTGTTCTACACGGCCTTTCCCTTCATGGGGCTGGCGGAGGTCTCGACGATCTTCTTCGCCGCACCGCTGATGATCGCGGTAATGGCGGCTGTGTGGCTGGGGGAAAAGATCGGCCCCCACAGGATCGGCGCCCTGGTCGTTGGCTTCGCCGGGATCGTGATTGCCCTGAACCCCGGGAGCGATGCGTTCCAGTGGGTTGCCCTGTTGCCGCTGGCCTGTGCCGCGACCTATGCGGTTTCGCAAATCCTCGCGCGCAAGATCGGAGACCGCGAGAGCACCCTGACGACAGCGTTCTATACGGTGGTCTTTTCGGGGCTGCTGATCGTGCCCGCCGGATGGATCGTGAACCAGTTCCTGTCATTCGGCCCCGATTTTCCGCACCTGCGATGGGACTGGCCAAGCCTGACATTCGGCGAGGCTTTGCGGCTTGCGACCCTTGGGTGTGTCGGTCTGGCGGGCTATGCGCTTCTGTCTCGGGCCTATCAGATCACGAGTGCGAGCCTCGTCGCGCCGTTCGACTATTCCTATCTGCCGATGGCGACTGCGATGGCCTATTTCGTGTGGGGCGAAGTGCCCGGGCAGCATACGCTGGTCGGTATGGGACTGATCGTGGCAAGCGGTCTCTACCTGGGCTATCGGGAATTGAAGAGCTCGCGTTCGCGCATCGCCCCCCTGCCCGTGGCGGAGGCCGTGGTCGCGCCGGGCAATCCGACCGCACCGATGTCGCTGGGATCCGAGTTCAAGAGCGAAGACCCCGCGCCGTAAGCCGGGAGAGGGATGACCCGCTGCGGCCCTATTCCGGCACGGCGAAGGTGAGGTTCGCCCAAAGACTTTCCCAGATCGCGTCCTTCGCGGCCGCCAGGTCCGGTTCGGGTTCTCGCAGGACGACGGAATCGAGCATGTAGCGGTAGCCTGGCCGGACCGGGATCGTCGCTCTGCCCTCGGCATCGGTGGTCACGGTCGACACCTCGACGCTTTCGTCGGCGGCTTTTTCGAAGATCTCGATCTGCTCGCTCGCGCGCGGTGCACCGTTATAGAGCACCTGCACGTCGATCCCGTCGCTCATGTCGCCGGTGTAGGGATTTTCCAGCGCGACGATTTCGGTCAGAAGGCCAACCGCCCGGTCCGCACCCTCGCTATTGCCGATCCCGATCAGCGACTTGGCGTAGCGCGAGTAGACCTCGCGGAACTTGTCGGTCGGGAAACCCCTGGCCGCGTGCTCGTCCAGAACCCAGGCGGCGGCCTTGTGTTCGACGAAGCTCTTGAACCTGTCGTACTCGGTATAGTTGACGACGAGGTCGGTGGTCTCGTGGATCAGGATCAGAAGCCCCTCGCCCGGCGCTTCCATGTTCACCGCGGGACGGTCACCTATGGTGCCGGGAACTTCCGCCAGCTGATCGCCCAGCGCGTAGTCGAAACGGCGGAAATTCGGCGGGAGGAAAGAATAACTGGACCCCTTGTAGGTTTGCCCCACCCTTATGTCGGCGGAAACGGTGCCGCCGGTTGCGACCTGGTGTTCCAGCGGGTCGATCCAGAATTCGTGTCCCTTGGCTGAAAGGGCGAAACATGCCAAGGGAAGAGACAGTACGAGGGAGCGTAGCATGACGAAGATCTTTCGGTTCGAGTTGGTTGTCAGGGTGATCCTCGCGTGGCTGGTGTCAAGCGCCGTCCTGATCAATTCTGCGGCGGCCCACGAGGTTCAGCCCGGCGTGATGGACGTTGAAATGACGGGAGACACGCTGGATCTTTACGTCGAATGGATCCTGGAGGCGCCGATCGCCGGGCTTGACCTCGAGGGCGTGGCCGATACCAACGAGGCCGAGGGGGCCGAGGAATACGACCGTCTGCGTGGCTTCGCGCCGGAGGCGCTGGCCGAGGCTTTCGGGCAGGCTTGGCCCGATCTGCAGAGAAAGATAACCGTCCGGGCGGGCGACACGCCGCTGGAACTGACGGTGTCGGATGTCGATGTTCCCGAGGTGGGCGACGTCGAACTGGCCCGCACCTCGACCGTTCACCTGAAAGCGGCGCTGCCTGCCGACGATACGCCGCTGGTCATCGGCTGGAGCGCCGATCTGGGACCGCTGGTGGTGCGGCAGAGGAATGTCGATGGTGGTTACGCGGGATACCTCGTCTCGGGCGCGCTGTCGGACCCGATTCCGCGTACTGGCGGCACAGACCAGTCCGCCGGCGCGGCCTTCGCGGACTATATCGGCGTCGGTTTCGACCACATCGTGCCCAAGGGTCTGGACCATATCCTGTTCGTGCTGGGCCTGTTCTTCCTGTCGCTGCACCTGCGGCCACTTCTGTGGCAGGTCACGGCCTTTACGCTGGCGCACACGGTCACGTTGGCGCTGGGGGCGTTGGACATCATCCGCATTTCGCCGGATATCGTGGAGCCGCTGATCGCGGCATCGATCGTTTATGTCGCGGTCGAGAACCTGCTGGTCAGGACGCTGCATCCCTGGCGGCCGGCGATCGTCTTCGGCTTCGGCCTGCTGCACGGGTTGGGCTTTGCCTCGGTTCTGCAGGATTTCGGGCTCGGCTCCAGCCATTTCATTCCCAAGCTCATCGGGTTCAACGTGGGCGTCGAGATCGGTCAGCTTGCGGTCATCGCGACGGCCTTCCTGACGCTCGCGGTGCTGTTCGGGAGCCACTACTGGTGGCATCGCCGTATCGCCGCGCCGGTCTCGGTCGCGATTGCGGTGATCGCCGCCTTCTGGGTTCTGGAACGGACCGGTTTGATCGATCCCTCGGGCGCATGGACACCGTTCACCCTCCTGACCGAGGGCGGGCTTCCGCCCCTATGGACGCTTCTGGGCGCGGCCGCCGTCGCCACGCTTCTGACGGCCGTTCTGATGCCCATGCCGGGCGCGGACACGTTCCGCGACGTCGCGGGTTTCCTCACGTCCCTCGTGGCATTTACCGCCATCGTCGCGACCTTCACGTCCGGCGCCTGGATCATCACCGTCATTCTCGCGGCGGTCTGGGTTCTGGCGATCCGTCTGCAATCGCTGGGTGACATAGAGACAAGGTAACCTTCCGATGACCCGAACCGCCCTTGTGACCGGCGCCGCCCGCGGCATCGGTCTGGCCACCACAAAGCTGTTCCTCGAGGAAGGCTGGCAGGTCGCCATGATTGACCGCGACGCGCCAGCCCTTTCGGAGGCCGCCGCTCCGCTGGAGGGCGTGCTGCCGGTCGTCTGCGACGTGTCGGTTCCGGAGCAGGTTGCCGCGATGATCCCGGAGGTCGTCGCCTTTGGAGGCATCCACGCGCTGGTCAACAACGCCGGCGTTGCGGACTTCGGCCCGATCGAGGAGACCAGTTTCGAGCGCTGGCGCACCGTCATGGCCACCAATCTGGACGGCCCGTTTCTGGTGACGCAGGCCGCGACGCCCGCGCTGAAGGAGGCGAAAGGCGCCATTGTGAATATTGCCTCGATTTCGGGCCTGCGTGCTTCGACTTTGCGGGTCGCCTACGGCACGTCGAAGGCGGCAGTCATCCAGCTGACTCTGCAACAGGCGGCGGAACTGGGAGAGTACGGGATCCGCGCCAACTGCGTGGCCCCCGGCCCGGTGCGGACCAAGCTCGCCATGGCCGTCCACAGCCAGGCGATCATCGATGCCTACCATGATGCAATCCCTCTGAACCGATATGGGAGCGAGCGTGAAATCGCCGAGGCGATCGTGTTCCTGTGTTCGGATCGCGCCTCGTATATCACCGGGCAGGTTCTGGCCGCCGACGGGGGATTCGAAGCGACCGGAATCGGCCTTCCGGCACTTCGTGAGACGTGAGATTCGCTGCCAAGCGCCAGATATTTGACGCATTTTGCACCGAAGACATAATCAATCGACACACGACTTTCTGATTGTTTCCCCTTGGCGAACAATCAGTTGAAATTGCCGACCACCCCTGCACGTCGCGCCGAATTTCCGGTACGATTACCCGCAGTGTATTGGGGGATCCCGGTTATGTCCGGTCGTAATGTGAGGCCTGTGGTTGAAGGCACGGCGGAAAAGCCGCGCAAGACCGTTTCCGTCTACGACAAGATGCAGGAAGCGCGCGCACGTCGCGCAGCGCTACTGAACGCCTCGGAACCCGCGAACCTGCCCACCGCCGCCAGAACGGACACCGCCCCGGAACCGAAAGCCGAGCCGATCGTGCCAAGGGATACAGTGGCGGGAACGGCCTTTTTGGAACCGGAAACAGAGCAGGCCACAGCGAATCACAGCGTCACGAAATGGACGATCCGGGGTCTTGTCGTACTGCTCGTGGTGCTTGTCGGCTTTGCCGTATTCACGGCACTTGCCCAGCGCCCCGGGCTTGGTCCGGACTTCGCGCCGCCGCTGGCGAATCTGTATGAGCCGGCACTGGGTGCGCCGTTGCTCGTCACCGTTGCGCCGAAGTCGGATCGGATTGTCTTTCCGGCACCCGTGCCAGCGGTTCTCCCGGATGTGACTGCCGCTTCTGTGCCGGGACCGGCACCTGCCCCGCCACAGCAAAAGGGACCGGAACTGGCGGACACCATCGCAATCCCGGTGCCGCCCAATGCAACGCCGGCTGCGCTGATCACCCTGCCGAACGACATCCTGCCGCCGGAACGGCCGGATTTTGCCTCTGCCGACCGCGCCAACGGGTGATCCTTCTCTCGTGTTTTGCCGATCCAAAGGGCAGCATCCGCGGTTGCGCCTGTTTTTCAGTCATCTTTCCCGACGCAGTCCGGCTGCCCGCGACGATTAATACTTCGTTCGCTGGTCGGTGGTAGACTGTGTTGCGGGGAGGCCCTCTGACCGGAGTTGGCCGGATGACCACAGAACTACTTGTCCTTATCGCTGCGCATTTCGCTTGCGCTGACATCGCTGAGCAGCGCCGAATGTCCTTTGACGAGATCCAGTACTGCAGTGGCGTGTACAAGGAGATCAAGCTTGCTTTCGTCCCCGGTGTCGATGCGGAGGACTTCGCGAACCTGACGCGGGACGAGCAGATCTCCGTCAACAAGTCGGGGTTCCTTGCTTTCATCGACTGGCGACGGAGATGCCCGGCGATGGTCAGCCACCTCGAAGCTGTCGCCCGGGGAGAGGCCGAGCTGGCGACCGCGGGTTAACGGCCTTCGCTCGGCCCGTTTTTTGGGCCTACAGCACGCTTTTGACGCTGGTCGGAGAAATTTGACCGGATCAGAGACGGTTGTCACGCCAGATGGATCGGGAAGATTTCCCTGTAAAATTCGCGCTATTTTCTATAGGCTTGCCGGAGTGTGTTGGGGGATTGCCGGACATGTCCGGGCGTAATCAGACGAAAGACAGGACCTCGAGAGCGACGGGCAAGCCCGGTCGCACACTGTCTTATCATGCAAAGCTGGCCGATGCGAGAAAGCGGCGCGCGGCCTTGCAAGCCGCCGTCATGGAACCGGCGAACCTGCCCCACGCGGTCGAGCCGAAAGACATCTTCCCTGCGGAACCTGTGGTCGTGGAAGATCCGGGGAGACGATCCCTTGCCCCGGTCCGCGCACTTGCGCTGTTGCTGGTGGTCTCGGCAATCGCGGGGTTCTGGCTATTGAAGCCCAATGCGAACGGCGAGGATGCCGCGCCTGTCACCGCTTTGCCTGAGCCGGACGCGACGCCGACACCGTCGCCGATACTGGCCGCGATCCCCTTTCAGCGCCCCGTGGCGAGGCCGGGCGGCTCGGACGTGACCGACCCGCGGGCGCCAGGGACCGTTGCCGAAGCCGAAGCGCTGCCGACCACACCGCAGGAACGGATTGCAGCGACTGCGCTGACCGAGCAAATGGCTTCGACAATGCGACGGCCTGCGGTCTTGCGACCCGCCGAACTGGAGGTGCCCGAACGTCCGGGTCCGGGGCCGGCCGTTTTGTCCAAGTCCGCCGTCGCGCCGGACCCGGGTGCTTTCGAGGAGCGCAACCCCTGGGGCATTATCCGACGCGCGATAGAAGCTGGTCCGGTACAGAGACCTGTCGTCATGCCCGCCTCTGTCTTGGCGGATGCTCTGCCAGCCGTGCAGGGCACACTGGCACCGCAGCCGGCGGCTACCATCGAAAGCCCGGAGCCGCAGCCGGCGGCAACCTTGGTCCCGGTCATCTTCCACACCCCTGCCCGGTCAGCGCAGGACCAGATCGACACCCTGCGCGCGGATGCCCTAACAGCCGGTTTCGACCTTGGCGATGCACGGCGGCAGCCGGTGCGGATCCGCGCGGCGAATGTCAGGTACTACCACCCGGAAGACCGGGATAATGCCGCGCGGCTGGCCGCTGCCACCGGCGCGGAACTGCGCGATTTCACCTGGTTCCGTCCTCGTCCGTCGACCGGCACCATAGAACTCTGGGCCGAGGGACGTTCTGGCGTTACCAGAACCGAGCCGGAACGCGTGGGCCTGCTGGACGGTCTGCGCCGCGATCTGTCGATGATGGGGCGCGATATCGCGGACCTGCTGCGCGGAAACCGCTAGGACTCAGACCCATTTGGCAAGCGGCGGCAGGCTCATCAGAACCGCGTTCGCGTCATGCCCGGTTTCCAGCCCGAACTTGGTCCCACGGTCGTAGACGAGGTTGTACTCGGCATAGAGTCCCCGGTGTACTAGCTGGGTGTCCTTGTCGACCTCGGTCCACGGGGTGAGGCGTCGGCGCTCGACGAGAGGCAGATAGGCCTTGAGGAACGCGCGCCCCACATCCTGGGTGAAGGCGAAATCCTCCTCCCAGTCGCCGGTGTTGCGGTCGTCGTAGAAGATGCCGCCGACGCCGCGCGCCCTGCCCCGGTGCGGCACGAAGAAATACTCGTCCGCCCACGCCTTGAGAGCCGGGTAGATATCCGCGCCATGAGGATCGCAATGCGCCTTCTGAACGGCATGAAAATCCGCAGTGTCCTCGTCATACTCGATGCAGGGGTTCAGGTCGGAACCGCCACCGAACCACCAGGCATGAGGCGTCCAGAACATCCTGGTGTTCATGTGCACGGCCGGTACGTGCGGATTCTGCATATGGGCCACCAGGGAAATGCCCGAGGCCCAGAAGCGCGGGTCGTCCCTCATGCCGGGAATGCCCTTGCGCGCGGCCATGGCGGCCTGCGCCCGTTCGCCCAGCGTGCCGTAGACGGTCGAGACATTCACGCCGATCTTCTCGAAGACACGCCCGCCGCGCATCACGCTCATCAGGCCGCCGCCGGCGTCGGACCCATCGTCCGAGGAGCGCTTGGTTTCGGTCACTTCGAACCGGCCTGCGGGCCGGTCGGAAAGCGGGCCCTCGGTCTGGCTGTCTTCCATAAGTTCGAAGGCGGCCACGATGTCGTCGCGCAGCTGCCGGAACCAGGCGCTGGCGCGGGTCTTCTTGTCGTTGAACTGTTCAGTCATCTCATTCGTCTCTTGTTTCGCGCAGACTGGCACAGTGCGCGGGCGGGTGAAACTCCCTTGTGACAGATCAAGTCGCAATCCCTTTCCCGGCGCTATTGCTGGCTTGGAACTTGGGAAACAGGGCGATGCTGGAACACGGACACGAACCGGACGAAGTTGCAAAGCGCATAAGGGCGCCGGATGGCCCGTCGCATCTGCGCGACGTGATCTACGGCGCGATCGACGGCGCAGTGACGACATTTGCCATCGTCGCGGGCGTTGTCGGCGCGGATCTTTCGACAAGGGTCATCATCGCGCTTGGCATCGCCAACGTGCTTGCGGACGGGTTTTCAATGGCCGCAAGCAACTATTCCGGCACCAAGGCGGAACTGGATGACGCGCGACGCCTGCGCGAGATTGAGGCCCGGCATATCCGGCTGGCCCCCGAGGGCGAGCGCGCGGAACTTAAGGAAATCCTTGCGGGAAAGGGGCTTGAGGGCGATGTCCTGAACGCCGCAGTCGATGCGATCGCCAGCAACAAGAAGAACTGGATCGACATGATGCTGGTCGAGGAATACGGCCTGTCGCCGGTCGATCCGCATCCTCTTCGTGCCGCGACCGCAACCTTCATCGCCTTCCTCTTGGCCGGGATGGTGCCGTTGTTGCCCTATCTCTTCAGCCTGGGCGATCCGTTCCGCTGGTCCATCGTCGCGACGGCCCTGACCTTCTTCGCGGTCGGAGCGCTGAAATCCGTCTGGTCGCTTGCGGCATGGTGGCGCTCGGGGATCGAGACCCTGATCATCGGCGGCGCGGCAGCCTCGATCGCGTATTTCGTGGGAACGCTGTTCGCGGCCTGAGACGGACCGGCTTTCCTCGGCTCAACGGCAGTACTTGAGGTTGTGTGCCAATCGCGCGGTCAAGAGATGCCGAGCATTACATGCCTCGTCAGTCCTGCGCAGCAGGCGGGGTGCAGGTTCGCCGAACTCTTCCTTTCAGGCCGCGACGTTCTTTCCCTGACAGATGCGTGCGGGCTCCGGGTTTACCTCTGCAATACTTGGCACTATAGCACGCTTCATGATGTTTCGTTCGGCGATTATCATTCGAATTACAGGCCCGGCGCTCTGAACCATGAGCCGCCGGGTTTCAGGCGTTGAGCCCGCTCCGCCGCCCCTCCTGACACGCTGAGACCAAGGACACGTTCCATGTGTGCTGACACGCCCGAGTACAAAGACACGCTTTTCCTGCCCGAGACCGAATTTCCGATGCGCGCCGGCCTGCCGCAGCGCGAGCCAGATTGGCTGGCACGCTGGGAGAGGATCGGCGTCTATGACCGCTTGCGTGAGAAGGAGGGCCGTCCCTCTTTCGTCCTGCATGACGGCCCGCCCTATGCCAATGGCCACCTGCACATCGGCCACGCGCTGAACAAGACGATCAAGGACATGATCGTGCGCTCCCATCAGATGATGGGGTTCGATTCCCGATACGTGCCGGGCTGGGACTGCCACGGACTGCCCATCGAATGGAAAATCGAGGAGCAGTACCGCCAGAAAGGCAAGGACAAGGACGACGTTCCCGTCATCGACTTCCGGCAGGAGTGCCGCAAGTTCGCCGAGGGCTGGGTCGACGTTCAGCGCGAGGAATTCAAGCGTCTCGGCATCACCGGCAACTGGGCCGATCCGTACCTGACGATGGATTTCCACGCCGAACGCGTGATCGCCGAGGAATTCATGAAGTTCTTGATGAACGGCACGCTCTATCAGGGCTCGAAGCCCGTGATGTGGTCGCCGGTCGAGGAGACCGCGCTGGCCGAGGCCGAAGTGGAGTACCACGACAAGGAGAGCTTCACGATCTGGGTGAAGTTCCGTGTCGCCGGCGGTGACCTGGACGGTGCCTACGTCATCATCTGGACCACCACGCCCTGGACCATCCCGTCGAACAAGGCGGTGGTCTTTGGCAAGGACGTCTCCTACGGGCTGTACGAGATCACGGGCCGGCCCGAGGAATGCTGGGCGCGGATCGGCGACCGCTATATCCTTGCCGACAAGATGGCGGCCGACGTGATGGCCCGCGCGCGGCTGGACGAGACCATGTATCGCCGCCTGGGCGATGTGGACCCGTCCGTCATCTCGGGTGTTTCCCACCCCTTGGCCGATGCCGAGGGCGCGAATGGCGAATGGGACGACCTCCGCGATTTCCGGGCCGCAGACTTCGTCAGCGACGAGGAAGGCACGGGCTTTGTCCATTGCGCCCCGTCCCACGGGATGGAGGAGTTCGAGCTTTACCGCGATCTGGGCATGCTGGAGCAGGTCATCACCTACAACGTGATGGACGACGGCAGCTTCCGCGAGGATCTGCCCTTCTTCGGCGGCAAGCGCATCCTGCGCGCCAAGCCGAAGAACGGCGATTGGGAGGGCGACGCGAACGCTGCCGTCATCTCGAAACTGATCGAGGTTGGCGGTCTTCTGGCGCGTGGCAAGATCAAGCACAGCTATCCGCATAGCTGGCGCTCGAAGGCCCCGGTGATCTACCGCAACACGCCGCAATGGTTCGCCGCCATCGACCGCAAGATCGAGGACGGGCAAGGCACTTATGGCGACACGATCCGGGAACGCGCACTGACCTCTATTGATAGCCTTGTGAAGTTCACGCCGCAGACCGGGCGAAACCGCCTGTATTCGATGATCGAGGCGCGGCCCGACTGGGTGCTGTCGCGGCAGCGCGCCTGGGGCGTGCCGCTGACCTGCTTCACGAAGAAGGGCGCGCTGCCGACGGATGCAGACTTCCTTCTGAGGAACGAGGCCGTCAACTGGCGCATCGGCGAGGCATTCGAGGCCGAGGGCGCGGATTGCTGGTATGCCGACGGCGCCAAGGAGCGGTTCCTGGCGAATGACGCGAACCCGGACGAGTACGACCAGGTGTTCGACGTGCTGGACGTCTGGTTCGATTCCGGCTCGACCCATGCCTTCGTTCTGCGTGACCGCGCGGACGGCACCGAAGACGGGATCGCGGACGTGTATATGGAAGGCACCGACCAGCATCGGGGCTGGTTCCATTCGTCCCTGCTGCAGGCCTGCGGTACGCTGGGCCGCGCGCCCTATCGGAACGTAGTCACCCACGGCTTCACGCTGGACGAGAAGGGCAACAAGATGTCCAAGTCGCTCGGAAACACGATCGTTCCGGACGAGGTGGTCAAGCAATACGGCGCGGATATCCTGCGGCTTTGGGTCGCCCAGACCGACTACACCGCCGACCAGCGGATCGGGCCGGAGATCCTGAAGGGCGTTGCCGACAGCTATCGCCGCCTGCGCAACACCATGCGCTTCATGCTGGGCAACCTTGCGGGCTTCACCGATGCCGAGCGCGTCGAGCCTGCGGACATGCCCGAACTGGAGCGGTGGGTGCTGCACCGTCTGGCCGAACTCGATGAGCGCGTGCGTGCCGGCTACAAGGCCTACGACTTCCAGGGCGTGTTCCGCGCGATCTTCGAGTTCGCCACTGTCGATCTCTCGTCCTTCTACTTCGACGTGCGGAAAGACGCGCTGTACTGCGACGGAGCCCATAGCCTGCGTCGCCGCTCGGCGCGGACTGTTCTGGACCTGCTGTTCCACCGGCTGACCACGTGGCTGGCGCCGATCCTGGTCTTCACGATGGAGGACGTGTGGCTGGACCGGTTCCCGGGCGAAGGGTCGTCCGTGCACTTGGAGGACATGCCCGAGACGCCGGCCGACTGGCGCGACGAGGTGTTGGCGGCGAAGTGGTCGGGGATCCGGCGCGCCCGGCGCGTTGTGACCGCCGCGCTGGAAGTTCAGCGCCGCGACAAGGTGATCGGCGCCTCGCTGGAGGCGGCGCCGGTGGTTCATGTGGCCGACCCGGACGTTCTGGCTGCACTCAAGACGGTTGCCTTCGAGGATATCTGCATCACGTCAGGCGTCTCGCTGACCGACGACCCCGCACCGGACGAGGCCTTCCGCCTGCCGGAGACCGAGGGGATCGGCGTGGTCTTCGAGACGGCGGACGGCGAGAAATGCCAGCGCTGCTGGAAGATCCTGCCCGATGTGGGTGCCCATGCGCATACGGGCACCTGCCGGCGCTGCAACGAGGCGCTGGGCTGATTTCCCACCGCTCGGGTCCGATCCGTGCTAGGATCGGACCTGCCCGGGGGATGGTGAGGGCCAGCAAAATTCGAATTCGGCCGCGCATGACGCGCCCATCCGACCCGGTTCCACTGGGGAGGAAAACCCATGCCATTCTACCTGTTCAAAGGTCGCTACACGACGGATTCGATCAAGTCTCTTGTCGCCCATCCGGAGGACCGGGAAGCCGCCGCGGGAAAGATGATCGAAGCGCTTGGCGGCAAGCTGCACCACCTGTTCTTCTGTTTCGGCGAAGAGGATGTGATCGCGCTGATCGAAGCGCCGGATGACGAGACAATGGCGGCGGGCGCTCTTATCGTCGGCGCCTCCGGCGCGATGGCCGGCGGGGCGACCGTGAAGCTGATGACCTCGAAGGAGGCGATGGCCGCAATGAAGAAGGCCGGGCAGGCCACCGGAGCTTACAGGCCCGTGGGCGCCTGAGATTTTTTCAGGGAGCGGGGCTGACCCGCTCCCTTCGCACAGGCAAATTCGACCGGAAGCGGAGGTCCGGTCAGCCCGGACATTTCGGAGGCCCTGGACAGGGGAAAGTCGCGCCCAACCAGCCATGGACGAATGACAAAAAATCGCCCATTCTCCCGGAAAATCGGGAGGACATTCATGATCTTCGAAAGCCGCTACCCGCCCGTCGCTTCGCGCGACATCACCATTACCGAACGGATCTTCGAAGGGCTTGACTCGCGCGCGGACCTGCCTGTTCTGGTCGATGGGCCCACGGGCAAGACCTTGACCGGCGCGCAATTGAAGGACCGGATCAAGCGCTTCGCGGGCGGGCTTGGCGAGCACGGGTTCGAGGGTGAAACGGTGGCGATCATGTCCACCAATCACATAGATTATCCCGTTGTGTTCCATGGGGTTGCCTATGCCGGGGGCACGATTTCCACGGCCAACCCGACCTATACGGCACGGGAACTGAATTATCAGCTGAATGACAGCGGGGCGACGCTGCTTGTCACCCATCCGGCCTTCATCGAGACGGCCCGTGAGGCGGCAAAGGACAGCGGTGTCCGCGAGATTGTTGTGCTGGGCGAGGCCGACGGGGCAACCTCTCTCGAGGCGTTTCTGGGCGCGCCACGCGAAGCGCAGGAGCCTGTCGACCTGGATGAGCACGTCGTGGTGCTGCCCTATTCCTCGGGGACGACGGGCCTGCCCAAGGGCGTCATGCTGACCCATCGCAACCTCGTCACGAATGTCGACCAGTCGCTGGGCGCCATCGATATCCAGCCCGGCGAATGGACGGTGGCCTTCCTGCCCTTCTTCCATATCTACGGCCAGACCGTGCTGATGAACGTCTACCTCGCGCGCGGCGCGGGCGGCGTCACCATGCCGCGCTTCGACCTCGAGCAATTCCTCAAGCTCGTGCAGGAGTACAAGACCCCGCGCATCTGGGCCGTGCCGCCCGTCGTCATCGCTCTGGCCAAGCACCCGATGGTCGATCAATACGATCTGTCCGCGGTGCGCGAGGTGTTTTCCGCCGCAGCCCCGGCAGACGAGACGCTGATGAACGCGATCAAGGCGCGGATCGGGGCCAAGGGCGTGCAGGCTTATGGCATGACAGAGTTGTCGCCCATCAGCCATATCGCGCCGGCAGAGAACGCCAAGCCCGGTGCCGTGGGCGTCGCCGTGCCCAATACGCAGTGCCGGATCGTCGATCCCGAAACAGGGAAGGATTGCGGAGCGAATGTCGAGGGCGAACTCTGGATCAAGGGGCCGCAGGTGATGAAGGGCTATCTGAACAAGCCCGAAGCGACCGCCGAAACCATCGTGCAGGACGGCTGGCTGCGCACCGGCGACCTGGGCCTGATCGACGATGACGGTGAGCTGTGGATCAAGGACCGCCTGAAGGAACTGATCAAGTACAAGGGCTTCCAGGTGGCCCCGGCCGAGGTCGAGGCCGCGCTTCTGGAGTTGTCAGAGGTCGCCGACTGCGCCGTTCTTGGCAAACGCGATGACGAGGCCGGCGAATTGCCCGTCGCTTTCGTAGTCCGTCGAGAGGGCGCGGAATGCACTGCCGACACCATCCGCGGCGCTTTGGAGGGCCGTCTGGTCAGCTACAAGATACCAGCCGAGGTGACTTTCATCGACGCGATCCCGAAAACGGCATCGGGTAAGATCCTGCGTCGCCAGCTACGGGACGCCTATACCTGAGTGGTGAATTCGGGATCGCCGGCTTCCGCCTGCGGCAGGCCATCGGCGATCTCGTAGTAATCACCCTTGTCGGCGCAGAAGATGTGCGCCTTGAGCGTCAATCCGGTCGGACTGTCCAGTGTGCCCGCCATGATCGCGAGGTTCGCGCCGGGTCCGTCCCAGAAGAGGTTCGAGCCGCAGACCGGACAGAACCCGCGCCGCGCGGTCGTGGAGGACTGATACCACCGCACCTCTCCGGCGATCTCGATGGTCTCCCTTGGTGCCGAGGTCGCCGCCACGTGATGTCCGCTGGTCTTGCGGCACTGGGTGCAATGGCAGGCGATCACGGGCCGAAGCGGGCCGGTCACATGGTAGGTGACGGCGCCGCAGAGGCAGGAGCCATTCACCGCCCGGTCCGCTCGAACCGAGCGCCGAGCCTTGTCATCAGGTCGTGGAAGATAGGAAAGGATGTTGCGACAGGAGCGGCGTCGTCGATCGTCACGGCCTGGCGCGCGGCCATGCCCAGCACCAGGAACGACATTGCGATCCGGTGATCCAGTCGCGCCTCGGCCATGCCACCGCCCGGCACGCCGCCCGCGCCAAGGCCGGTGACTTCCCACCAGTCCTCGCCTTCGTCCACGGTCACGCCATTGGCGCGCAGGCCCTTGGCCATCGCGTCGATCCGGTCGCTTTCCTTGACGCGCAGTTCCTTGACACCACGCATCGTCGTCTTGCCTTCGGCAAAGGACGCGACCACCGACAGGATCGGGTATTCGTCGATCATGCTGGCGGCACGATCCGGCGGCACCTCGATACCCTTCATGTCCGGCGAGAACCGGGCCCGCAGATCCGCCACGGGCTCGCCACCTTCCTCGCGTTCGTTCTCATAGGTCAGGTCGGCGCCCATCTCGCGGAGCGTCTCGAACAGCCCGGCGCGGGTCGGGTTCAATCCGATGGTCGGCACCAGTACGTCCGAGCCCTCGACAATCAGAGCGGCGCAAACCGGGAAGGCAGCCGAGGACGGGTCGCGGGGCACGTCGATTGACTGAGGCTTCAACTCGGGCTGGCCCTTGAGCGTGATCGCCCTGCCCTGTCCTGTTTCTTCGACGGAGACGACCGCTCCGAAGCCCCGAAGCATCCGCTCGGTATGGTCCCGCGTCGCCTCGCCTTCGATCACGACGGTCTCGCCCGGCGCGTTCAGCCCGGCCAGCAGTACGGCGGATTTCACCTGCGCCGACGGCATCGGCAGCGTGTAGCGGACCGGGACGGGATCTGCGGCGCCCACGACGGTCATCGGCAGTCGGCCACCCGAGCGCCCGTAGGCGCGCGCGCCGAAGAACGCCATTGGCTCGGTCACGCGGCCCATCGGCCGCGACCGGAGCGAGGCGTCGCCGGTGAAGGTCGCGGTGATCGGCGTTGTCGCCATCGTGCCCATGATCAGGCGCACGCCGGTTCCGGCATTGCCGCAGTCGATCACATTGTCCGGTTCGGCGAAGCCGCCGACGCCGACGCCGTGGACGTGCCACTCGCCGGACTCGTCACGCGTCACCTCGGCCCCGAAGGCGCGCATCGCGGCTGCCGTTGCAAGGACGTCCTCGCCTTCGAGAAGGCCGCGCACCCGAGTTTCACCAACGGACAAGGCGCCGAGGATCAGGGAACGGTGCGAAATCGACTTGTCACCCGGCACCTCGGCCACGCCGTTCAGGGCCGCGGCCTTGCGCGAGATCATCGGTTGCGGTTCGCCATGCCCGGACATTGTTGTTCTCCCTCGTGTCGCCGTTCTGTTAGCGCAGACATCGGACATCGTCCATGTCCCAAGCGTCACACCCGGCGGAAGGTCAGATAGTGCGGCACGCGACCTTCGCGCAGCGCCTTCTGCTCATAGCGCGTGCTGATCCAGTCGGACCAGGGTGTGCGCCAGTCCTCGGCACGCTCGGCCAGCCATTCGAACCCGGCCTTGGGCACTTCTTCCAGCGCCTGGCGCACATAGTCGGGAATATCCGTCGCGATCCGGAATTCGGCTCCGGGCGCAAGCACCCTGTGCAATGGCTGCAGATGTTCGGGTGTCACGAAGCGGCGCCGGTGGTGTTTCTTCTTCGGCCAGGGATCCGGGTAAAGGAGAAAAGCCTTCTCGATCGAACCATCGGGCAGCACATCCATCAGGTCGCGCGCATCGCCCGGATGCACGCGGATGTTCAACGCTCCGGCCCTGCGGATCTTGCCCAGGAGCATGGCCACGCCGTTGATATAAGGCTCGGCCCCGATAATCCCGACGCCGGGATTGGCAACGGCCTGATGCACCATGTGTTCTCCGCCGCCAAAGCCGACTTCCAGCCAGACCGGACGGTTGCCGAAGATCGCCGCGAGGTCCAGCATCGCGCGGTCGGGATTGTCTTCCCAGTCGACCCGTTCGAGACCGATCTCCTCGAGGTCCTTCAGATAGGATTTCTGGCTGTCGCGCAGTCCCTTGCCGCGAACACGTCCGTAGAAGTTGCGCCAGGGGGCGCCCGATGGGGATTTCCGTTCCATGGCGGGGAAGTGACAAGAGCCGAGGCGAAGGTCAAGCCTTGCCAAATCATGCGGTGACGGCGTAGGAACGAAGCATGAACTTCGTGGACCTGACCTTTGCCGGCGAACGGCTGACCGCGCGGGGTTCCGGCGCTCTTCACTGGGCTTCGGAGAATCTGCTGGTGGTCTCGGATCTGCACCTGGGAAAATCGGAACGGATTGCGCGGCGTGGCGGGGCGCTCTTGCCGCCTTACGAGACGGCCGAGACCCTTGACCGGCTGGAACGCGATATCGGCTCGACCAGGGCAAGGACGGTGATCTGCCTTGGCGACAGCTTCGACGATCTGGCCGCCGGAGAAGCGCTGGATGACACGCATCGCGACTGGATCCGGCGCCTGCAGGCCGGGCGGCGCTGGGTCTGGATCGAAGGCAATCACGATCCGGGGCCACTGGACATCGGAGGCAGCCATCTTTCGGAAGCGAAGATCGGGCCGATCACCTTCCGGCACGTTGCGGCGGAAGGCGCGGAGCCGGGCGAGATTTCGGGGCATTATCACCCGAAGGCGCGCCTGCGCGCCGCGCGGCGGCCATGTTTCATGGTCGACCAGCGGAGGATGATCCTGCCCGCATATGGCTGCTATACCGGCGGTCTGGACTGGACTACACCGGTTCTGCGCGCGCTTTTTGACGAAAAGGCGATTGCCTACCTGACCGGCCGATCCATCCTGGCCGTACCCGTTCCGAGGGCCGCATGATGCTGACACCCGAAATCGATGCAAAGGTCCGCGCGTCTTTCGCACGGCAGACGATGATGACGACGCTGGGCGCAGAGTTGCTTGACCTGGGCAAGGGAACCGCCCGGATCGCTGCGCCAATCCTGCCCGGGAGCCGCCAGCAGCAGGATGCGGGTCATGCCGCACTGACCTTTGCCATCGGCGACAGCGCGGCCGGTTATGCCGCCCTGACATTGTTCGAGCCGGACGACGAGATCATGACGGTCGAGATGAAGATCAACCTGCTGCGCCCCGCTGTCGGCGACCGGCTGATCGCGGAGGGCCGCGTCATCAAGCCCGGAGCGCGCATCACCGTCGTCCAGGCAGATGTGTTCGCAGAGACAGACGGCGTACGCAAACAGGTCGCGATCTTGCAGGGCACGATGATCCCGGTGACTCAATCACCCCAGTGATGGCAATTCGACGAGGGGCGCCTTGTCGGAAGGTCGTTCACTCGCCAGAGACGGCCTCGGTGTCGTCTCCCAGATCAACCTTGTTCATCAGCCATTTCATTATCCGCTTGGCCAGCATCAGGGCGATCAGCAGGACGATTGCGCTGATGATGAATGTCGCGATGGCCCCACCGATGCCGCCGTCAGCCTGATACGACTGATAGGCCCAGAAGCCGGACAGGCCGAGGGCGACCACAGGCCCGACATAGGCAACCAGAATGTAGCCAATCGTCAGAACGACGATGATCACGTTCAACATGATGCTCAGGTCCTCTTTGAACTCGAAGCAGCATAATAGCTTGAAAGGGCGCAAATATGGCGTTGCCCGGAAAAAGAAAACGCCGACCCGTTGCAACAATGCTCAGGCAGTGAGGCCCTCGGGCTCGGCCAGACCATGCATCCGGCAACACGCCGTCACGGTGTTTGCCAGAAGACAGGCAATTGTCATTGGACCAACGCCGCCCGGAACGGGGGTAATCGCGCCGGCAACACGGGAGGCACTGTCGAACTCCACGTCGCCGACGAGACGGGTCTTGCCCGCGCCTGCGTCGATCCGGTTGATGCCCACGTCGATCACGGTGGCACCCGGCTTGATCCAGTCGCCCGGCACCATCTGGGGACGGCCAACGGCCGCCACCACGATATCGGCCCGGCGCACCACGTCGGGCAGGTCTTTCGTACGGCTGTGCGCGATGGTGACCGTGCAGCTGTCACCGAGAAGAAGCTGCGCCATCGGCTTGCCCACGATGTTCGACCGGCCAATCACCACAGCATCCAGACCGGACAAGGAGCCATGATGATCGCGCAGCATCATCAGGCAGCCGAGCGGCGTGCAGGGCACCATGCTTTTCTGGCCGGTACCGAGCAGACCCACGTTAGAGATGTGGAATCCATCGACATCCTTTGCCGGATTGATCGCGTTGATCACGAGGTCTTCGTTCAGGTGTTTCGGCAATGGAAGCTGGACAAGGATGCCGTGAATCGAGGAATCGTTGTTCAGCTCGTCTATCAGCGCGAGAAGATGGGCTTCGGAGGTATCGGCCGGCAGCTTGTGCTCGACCGATTTCATGCCCGCTTCGACAGTCTGTTTGCCCTTCGAACGCACATAGACCTGACTGGCCGGGTCCTCGCCCACCAACACCACGGCGAGGCCCGGGGTGATACCGTGTTCGTCCTTCAGGCGCGCGACGTGAGTCGCCACCTTCTCGCGAACAGTCGCCGCGAAAGCCTTGCCGTCGATGATGGTTGCGGTCATGCCTTTACCTCTTCCTCGCACTCAGCCACGCCTAGTCCACTCTGCCCCGGATGGGCAAGACCAGGCTGCGATTGTCAAAACAGCCCTTCGATCTCGCCGGCTTCGTTTAGCCTGATATTCTCGGCCGCAGGCACCCGAGGAAGACCCGGCATCGTCATGATCTCTCCGCAGATGACCACGACGAACCCTGCCCCCGCCGAAAGCCGCACTTCGCGGATCGGCACCGAATGACCGGTCGGCGCGCCGCGGAGGTTCGGGTCGGTCGAGAAACTGTACTGGGTTTTCGCCATACAGACCGGCAGATTGCCGTAACCCTGCGCCTCCCACTCCTTCAGCTGATCGCGGATCTTCTTGTCGGCGATCACTTCGTCTGCGTGATAGATCGCTTTCGCGATGCGGTCGATCTTCTTGAAAAGCGGCATCTCGTCCGGATAGAGCGGCGAGAACTGCGAGCGGCCTGAGTCCGCGATCTCGGCCACGCGGGTCGCCAGTTCCTTCGACCCTTGCGAACCGTCGGCCCAGTGCTTCGAGACGATCGCTTCGGACCCCTGCTTTTTCACGTATTCCTGCACCGCAGCGATCTCGGCATCGGTGTCCTTGATGAAGTGGTTGATCGCGACCACTACCGGCACGCCGAACTGCTTGAGGTTCGCGATGTGCCGTCCGAGGTTGGCGCAGCCTTCCTTGACTGCGGCGACGTTCTCGGCCCCCAGATCCGCCTTGGCCACGCCGCCGTTCATCTTCATGGCGCGCACAGTGGCCACCAGCACGACGCAGTCGGGCGCGAGGCCGGCCTTGCGGCACTTGATGTTCATGAACTTCTCGGCACCGAGATCCGCGCCGAAGCCTGCCTCGGTCACCACGTAGTCGGCCAGTTTGAGGGCCGTTGTCGTCGCGATCACAGAGTTGCAGCCATGTGCGATGTTGGCGAATGGGCCGCCGTGGACGAAGGCCGGGTTGTTCTCGAGCGTCTGCACGAGGTTCGGCTGCATCGCGTCTTTCAGGAGAACCGTCATGGCTCCGTCAGCCTTGATATCGCGTGCGTAGATCGGGCTCTTGTCGCGGCGGTAGGCCACGATCATGTCACCCAGGCGCTTTTCGAGGTCCTTGAGATCGGTCGACAGGCAGAGGATCGCCATCACCTCGGACGCAACGGTGATGTCGAAGCCTGTCTGGCGCGGGAAGCCGTTCGACACTCCACCCAGAGACGTCACAACATCCCGGAGCGCGCGGTCGTTCATGTCGAGCACCCGGCGCCACGAAACGCGCCGTTCGTCGATCTGCAGTTCATTTCCCCAGTAGATGTGGTTGTCGATCATGGCGGAGAGCAGGTTGTGCGCCGCGGTGATCGCGTGGAAATCGCCGGTGAAGTGAAGGTTCATGTCCTCCATCGGCACAACCTGGGCATAGCCGCCGCCCGCTGCGCCGCCCTTCATCCCGAAGTTCGGGCCAAGCGAAGCCTCGCGGATGCAGATCATCGCCCTCTTGCCGATGGCGTTCAGTCCATCGCCAAGGCCTACCGTCGTCGTCGTCTTTCCCTCGCCGGCCGGGGTCGGGTTGATCGCGGTCACGAGAATCAACTTGCCGCTCTTGCGGTCTTTCACCTCGTTGATGAAGTCCTGACTGACCTTGGCCTTGTCATGGCCGTAGGGCAGCAGATGCTCGGCCCCTATCCCGATCCTTTCGCCAATTTCAAGGATTGGTTTCTTTTTCGCGGCACGGGCGATTTCGATATCGGATTTGACGGTCATGACAGTTCCCTATCGGTAGACGGCGGTATGCCGCCCTTGGCCCCGCCATACACGCTGGTCCAGAGCGGGGACGGCATTTTTTCGACATTTCTGACACCGGTTGCGTCGGATGGCTCTTTTCGAGTCAGTTCGGCCGCCACGCCCGTTGATCCGGGACATGCAGGCGCAGCCTATCCCCGATCCGGAAGACACCCTCGCGTTCGACCCAGGCCGTCACGCCGCGCTGTCCCTTGGCGGCCGCTCTGAACGCCTTGCCATGCCCGGGGCGGGCAGACTCGATCGTCATGGAGGGAAAGTGGCAGGGGCGGTTCTGCATATCGATGGTGACCGTTGCTCCGTCCGGCCCCTGCAAACGCGAGGACGGCGGGACATGGCTGAAGTCCGGGATACCGTCGATCACGACGGACGCGCCCAGCCAGGCCGGGTCGAGCGCGTCGAGTCCGATCGCCTGGGCGATCCGGGCCAGTTCTTCGGCGGAAACGATGGAGATCTGCCGGACGTTCCGGATCGGCGTACCCTTGGGATGCTGTGCGGTCACGCGCGAGCAGGATGGGCGGGTCTCTCCGGCATGGACCTCGCCGGCAAGCCCGGCAAATGTCAGGGGCATCTCGGGAATGGCGATCGTCTCGAT
Source organism: Silicimonas lutimaris (assembly GCF_047314965.1). Classification (NCBI taxonomy): domain Bacteria; kingdom Pseudomonadati; phylum Pseudomonadota; class Alphaproteobacteria; order Rhodobacterales; family Paracoccaceae; genus Silicimonas; species Silicimonas lutimaris. The sequence goes on along the minus strand of NZ_JBLBVK010000058.1, from coordinate 84,902 downwards.
CTCGGAGGCGTCCCGGTGCGGGACACGGCCAAGCCAGGTAATCGTTGCTGCGTGGTCGGTTGGGATGAGAGCGGGCATGGGCGCGATGTTGGCGTTGGAGAAGGATTGTGCAAGCTGATTCTGGATTCCTCAGGAGATCAGCGGTTTGCCCTCGTTCGCAGCACGCCGCGCCAGAAAGCCGTCGACGATCCGGTAGGTGTCGGGCATGAACCGGCCGCGCTCGTGCGCTTCGGCCCACCAGGCGGCTCCGCCGGGCGTCGTGAGCATCTCGAAGAACATGTTTGTAATGGCCTGCTCGAGTCCGACCAGTTTTCGCGGCAGCGAGTCGTTGTGCTTCACGAAGTTCCCGATGATGTGAATTCCCTGCTCGAGATACAGACCGAAGCTCAGCTTTTCGCCCTCGCTGAGCGCATCGTAGTCCCGATGCGCACGAACCAGGAATTCCGCGAAATCCCGATCATTGGTCACGCCCTTGTACGCCGTCAGCGCATCCAGCACCTCGCGCCAGTTCGACAATTCGGACTGCTTGCGCGTGAGATGAAGCTCGTAGCCGACAAAGATCAGCGACAGAATGATCGCGGCTGCGGCGACCAGGTCGGCGATATCGGCAATATTCGACAGTGTCATCGGCACCCTCCGGTTCCACATGATTGAACAAGGGGCCGGACCAAAAAACAATGCCCCGCACTTGGCGGGGCATTGAGAGGTCTTCGATCAGGCCGTGGGCTCCGGTTCCATCCCGCCATCGCCGCCCTTCTTGCGCGGCTTTGTTTTCGGTATGGCCGTGACGCTGGCGGTGCCGCCCGTGCTGGCGGGCGTATCGTCATCGTCGCCCCGGTTCAGCGGCTCTCCGGCGATCACCTTGGTGATCTCGTCGCCTGTCAGGGTTTCGTATTCGAGAAGGCCCTGGGCCAGACGCTCCAGATCGTCATGCTTTTCGGTCAGGATCCGCTTGGCCACCTCGTAGCCCTCGTCGACGATTTCCTTGACCTTGTCGTCGATCATCTTCTGCGTGGCTGCTGAATGGCTTGCGCCTCCCTGGTAGCTGCCCAGGTAGGACTGCTGCTCGTTGGCGTAGTCCACGTAGCCCAGTTCCGGCGCGAAGCCGAACTGCGTGACCATGGCCCGCGCAATCCTGGAGACCTGCTGGATGTCGGAGGCTGCACCGGAGGTGACATTGTCAGCTCCGAAGATCAGCTCCTCGGCCACGCGCCCGCCCATCGCCATGGCGATCTTGGACTTGTACTTGCGATAGCTGACAGACAGCTGATCCCGCTCAGGCAGCGAGAGCACGAGGCCCAGCGCCCGGCCGCGCGGAATGATCGTTGCCTTGTGGATCGGGTCGTGCTGCGGGACGTTCAGGCCAACGATGGCATGGCCCGCCTCGTGATAGGCAGTCAGCTTCTTCTCGTCCTCGGTCATGACCATCGAGCGCCGCTCGGCACCCATCATGACCTTGTCCTTTGCGTTCTCGAAATCCTCCATCGTCACGAAGCGCCGGCCCACGCGGGCAGCCATCAAGGCAGCCTCGTTCACGAGGTTCGCCAGGTCGGCACCCGAGAAACCGGGCGTGCCGCGCGCGATGATGCGCAGATCTACGTCCGGACCCAACGGCACCTTGCGGGCATGCACGCCAAGGATCTTCTCGCGGCCCTTGATGTCGGGGTTCGGCACCTGCACCTGACGGTCGAAGCGGCCAGGGCGTAGAAGCGCCGGGTCCAGAACGTCCGGCCGGTTGGTCGCCGCGACGATGATGATGCCCTCGTTCGCCTCGAAGCCATCCATCTCGACCAGAAGCTGGTTCAGCGTCTGCTCGCGCTCGTCATTGCCGCCGCCGTAGCCGACGCCACGCGAGCGGCCCACGGCGTCGATTTCGTCGATGAAGACGATGCAGGGCGCGTTCTTCTTCGCCTGTTCGAACATGTCGCGGACACGGCTGGCACCCACGCCCACGAACATCTCGACGAAGTCGGAACCCGAGATGGTGAAGAAGGGCACACCCGCCTCGCCCGCGATCGCGCGGGCCAGAAGCGTCTTACCGGTACCCGGAGGGCCAACAAGGAGGGCGCCTTTCGGTATCTTGCCGCCAAGGCGGGAGAACTTCTGCGGATTGCGCAGGAACTCAACGATCTCTTCCAGTTCTTCCTTGGCCTCGTCGATGCCCGCCACGTCATCGAAAGTGACGCGGCCGTGCTTCTCGGTCAGAAGCTTGGCGCGCGATTTGCCGAAGCCCATCGCACCACCACGTCCACCGCCCTGCATCCGGTTCATGAAGTAGATCCAGACGCCGATCAGGAGAAGGAACGGCAGGAAGGTCATCAGGATTGTGACGAAACCCGACTGTTCCTGCGGCTTGGCGCTGAACGAGACATTGTTGTCGACCAGAAGGTTGGTCGTATTGGCGCCTTCGGGCTGGATCGTGACATAGTCACGGTCATCGATGCCGCGGAAAATGATCCTTTCGCCGTCCACGGTTGCCGTCTTGACATCACCGGACTGAACCCGGCCGACGAACTCCGAATAGCTGACCGTGTTGGTGGCAATCGAGGATTGTCCGCCGGAAATCAGGTTGAATAGCGCCAGGATCATCAGGAACAGGACGACCCAGAAGGCGATGCTGCGCGCGTTGTTCAAAGGGGGCTCCTTTGGAATTTTGGCAGTGGCAGAGCGCATCTCTGCCGGGCTGCCACATTAAATAGCCATCGAGGCCGGATCTTCAACGGGATAAGAGGAATTGGGTAAAACTGCCGCGCCCTGTTGCCGATGCGGTCCAGCCGTTCAAAAAGCCTGCCACGGGAGCTGCGATCAGTTGATCCCCGCGCCAGACCGCGGGCGACGACAAAAGGCTGGTGCGCGGACGCCCGGTTTCGCGCCATTCCGGGCAGTCCTTCACTGCGTCGCCGAGCGCGCGAATCTCGAGATCGGCGGCATGGGGACCGTCGAGTTTCCAGCGACCGTCCCACATCTGGTCCGTCGGACAGTGAATACTCTTTACCGCGTTGTATTCGCGAGAGATTCTCAGTCCAGCGTCATGCTCACCAGAGGATACAGAAAGGCTCAAGATGCAGCCGCACAGCGTATGGGTCCGGGCTTCTCCGCACAGCGCGATTTCCAGTTCGGCAAGCGCGCTGCGGCGGGGCGGATAAGTCAGGCCGCCGACCCACTGGAGGGCCGAGACGAGCAGTCGGCGCTCGATCTCGTCGGGGACAGACGGTTGCCTAAATCCCGTCAGCAGGATGTCGCCGTGATCTTCAGCGACGATGCGGGTCGCCTCCTGAACCGCGTAGTAGTTCAGCGCCTGCCTGGCTGCCGCAAGTTGATGGCTGACGTCAGACAACGCTTCGGCATCGATTCCGAGTCCCGACAGAGCGGAAAGCGCATCACGCGCTCTTATCCTTTCGAACTGCCTGTTCTCATTGGACGGGTCCTCGATCCAGGCGATGGAACGGTTTACCAGGTACTCGCGAAGCTCAGCGCGTGACCTGCCGAGCAAGGGTCTGATCCAGCGTATGCCGTTTCGCTCGAACTGCGCGTCCATCGCCGCAAGGCCGTCCACGCCAGACTTGCGTGCCAAACGCATGAGGAATGTTTCGGCCTGATCATCCATCGTATGGCCCAACGCGACACAGTCGATGCCGCGCGCGCGCGCCCAGTCGGCGATCATTCTATAGCGTGCCTCCCGCGCCTCGGCCTGGAGATTACCGCTTTCCACCGCGCGGTTCCATTGGAGCGTGCTGTGCGGAACGCCCCGGGCTGCGCAGAACCGCGACACGGATTCGGCTTCGTCGGCCGCCTCGGGCCTGAGGCCGTGATCAACGGTCACGGCTTCCACGGGAAGACCATGCTCCAAACCGTAGACGATCATCATGTCGAGCAGCGCCATGGAGTCGCCCCCTCCGGACACGCCAACGCCCAGCCGGGTCGGCTGGGCGCGTTTCAGCACTGAAGCGCTGGAATGCCGGTTCGGGTCGCCTGACCTTTCTTCCCCGCTCACGAGCACCCCATGCTGGCCCGAGCCGCCTGCGCCTCGATCGAGGCTTCGGAGGACGGGAAACGAAGCGTGACTTCGGACAGGGTAATGCAGGCCTCGGAGGACTGACCGAGGCCGTCAAGCGCCAAGCCGAGCTTGAGCAAAGCCGTCGGAGACGTCGGGCCGTTCGGTGTGCCGGAGTAGCTTTCCAGATAGGCGCGCGCCGCGCTGGAAGTCTTGCCCAGGTTCTGCAGCGCCTCGCCCCGCATCAGATGCGCAAGACCGCTGAGGGGACCGCCCTGGTAGGTGTCGGTGAACCTTTGCAGCTGATCGGCGGCCCCTTGATAGTCGCCCGACTCGTAGGCTGCCCGTGCGCGCTCGAAATCCTCGCGTTCGGCGACGGCAAGTTCGACGCCCGCCGTGTCGATGCTTCCGGCGGCAACGCCTCCAATCTGGGAGCCGCCATCCGTGACGGGAGCCTGAGCCACCGGCGCCGTTGCGTTGGCGGGCGGCAGAGCGCCGCCGCCGAGCGTCGGGGTATCGCCCAACGCGCCGATGTCGCAGCCCGCTTCGAGTTCGCATAGACGAAACTCGAGATCGCCGATCCGGTTCGTTCCGTCCGCCACGACGGAATCGACCCGGTTCGTCAGTTGTTCGGTCGCCGCCGTCAGGCGCTGCAGTTCGGCTTCCATCTGGTTGACCCGATCAAGCGTGTTCGTCGCCGAGAGGTTGGAATTTGCACCCCCGGTGGTCGACAGCTCGCGTTTCAGTTTCTGGATCTCGACGTAAAGGACCGTCAGTTCCTGACGGATATCCGCCAGAGTTGCCGCACGGTCCTGCGCGATGGCAGGCGTTGCGACCAGAAATGCAGCGATCAGAAACGCGCGCATGGGCTTTCCTCCGGGATCAGACGCCCGCGCCGGCGGTGATGACTGTCACGGCGCGGCGGTTCTGGCGGTAGCAGCTTTCGTCCGAACAGATCTCGATCGGGCGTTCCTTGCCATAGCTGATCGTCCTCAGACGGTTCGGCGCGACGCCGCGGGAAATGAGGTAGGTCTGCACTGCTTCGGCGCGGCGCGCACCAAGGGCGATGTTGTATTCGCGCGTGCCCTGCTCGTCGGCATGGCCTTCGATCAGCGCGGAATAGGCTGTGTTGGTCAGGAGCCAACGCGCCTGCTCATCCAGCGTCGCGATCGCCTCGGGCGTCAGGGTCGACTGGTCGACGGCAAAAAGCACGCGGTCGCCGATGGCCTGGTTGAAATAGGCGGGCGATGTGGGATCGCTGACCGAGCCGGCGATGCCGCCCGCTCCGCCTGCCCCGCCCGCACCGCCGGGTCCGAAACGGTCGGCATTGGTACACGCGCCGAGAGCCGCCAAAACGGCGAAAAGCGCTGCTGTCTTGAGAATGTTCATCTGGATCACCTGTTTGGTTTTGTTCTCTGCTCAAAGATCATTCTACCATTGGCTGTAGCCAATGAAAACGGGCGTCGGTTCGCATTGGCGAAATTCGACGATCTGCTGCCGTCGTCGCCTTTGCGGGCGAGTTCGAAGCCGCACAATACCTCTGCTTGCCGCGTGCCTGTTCTCGCCCAGCGCGTCACGGCAGGAGCGGCGACCAAGCCGGATCAGATGCCGCCGTGTTCGTCGGGACCCGGCGCAGGTTGCGACCCGAGATATCGACGCTGAAGAGCGCCGGCTCGCCCGAGGCGCCTGCGCTTTCGCGGGTGAACATCAGCACGCGCCCGTTCGGCGCCCAGGTCGGACCTTCATCGAGGAAAGACGCGGTCAGCAGACGTTCCTGGCTGCCGTCGGTGCGCATGACTCCGATGTGGAAGCGGCCCGCGTTCTGCTTTGTGAATGCGATATAATCACCTCGGGGTGACCAAACCGGAGTACCGTAGCGCCCCTGTCCGAAGCTGATGCGCTTCGGTTCTCCCCCACCCGCCGGCATGATGTAGAGTTGCTGGTTGCCGGACCGGTCGCTCTCGAAGACGACCTGGCTGCCGTCCGGCGAGAATGACGGTGCGGTTTCGATGGAAGGCGCCGAGGTCAGGCGGGTGCGCTGGCCCGAGGCGAGGTCCAGTCGGTAGATGTCCGTGTTGCCGCCTTCTGCCTGGCTGTAGACGACGGTCTGACCGTTCGGCGCATAACGGGGTGCGAAGGTCATGGTTTGCGCGTCGAGGCCGAGCGCACGCTTGGAGACCGACCCGACAGACAATTCGTAGATCTGCGGGAAGCCGCTTTCATAGCTCGTGTAGAGCACCCTATCGCCAGTGGGCGAGAAGCGCGGCGCCAGGACGATCGAGGCGTTGTCGGTCAGGTACTGCACGTTGGCGCCGTCATAATCCATGATCGCCAGCCGTTTCGCGCGGTTGTTCTTCGGGCCCGTTTCCTCGACATACACCACGCGACTGTCGAAATATCCGCCCTCGCCCGTGATCCGCGAATAGACCTGATCGGAGACCTTGTGCGCCACGCGCCGCCACGAGTTCGTGTCGCCGGCGAATTGCAGACCATCACCGAGAGGCGCGCCGGTGAAGATGTCGAACAGACGGAATTTCACGACCAGCCGATTGCCTGAGGTCAGCGTCACGGCACCCACGACAAGCGCCTCGACGTTGATCGCCCGCCAGTCAGCATAGGCAACGGGTGCGTCGAATGATGCCACCTGGCTGATGTACGCGTCGCGGGGAACGTCACGGAACAGGCCGGTGCCAGTCAGGTCCGAAGAAACGACGTTCGTGATCTCTCGGGCATAATCCGCCGCCGCCGGGGTTTCGGCGATGAACGGAGCGACGGCGATCGGCACCGGTTCGATTACGCCCTGTGTGATCTCGATCCTCAGCGGCCCGCTTCTTTCCTGCGCCGTCGCGGGCCATGCGAGTGTCAGAGCGGCGAGGAGAGCGACCAGATACTTCATCGGAACTGCATCCCTTCAGGGTTGAACGTCATTTCGATATCGCGCCATTGGCTGTATTTTTCCACCGGAAGCGGAAAACCGCGAGCCCCACAGCGAATTATTGCCCGCCGGGCAGCTTCGAAGGCCTGGCGTGCGCCTGCTTCGGACCCGCCCGAGAACGAGACCATGCGGATAGAGCCGTTGTCGGGAACACCCGTTTCCTGCATCGAGACCGCCACGACAACCGTTGTGGCCAGCGCCTCGGTCGAGAGAGAACCGACGTTCCAGCACTGGCTGACCGAAACCCGGAGCGCATCTTTCTCACCACCCGTGAGTGGCGGGCCGGTGGGTGCGGATGGCGCCGGTGTGTTCGCCTCTGCGACGGCCGCTGCCACGGCATCCGCAACCGGGTCTCTCGTCTCTGTCGGCTGCTCGCGCGGCGTCTCGGCTGCACGGACAGGCTTCGGAGGCCGGGAACGCGGGCGCATCGAACTGGCTGGGGCGTAATTCTCGACCTCTTCGGCTTCGGTCACGATCCGGTCGCTGGCCTCTTCGGGAGCAGCCGGCGGGGTTTCTTCCTCGACCACATCCACGGGCGGTTCATCCGGGGCAGGCGCCGAATCCTCGATGACCTCGGGCGCTGCTTCGACAACCGGCGGAGGGGCAACCTGGGGCACAGGCGCGACGCGCGGCGCGGGCGCCGCGATCGCGTCCGGTTCGGGCGCGGTGCCATCAATATCGGTGGGCGGCAGCGGGATCGGCGGAGCGTCCTCGACCGCGACGGCCTCGCGCAAGGGAGCTGGCGTCTCGACCAATGGCTCGTCCGGCGTTTCGGGTGTTTCGACCTGCTCAGGTTCGCTGACTTCCGGCGCGGCGTCCTCCGCCGGAGCCTCCGGCGCCGCCTCTTCGGGCACCGGGGGAGTGACCTCGGGCGCATCGGTGGCAATATCGGGCGCGGTCGCGCGCGGCATCAGCGCTGCAAACTCTGCCTCGGTCATCACGGAGACTTCGGCCACGGCAACCTCCTGCAGGCGGTCGCGCGAAAACAGTCCTCCGAAGAGGACGAAGACAATCAGGGTGATGTGCCCCGCGCCGGAGATATACCAGCCTGTCTGCAATTCGGACCTACTCGCTTCCGCCGCCGAACCTTGGCCCGCCCGCATCGGTCACGAAGACGAGGTTCGTCAGACCAGCGGCATTCAGGGCGCCCATCAGTTCGGCGACATTGCCATAGGGCAGCGCGCCGTCAGCTCGGATGAAGATCTTGTTCGACGTCCGTTCGCTCAGGATCGACTGAAGGCGCGGTACGATCTCGCCCGGAGATACCTCGGTTTCCATGATCGTGATGCGCCCGTCAGCGGTCATCGTCACGGCGAGCGGTTCTTCCTGCTCGTTCGGCAACGGCTGTGCCGCGGTGTCGGGCATATCGACTTCGACGCCGACCGTCAGCAGAGGCGCGGCCACCATGAAGATGATCAGAAGCACGAGCATCACGTCCACGAAGGGCGTGACGTTGATCTCGGACATCGGCCGTTTCCGACCGCGCCTGCGGCGGCGTGAGCCACCGCCATCGGACTGAATGACACCGGCCCCCATCAGGCTGCGTCCAGCTGGCGGGACAGGATGGTCGAGAACTCGTCGGCGAAGCTTTCATAGCCGCCGATGATCCGCTCGCTGTCGGCGGAAAGCTTGTTGTAGAACACCACCGCCGGGATCGCCGCCAGGAGGCCAAGACCCGTGGCCAGAAGGGCCTCTGCGATGCCGGGCGCGACGACAGCGAGGTTCGTGTTCTGCTGCTCCGCGATTTCGATGAAGGCGTGCATGATACCCCAGACCGTCCCGAAAAGCCCCACGAAAGGCGCTGTCGATCCGATGGTCGCGAGAAGCGGCAGGCCCCGTTCAAGCGCTTCGCTTTCCTTGGCGATCGCAACATCCATCGACCGGTCGATCCGCGCAGCGGCTCCGGCGATCAGCCCGCCGTCTCTGCGGTGCGAGCGCCGCCATTCGGTCATGCCTGCCGCGAATATCCTTTGAGCAGGCCCGTCCGGGGTCGGCCCGATCTGCTCGTATAGCGTATCGAGCGGCTCGCCGGACCAGAACGCTTCCTCGAAATCCTCGGACTCGCGGCGCGCCCTTTTGTAGAGCCGATGCTTGTTGATAATGACCGCCCATCCCCAGAACGAGGAAATGATCAGCAGGATCATCACCAGCTTCACTGTAATCGTTGCACGCGCGAACAGCGCCCACATGGAGAAATCAATCTCCTGCGCCAGCGCAAGTGTTTCCGTTTCCATATGTCTGCTCTCTTTGCCGGCCCGTCTTTTGTCTTCGCGAGCCTGAATTGGGGGCAGATTACATGAGCGCAAGCGGATATGCCATAACAAGCGCGTGCGGGCGGAGCGGCGCCTTGCCTCAGCCCATCCTTCGGCGAACATCCGCCGGGAGACGTGCAGGCCGACCGGCCTCGGTCAGGGCAACGAGCATCACCATGGCTTCGAAGAGACGTTCGCCGTCACGCTTCACGACCTGAGACAGTGTGATGCGTGCTCCGGTCAGTTCACCGATCTCGGTCTCGACCGTCAGCACATCATCGAACCGAGCGGGTGAAAGATAATTCGCCTCGACGCGCCGCACGGCAAAGACAATGCCCTCTTCCGCCTTCAGTTTCGCCTGATCGATCCCCAGCCCGCGGACCCACTCGGTGCGCGCACGCTCGATGAACTTGAGGTAATTGGCATAGTAGACGATGCCCGCAAGATCGGTGTCTTCGTAGTACACGCGGATGTCGAAACGGTGAGCCATGCCGGGACGATGACCCGCACAAAGGAAAAGGTCCAGAGACCGGATCGGACTCTTGCGCAAGTTGCCGATGCAGGTGGCTTTCTTTGGCAATCGCTCTGTGACCCAGTTATACCCGTCGGGCAAGCTGGTTCGTTGAACGCGAATGTCGGGGTCTTGACGCATGAGCAATGGCGAAGCCGATTTGAACCGATACGTTCTTGCCCATGGCAAGACCGGGCGCGAACGCTTGCGGGTTCTAGCCCGCATCATGGAAGAGGGAACGAGTCATCTCTTCAAGGTCGCAGGCGTGACCCTGGGCATGACATGCCTTGATGTCGGATGCGGCGGCGGCGACGTATCACAGTTGCTTGCCCGTCGTGTCGGGACTGATGGGCGCGTGACCGGGATTGATTTCGATCCGGTCAAAGTGGAGATGGCCGCGCAGGAAGCTGCTGATGCAGGCATTTCGAACCTGAACTTTCGCGCGGAGAGCGTCTACGATCTGGAGCCCGATGAGACATTCGACGTCGTTTATGCCCGCTTCGTGCTGAGCCACCTGGCGGATCCGATGAAGGCTCTCTCAGGGATGCATGGCATGCTGCGTCCGGGCGGCCTGGTGATTGTTGAGGATGTCGAGTTCTCATCGCATTTCACCTATCCCACTTCTCGGGCGATGGACGACTATGTCAAACTCTACACTGCGCTGGCCGCGACGACCGGGGGCGATGCGAATATCGGTCCGAGATTGCCCGGCATGCTCCGGCAGGCCGGTTTTGCCGACATCGGGATGCAGGTTCACCAACCTGCGGGGGTTACAGGCGAAGTGAAGATGATATCACCACTCACCTTGCAGGGCATTGCCGGGCGCGCCGTCGAAGCAGGTCTCGCGACGCAGGATGACGTAGACAGAATCGAAGCGGAGTTGATAGCTGCGGCCAGGGATCGCAACGTTTCCATGAGCACTCCCCGTGTCTTCCAAACCTGGGGTCGAAAAGCCGCATAAGCCCGCTGAACACTGGTGCGGCAAGGTTCGAAAGACGAATCCAATTCGGGACCTTCAACGGAAACAAGTTACGGAGGCTGAAATGCCTATCGCTCCGGTGCCGCAGCAGTCGGAACCAAAGGTCTCAATGGGTTCTGGCACAGCCACCGTGGGAAGTAAGCGAAACCAACCGGGAAATAGCCCTGTTCGACCATTCGGCGCTCCAAACGAATTCGGGGACGCGTATCCCGGCACCCTCCAAATCAATAGTCGCGGGCGCACGGTGAAGGTGAAGGTGAAGGCGAAGGTGAAGGTGAAGGCAAGCACCGTGCCCTTGCTCGAATAGCACCGAAAATAATACCGTTGCCTCCACTTCTGCTGTCTTGCATCGTTTCATGATGGAATTCCTCGTCGTCAGTCACAACCTCTGGCTCGTTGCAGCCTCGCTTGTCGTTGCTCTCGTCGCAGGCTTCACCGGCCTGACTTTGACGCAGGACCTGTCGCAGAGGACTGTCCGCCAAAGGAAGCTGGCGATCGCGCTTGCATCACTGGCGCTCGGCGGCGGCATATGGTCCATGCATTTCGTTGCCATGCTTGGCCTGCAACTGCCGATCCCGTTCTACTATGATGCGGCGGTGACGCTGGCGTCGGCGCTTGTGGCGATCCTGATCGTGAGCGTCGCTCTCACCCTTCTTCACTTCGTGAAACGAACACCGGCAAGCATCGTCGGCGCGGGCGCCCTTGTCGCAGTGGGGATACTGGTGATGCACTATCTGGGGATGGCCGGCCTTGAACTTTGTCGCGCGGTTTACACGCCGGGTGGCATACTTCTGGCTGTGCTGGCGGCGCTGGTTCTTTGCGTCGCGGCGTTCTGGGTCGCCTACGGCAACAGGCGTCCGAGGAACATCCTGCTTGGTACACTGTGTTTCGGCGTCGCCGTCTTTGCCGTTCACTTCGTGGCCATAGCCGGAACGCGTTTCGTGGAACTTCCCAGTTTCTCGGAAATCGGACCGGTGATGAGCAACGAGTTTCTGGCCATCGGTGTCATCCTGGCGAGTTTCGTGATCTTCAGCTCGTTCCTTTGGGTTGGCGTGACATTCATCGTCCCAACCAGCGCTGCCGCTTCGAGTACTGTCGAAGAAGCCCCTCCCCCGGTGCAACTCGCAACACGCGAGGTTGCCCAGCCGAAGATCGCCGAAGTTGTGCGCGTTCCCTGCGAAAAGAGTGGCGAGAAGGTCTTTCTTCCGTTGTCCGATGTGAACTTCATCCGGGCGGATGGGCATTATACGCAGGTCTACACCGACAAAGACCGGCTCTTCTGCGTCTGGTCTGTCACCGAGGCGCGCAAGCGGCTGGAACCGAGCGGTTTCCTGCAGGTTCATCGCAGCTACCTGATCAATCCCGGAAAGGTCTCGACCTTCGTGCGGCGCAAGGACGCCGGGCGTTGCCGTTTCACGTCCGGGAATCTTCCTGACGTTCCCGTCAGCCGCTCGAAACTGAAGGCGGTCGAAGTCGCGCTGGGTACCGAGCCGGCGTAATTCGTGCGCCCAACGGCGCATCTCGTGAAAATCGCCAGAATTTCATGCGATTTTTGAAGAATTCGTATGCCGTCGCATGCTGGAGATGGTGCGCCAGAGTTTTGCTTATCGGGGAGGAGAAGCATGATACCAGCGGCGTTCGAATATCATCGGCCAAAGGATATCGCAGGCGCGATTGCGCTATTGGAGGAGCACGGCGACGACGCCAGGGTATTGGCGGGCGGTCATAGCCTGATCCCGATGATGAAGCTCAGAATGGCCGAAGTGCCTCATCTGATCGACCTGCAGGACATCGCAGGGCTGAACGGCATCGAGGTGGCAGGCGGTCTGGTCACCATTGGCGCCATGACCACGCAAGCCGACATCATCTCGCATGGCGTTCTGGCCGAAGCGGCACCAATTCTGCGTGAGGCCGCTCTCCAAATCGCCGATCCGCAGGTGCGCTACATGGGAACAGTGGGGGGAAACGTCGCCAATGGCGATCCGGGCAACGACATGCCCGGCCTGATGCAGTGCCTTGACGCCTCGTACACGCTGGTCGGACCCGAAGGCGAACGAACCGTATCTGCAAGGGACTTCTACGAGGCCGCATACACCACGGACCGCGCGGATGACGAGGTTCTGACATCGGTCAGCTTCGCAGCCCCCATTGGTGGCTACGCCTATGTGAAACAGAAGCGCAAGATCGGTGACTATGCCACCGCGGCGGCGGCGGTTCAGCTGTCGAAGGACGGCGGCACATGCTCCGCCGCGTCGATCGCCATGACGAACCTCAGCGACACGCCGGTCTGGTCAGAGGCGGCGGGTGCAGCCCTGACCGGAACGTCGGTGGACGGTGCCGCGATCAAGGCCGCAGTGGAGGCCATGCTGGGAGATATCGACCCCACCGAAGACAATCGCGGGCCAGTGGCGTTCAAGCGCCATGTGGCCGGCATAGTCCTGTCCCGCGCCATCGAGCGCGCCTGGTCGCGTGCATGAGGGAGGAAAAAATGTCCAAGAAGATGCATATCAAGCTGACGGTGAACGGGAATGAAGAGGAATTCCTGGCCGAACCGCGTGAGCTTCTGATCTACACGCTCCGCGAACGTCTTAACCTGACCGGGCCGCACATCGGCTGCGAGACCTCGCACTGTGGTGCCTGCACCGTCACGGTAAACGGGAAGTCGGTCAAGTCCTGCACCATGTTCGTCGCACAGGCGGACGGGGCCGAGATCACAACGATCGAGGGCCTCGGCAACCCCGACGCGCTTCACCCGCTGCAGGAGGCGTTCCGCGAGCACCATGGCCTGCAGTGCGGCTATTGCACTCCCGGGATGATCACGCGGGCGGCAAAGCTGCTTGAAGAGAATCCGAACCCGACCGAGGAAGAAGTCCGCTTCGGCATGGCTGGCAATCTTTGCCGCTGCACGGGCTATCAGAACATCGTCAAATCCATCCTCGCCGCTGCGGCCGAGATGAATGCTGCAAAGGAGGCCGCCGAATGAAGGACGAAGTGACAAACCGCGAAGAACGCGTTGCCGCGCTTGGCGGCATGGGCTGCAAGCGCAAGCGCGTAGAAGATGCAAGGTTCACCCAAGGCAAGGGCAACTATGTCGACGACATCAAGCTCGACGGTATGCTGTCGGGCGATTTCGTCCGCTCCCCTTATGCACATGCCCGGATCAAGAGCATCGACACCGAAGCCGCGTTGAAGGTTCCCGGCGTTCTTGCCGTCCTCACTGCCAAGGACCTGGCGCCGCTTGGCCTGCACTGGATGCCGACCCTGGCCGGCGACAAGCAAATGGTCCTTGCTGATGGCAAGGTGCTGTTCCAGGGACAGGAAGTGGCCTTCGTCGTAGCAAAGGATCGCTATGCCGCCGCCGATGGCGTGGAAGCCATCATGGTCGAATACGAAGAGCTTCCCGTCATCACCGATCCTTTCGAGTCCCTGAAATCGGACGTCGTTCTGCGTGAGGACCTCGATCCCGCCGCGCACGGCGCGCATGGGCCGCGGAAGCACCACAACCACATCTTCACCTGGGAAGTCGGCGACAAGGAGGCGACCGAGCAGGTACTGGGCGAGGCAGACGTGGTCGCCGAGGAGATGATCTATTATCACCGTACACATCCCTGTCCGCTTGAGACCTGCGGCTGCGTCGCCTCGATGGACAAGGTCAACGGCAAGCTCACGCTCTGGGGCACCTTCCAAGCGCCGCACGCGATCCGCACGGTGGTCTCTCTGATCTCGGGGATTGAAGAGCACAATATCCGGGTCATCAGCCCTGACATCGGAGGCGGTTTCGGCAACAAGGTTGGCGCCTATCCCGGTTATGTCTGCTCGGTTGTGGCTTCGATCGTCACGGGCAAGCCTGTCAAGTGGATCGAGGACCGGATGGACAACCTGATGACCACCGCCTTCGCCCGCGATTACTGGATGAAGGGCAAGATCGCCGCCACCAAAGAGGGCAAGATCACCGGTCTCTGGTGCCATACCACCGCCGACCACGGCGGGTTCGACGCCTGCGCCGACCCCACGAAGTTCCCGGCTGGGTTCATGAACATCTGCACCGGCTCCTATGACATCCCGACCGCTTATCTGGCCGTCGACGGGGTCTACACCAACAAGGCGCCGGGCGGCGTGGCCTATCGCTGCTCGTTCCGCGTGACGGAGGCGGCTTATTTCATCGAGCGGATGATCGAGTTGCTGGCCATCGAACTGAACATGGACGCAGCAGAACTGCGCCGCATCAACTTCATCCGGGCCGACCAGTTCCCGTACCAGTCCGCGCTGGGGTGGGAATACGACTCCGGTGACTACCACACGGCCTGGGACAAGGCACTGAAGGCCGTCGACTACGAAGGGCTTCGCAAGGAGCAGGCTGAACGGGTCGAGGCGTTCAAGCGGGGAGAAACCCGCAAGCTTCTGGGAATTGGCCTGACGCACTTCACGGAAATCGTAGGCGCCGGGCCGGTGAAGAACTGCGATATTCTCGGACTTGGCATGTTCGACAGCTGCGAGATCCGTATCCACCCCACCGGCTCGGCCATTGCGCGCCTTGGCACGATCTCGCAGGGACAGGGACACGCCACGACATTCGCGCAAATCCTTGCCACCGAGATCGGCCTTCCCGCAGACTCGATCACCATCGAGGAAGGCGACACGGACACAGCGCCGTACGGTCTTGGCACATACGGTTCGCGGTCGACGCCTGTTGCGGGCGCCGCGACTGCCATGGCCGGCCGCAAGATCAGGGCGAAAGCGCAGATGATCGCCGCCTACCTTCTTGAGGTACACGACGACGATGTCGAATTCGACGTCGACCGGTTCGTTGTCAAGGGTGCGCCTGAGCGTTTCAAGACGATGAAGGAAATCGCGTTTGCTGCCTATAACCAGGCGATCCCGGGGCTTGAACCGGGTCTGGAAGCGGTCAGCTACTACGATCCGCCAAACATGACCTACCCGTTCGGGGCCTATATCTGCGTCATGGAGATCGACGTGGATACAGGAGAGCACGAGATTCGTCAGTTCTATGCGCTGGACGATTGCGGAACCCGCATCAACCCCATGATCATCGAAGGCCAGGTCCATGGAGGACTGACCGAGGCACTGGCGATCGCCATGGGCCAGGAGATCGCATATGACGAGCAAGGCAACGTGAAGACCGGCACGCTGATGGACTTTTTCCTTCCAACAGCATGGGAAACGCCGAACTACACCACCGACCATACGGTCACGCCCTCGCCGCATCACCCGATCGGCGCCAAGGGTGTCGGCGAAAGCCCGAACGTTGGCGGTGTGCCGGCTTTCTCGAACGCGGTGCATGATGCCTTCCGCGCATTCGGCCTGAGACAAAGCCACATGCCGCATGACCACTGGCGGATCTGGAAAACTGCCAACAATCTTGGCCTGCACGGCTGAGGGGAGATTAGGGCGGGAGCGATCCCGCCCTATATTATGCAGATGATGCGCTGGACCGATCTTCAATCCGCAATGGCCGAGGAGGGCTATGTCGCGTCCGACGAACTTGCCGTCGGGCTTCATCTCGCCCTGTCGCTTGGACGGCCGATGCTGCTTGAAGGCGCGGCTGGCGTGGGCAAAACAGAAGTCGCGAGAGCCCTCGCCGCCGTTCAGGACACCCGTCTCATCCGCCTGCAGTGCTATGAAGGCCTTGATGCTCAGCAGGCTATCTATGAGTGGAACTACCAGCGTCAGCTTCTGGCGATCCGTGCCGCTGCCGAAAGTGGTGAAACGGGACGGGCGGTAGAGCAGCGCATCTTTTCGGAAGAGTATCTGCTGGAGAGGCCGCTTCTGGCTGCCATCCGGCAGGAGAAGGCGCCTGTGCTGTTGATCGACGAAATCGACCGGGCCGACGAGGAATTCGAAGCCTACCTCCTGGAGGTTCTGGCCGATTTCCAGATCTCGATACCCGAGTTGGGCACCATCAAAGCCACCACCCGACCGATCGTTATCCTGACGGCGAACGGGACGCGCGACCTTTCGGATGCGCTGCGCCGGCGGTGCCTATATTCTTATGTCGACTATCCCGACAGGGCCACAGAGGTCGCTATTCTGAAGGCGCACCGTCCCGACATCGAAGACAAACTCGCAGGGCAGATCATCGGTTTCGTTCAGAAGTTGCGAGAGGAAGAGCTGGAGAAGGTGCCCGGCATTGCCGAAACCCTCGACTTCGCCTCTGCCCTTATCGGCCTGGGCGTTTCGGACCTGACAGACAACCCGCAGGTTCTGCAATCGACGATGATCACGCTTCTCAAGACTCAGAGCGACCGCGCACAGATCACACGCGAGGTGACTGAGCGCATCGCGGGCCGTGCGGCGTGAGCAGGGTCACCAGGTTCGCCGCAAGGGATTCGGGTCCGGCGGCCCGAATGAGCGGTTTCATGGCACATCTTCGCGACAACGGGATGCGCCTTGGCGTGGCAGAAACCCGTACCGCAATGGAAGCGCTGACCATCTGCGACGATCTCGATCCGATGACCACGGCCCGCGCGCTGAAGCCCGTTCTGACGGGATCGAAGGAGGAAGCCGATCATTTCGACGATCTTTTCAAGGCGTTCTGGCTGAATGGAGGTCGGGTCAAACCGAGAGTGGTTCCCACGCCTTCTCGATCCGGGAGCGATCACGTCCATTCCTCGCGGGATGCGCAGGGGCAGAGCACGGGTGGCGCCGGGGAAGCAACAGCCCCGGACAACGACGGTACCGGCGAGTCGGAAAGCGACGGTGAAGGGAAACTGGTCGCAACCGAGATCCAAAACATCATGCGCAAGGACCTCCGCGAACTGGTGCGCCCCGAAGACATCGCCGAGGCTGAGGCCGTGGCCCGGCGCATTGGTGCAGCTCTGCGTGACCGGCGGTCTCGCCGGCGGAAGGCCGCGCGGAAAGGCGATCGTGTGCACTTCCGGAAAGTCATTCGCCAAAGCCTGGCTTCCGGCGGTGAACCCTTGCGCATCCCCATGAAGAAGAGACCGGATCGAACGCGCAAGATTGTCGCGTTGTGTGACGTGTCGGGTTCGATGACGGTCTATTCGCGGGTCTTTCTGGCCTTTCTGGCGGGTCTCATGCGCGCCGACACCAAAGCGGATGCCTATGTGTTCCACACCCGTCTTGTCCGTATCACGGAGGCCCTGCGAGACCGCGACACCATGCGCGCCGTGGGGCGGATGTCGCTGATGGCCGACGGTTTCGGTGGCGGATCGAAGATCGGCGCCTCTCTTGAACGGTTTGCGTCGACCTATGCAAGGCGCTTCGTCGATGGGCGCAGCGTCGTGCTGATCCTTTCAGACGGCTACGATACCGACGCACCGGAAGCACTGTCAGGCGCTCTGACACGGCTGCGCAAGCGTGGCGGCCGGATCATCTGGCTGAACCCGTTGAAGGGCTGGAGCGACTATACCCCGGTGGCAAACGGCATGGCCGCTGCCCTGCCCTATCTCGATCTCTTCTCCGCAGCCAACACTCTGTCCGACCTCGCTGATCTCGAAAAGGAGCTCGAGCGCCTATGATGCCCGCCGATATCCTGCCGCCAGACCTGTCACGCGTCGCGGACGATCTGCGTGCCCGCGAGCAGCCTTTCGCCTTCGCGACGATCATACGAACTGCCGGCGCGACAGCCGCGAAACCGGGCGCCAAGGCGCTTCTGAGTGCCGAGGGCGACATTCTGCAGGGCTGGCTTGGTGGCGGCTGTACCCGCAGCGCCGTCAAGAAGGCGGTACTCCAAGCGCTTCGGGATGGCAGACCACAGCTCATCTCAGTCGCTCCCGAGGAATTCCTGTCTGCCAAGGGGGTGGCGGCCGGAGATGAGGTTGACGGGATGCGTTATGCCCGCAACGGATGCCCGTCCAAGGGAACGGTCGACATCTTCATTGAGCCCTGTGTGCCGATGCCGGAACTGGTGGTGTTCGGTGTCTCGCCCGTTGCCAAGGTGCTCTGCGACTTCGCGCCTAAATTCCAATGGGGCCTGACGCTGGCGGAGCCCGAAACAAAACTTGCACCATCGGCTCCGCCACGGCGTCGCGTCGTGGTCGTGGCGACCCAGGGCCAAGGAGACTTGGTGGCCCTGCGAAACGCCCTTGAGTCGGAAGCCGAACACGTCGCCTTTGTCGGCAGTCGCGCTAAATACACGGCACTGGCTGCCAAACTTGCCGATGCAGGGTTGCCGCAAGCCGCTATCGAGGCAGTGAGCGCGCCAGCAGGCCTGGACATCGGTGCCGTCACACCGGAAGAGATAGCGCTGTCCATCTTTGCGGAACTCACCCGTGTGAGGAGAGTGCCTTCCCGTAAGGCGCAAGATGCGTGACTTGTTGCCCGGTCGGTCAACCGTCGAGCCTTCTCTTCGGATACGAACGGAGATCACGTGGATATGACACTGGGCAAAATCGAAAATTTCCCCGCTGCTAAGGAGACCTGAAAGTGGAACTCAAGGACGAAATCGTCATCAATGCCCCGAGAGACCGCGTTTACGAGGCTCTGAACGATCCGGAAGTTCTGAAGCAATGCATTCCCGGATGCGAGGAACTTATCAAGCATTCGGACACGGAGCTTGAGGCAAAAGTGCTCTTGAAAGTGGGGCCGGTAAAGGCGCGCTTTGGGGGGAATGTCACGCTCCACACGGAAGGGGCGCCTGAACAGTTCTCACTGACCGGGCAAGGAAACGGCGGGGCAGCCGGTCACGCCAAAGGCGGCGCAGACGTAACCCTTGAGGCCAGTGGGGACCAGACGATCCTGCGCTACGAGGCAAAGGCCGAAATCGGAGGTAAACTCGCGCAGCTTGGCAGCCGGCTGGTCCAGAGCACGGCTAAGAAACTCGCCGCCAAGTTCTTCCAGTCATTTGCCGAGGTCATGGAAAACGAAAACGTGACCTAAGCGGCGGCCCCCCCTTCGCGTCCTTCCTACCACGATAGAAGGGCCTGCTCTGATGCCTCGGGGGCCAAGGCCGGCTTAGGCGGCCCTGCGAGGCTCGAGTGGAGCTACCGCTCCGCATTTGAGCGGAAGTTTGGAGTCATATGGATTCCGTCCGATGACAGAGACGAAGCCCTGGCTCACGCGAATGGTGCGACAGGTGAGCCTGTCGCGCCAATGCTGGCAGAAGTTCTCGAAGGCTTCGCTTCGGGAAGTCTGTAAACGCAGGCCGAGGAGAAGCGTTTTCTTAGGTTAAAGTCTGCCTTCCTGAAAGAAAGGCTCGAGGGCGAAGTCCGTTGGCAGTGCGTCAAGCGGATTGTGCCGCATCTGACCCACGCGGCCTCGCCGAAGCGACCAAGAGGGACGTGTAAGCGCGTCGACGGCATAACGAGCGTATCAACAACCTTGAAAGCCTCGAATGGATTCAGGAATGGGTGAAGGCCTAAACGAAGGCTCGGGGTTGCGGAAGCATTCAAACGCAGACATCTGCACATGATCGCTGCCGTCGCTATAGAAAGCCTGAATGCCGCCGTGCAGAACGTCCGCATATTTCGCAGCGAAAAAGCCTTCGGCATGGGCCATACAACATACAAACTTTAGTCGTTGCGATTGATGAATACAATTCGACTCAACACATGCCTGTCCTCGACACGGGGGTCACCGCTGGACTTCGCGCAGAATTGTTCAAGGCGTGCCGTCTGCGCATTGGTCAGCCAGAAAAGATCAGACGTGTCACCGCTCGGTGCCTAAACCCGTGGAATATGAAAGCTAGCCGCAATCAATGGGGCCTTACCCTAAGAGGAGTACTTCGGGATTACCGGGAGCGAAGTTTCCAAAATTGTACGGCCCGAAACGCAGTACGGCGCGGTTCGGGCGGAACCAGTCACGAGCGACGGGTTTCGGCCGTGTTGGCCGGTCTTTGGACGTCCAGAGATTCGAGGAGCCGGTGGAAATCCCTGGAATACCGGACGATACTGAAGCGCTCGTCATATATTGCGCGGCAACGTCGGCGCATTGCATGCAATTGCTCGCAGGACAAACTGGCCAGAAGATCAGCCAAATCGCCTCGCTCATGAGAGAATATGAACCCTGTGCGCCCGTGTTCGACGAGATCGGGCAGGGCTCCCACATCGGATGCGATTACCGGGCATCCGTTCCGGTATGCCTCGGCTACGACAAGGCCGAAGCCCTCCCAACGCGAAGGTATCACCAGAGCATCGGCTTCCGCGAACCAGCGGTCGATTTCCGAATTGTCAACCCAGCCAACGGCCGTGACGCCCGGAAGGTCGACGGGAAAGCAGCGTTCGGTGGATAGAACCGGCTGGCCGATCAAAAACAGCCTGAGGTCAGGCCGTGCCTGACTTGCCCGGGAGAACTGGTCGAGCAAGAGGTCGACACCTTTTTGCCGGTCGAACCTGCCGACGAACAACAGGGATATCCCGGAGTCGTCGCCTGCAGAGCGAACCTCCTGCTGGGTCAAGCTGGAATCCCTAACCGCATTCAAGAGGATCTCATGGCTTCCCAGATAGCCGGCCTTAGCCGAAGCCATTTGGTCGAACCGTGAGATGTTCAGCACACGGTGGGGGAACCAGGCCAGACAGCCTTCGACAAAGGCACAGAGTCGGTGCTTCAACGACCCAGACTTGTACCTGTATGCCGCCCAGCCATGGGGACAATAGATGATCCGCGCGGATGACCAAGCCCAAACGATCGGTGCGAGCGGCAAGGAAAAGCTGGAATGCAGGAAGATCACGTCAGGCTTTATGCGTCTCGCTGTGACAAGGGTTGTCCACGCCAGTCTTGCCAGGCTGCGCAGACTGCGCCGCGGGGCACGGTAAAAGACGCTCGGAAGACTTTTCGGCACGCTGCTTGCGTGCCGGTCAGGTGCGATGACGTAGGAGTCGATCCACGAAAGCTCATCCTCGGCGAAAAGAGAGAGGTACGTCCCCTGCCCGCCCTGCAGAACTTCGAAGACATGGAGAAGTTTCACACGGCTATCAGGCATCCGCCGTCTCGCGTAATCGGGATTTCCACGCGTCGATAATCAGGTAGACAATCAGGAGCACGACAAAGGACGGAAGCGCCCGGCCTCCGGGCCAGTAAAGGATACGCCCCAAGTCAAACAGCCCCACCATCCAGTATGGATAGAACAACAGCCCTACCAGCGATCCCGTGCGGAACAGCAGGAACAATCGCCCGGATATGGAGCCGAACACGAAGGCGGCGATGCCTCCTCCGACCCAGCCGAAATCGTCCCAAAGATACCCGATCCCCGAAAAGAGATTGAATTCGGGTGTCGTGTTTCTGAAGAGCTCTAGGAAGTAATACTGCGTGACGCGATTATCCTTGATCTCGTTCAGGCCTTCTAGTCCGGGGAAAAGAAAGACGAAACCCGCCGAGTTTAACGGCAGCCACGAGGGCGATATGGATGCCTCGAGCATCGCGAAATTGTTTATCGAGGACAGGTAATAGGCAGCGAACCTTTCCGCCGCGAAACCGAAGAAATCCCTGTCGAGTGCGCTGTAAAACTGCCATGACCTGAAGAACTCGAAAACAGCGAAGATGGTGAAGGCCATCAAGATCCCGAGAAGCGGCGCGAAGCGGATCCAGAACTGACCCTTGTTGATGACGGCGATCCACAGCACGAGGATCGGTATCGTGATCTCGATAAGGGCAAGACGCTCGGACCAGACAAAGGCGCGCAGAATGCTGAGCGCTATGAAGAGAAGGATAAACGCGGCCAGTAGGCGGCTTCTGTGTCCCTTTTTCTGAAAAAGAAGCAGTAGAAAAGACACATAGGCGATGGCGATCCCGAACTGGGTCGCGGTCGTTACACCGCTGATCTGGTTGGCATGTTCGGAAATAACGCGACGTCCTGCGCCGCTAAGCACTAGCTTTAGGACCTCGGGAGAGAGCGTTGGGCCGAGCCAGACAACGTAGGCAGCGACAGCCAGCACTGTGAAGAACATGAGCGGCAGGACAAACCTTTGCTGCGGTGGCAAGCGCAGCCAGTCGTGGCCGGCCTCTAGGGGTGACGGACGGCCTCCGTATAAGGAGAAGATCGCCGCGCCCAAAATAAACATCATGTGCATCAATGTGCATGCGATGGTGAATTCCAGCGTCACGAATTTCGATGCCTTAATCATCGAGGTGAATGCGTCGTACCCGATAAACAGCGTTGCCCAGATGAGAATGATCCAGAAAACGTCGATCCAGATTGGCGAAAACCACCACGGTGCCTTCATAATTCTGTACTCCGTCTTGTCTGGGAAATCATCTCATAGAGCATGAGGTCGGACGCACAGAGTTCCCGGATCTCCTCCATGAGGGCGTCGGGAAGATTGCGATCCCTGGCGCCCTCGTTGGTTTTTGGTATGCGGATGCTCCAGCCATAGCGGCGCAGGATATCCCGCTTGAACTTTGGCAGATCCTCCAGAATTCCGACGATCGAAAACTCCCCGATGCCGGCGATGGCTGCTTCGACAGGCTCCTTTCCGACCTCATAGGGCCATTGGCGCCCCGAAAAGTACCTGGTCAGATGCGTCGCAAAGCAGCGCGCCTGGTCGGTTTGCAGGAAATCCCCAATTTCACGGCTGATGGTGTTCAGATTGTCTTGCTTGCGATCGAAAAAGTAGTGCGACACGAACCGGTCCACCGGATGCCGGATGACCGTAACCCGGTCATATGACGCCGCCGCGGAAGACGCTTCCGCTGGAAACCATGGCACATGAGACTGAATCAAGCGCGTCCCGCTTTCCGCCTCGTAGAGCACGAGGCCCCGCTTCTGCCGAAACGCCTCTTCGTGGCGCGAAACATAGCCCGCATGCCCTTCGCAAAAGGCGACGCGCTGGACCGCATCTTCGTCGATCTTGCGATACGAAAGAAGTGATCGCAGACGAAGCGGCGTGGTTACCGAGCTTCCGCCGCATTTGGGAACATGGTGAAAGATGATTCGGTGGCGGTAGATGCGGTCAGGCACTGCCATCGCACTCTGATAGCCGGTCTTGGCGAATTCCCAGATCATGCCGCGGCACTTTCGATGCCTAGCAGATATCTAATAGCAACGCTCATTTTCAATTCCCAGCCAAGCTTCAAGCCGCCCGCTCCTTTTCGAAAGTCGATGCGAGAAGTTCAGAGTAGGCCCTCGCGGTCCTGTCCCATGTCAGCTCGGCGCTTCGCATCCTTCCGGCCGCACGCATCTCGTCCTGAAGCGCCACACTCTCGATTGTTCTCAATATCTGACGATACCAGGCATCAGCCTTGTGGGGCGTCGCATAGAGCGCGGCATAGGCGCAGGCCTCTGGGATCCCCCCCCCGTCCGAGACGATAGCCATCGTCCCGGCATCCATCGCCTCGAGCGGAGGAAGTCCGAAACCCTCGGTCAGCGATGGAAACAGAAGTGCGACGGCGTTCGAATAAAGCGATTTCAACTCACCATCCGTGACGCGGCCAAGTCTCACGATGTTCCGGCTGGCGGCGACGAAACCGCCAGAGAATACAGCGCTGTTCGCGCCGCCGGCGATCACCAAGGGCGGGACTGTGCCCTCGAAGGATGAGAAAACATCGCACAGCATCCCGATATTCTTGTGCGGCGCCGCGCTTCCAACGGCGAGGAAATAGCCGCGCTCGGACAAGCCGTTGCGTTCCAGGATCGTATCATCCGCCCTAAGCCCTCGAAGCCGGTCGGAGCCGTTCAGTATGACCGTGCCCTTGTCTTTCGGGATGACCCCGAATTCGTGAAGCGCCCTCAGCGAGGCATGGGAGACGCTGATAACCTGCCGCGCCCTTCGTGCGACAAGCGGGAGCAAGCTGCGGTAGAGCGCGCGGAATGTCCAGGTATAGCTGGACGCGTGGTCCAGGAATTGCGCGTCATGCATGACGACCACCTGCTCGGACAGCGCGACGGGCCCGGTATTGCAGAAGCCCAGAAGAGGACGCCCGCCAACCATACGCGGCAAGTGCATCTGCTCCCAGAAATGGCCTGAGAAACGGCCATCCTGAACGAGGCGCTGCGCGGGAGGCTTTCCGAAAAGCTCGCCTTCGGGCGCGAGCACCTCGATGCCAGGCCCAGTGAGCCTGGCGAGCACTTCCTGGGCAACCACATCGACACCCGTCGGCGGACGGAAGAGGTAGCGCCCGTTTATGCAAAGTCCGTCAACCATAGTGTGCGGCCATGCGCGCGGATTTTGTGAAATGCCATGTCAACCGGGCCAGAAGGAAGGCAGAGGTGGCGATCATTCCGGCCACAATGCCGTCCGTTCCGAACAGCGCGATCAACGCGGGAAAGATCATGACGGCAATCGTGGCGGTGTAGAAATTCTGCCTGACCAGAGCGCCATAATCGCGGCGAATGATCGCGATATTGTTCAGAAAGATGGCCATGACGCGAAGCGTCCAGGCGACCGCAAACCAGCCAATCGCCAAGGCGGCGATTTCATACTGGCTGCCGAAAACAAGCGAGATGATGGCGGGTCCCAGCAGGAAGCCTGCTGGGACGGACACAAGACAAAGCGCGAGACCGAGAATTCCCGCATATGTCAGAATCGTTCGCACGGCCGATGCGGCGTCGACATGCGTGCGCGACGCAATCCTCGGCAGCAAGGACTGTATCGCCGCATTCACCGTAGCGACGACCAGGGTGAAGATCTGGAACGCTGGCATCAGTGCCCCAAGAATATCCATCCCGAGAAAAGCTCCTCCGAAAACCCGAGGGGCAGCGTTCTGTACCTGGGAGAGAGCGCTGCTGGCGCCGAGCGGCATGAGTTCGACCAGTTTCGCAAAGTTTCGCCTATCGAACAGGGCCGGCTTGAGCGAACGGTATTCGGAAAGACCGAAAAAGGCAAAGCCGGCGAGATTTGCAGCCGGGATCATAGCGATCGCAAGGATCGGCGAGCCGGTGGCCAAATAGCCGACTGCCAAAGCGAGCGGAGCGAACACTGAAACGGCGATCAGAGTCACCGCCGCCCGCCGATGTGCATGATTTCCGATCCTGTATCCATTTAGGCAGTAGATAATATTCTCGACCAGCCTGGTCAGGGCAACGATCACGAAGATAGCGATGATGCTTCGCTGCTCTTTGAGGACCACAAGACAGACGACGCAGGCAAGGATCAGCGCCGCCGCCAGTCCCAAGCTTGCAGCCGTTGTCGTACTGACAAGCCGGGTGACCTCATCGTCCGAGGACCGTCCCGCGGCAAGCACGGTATCGACCCCGAGCCGGACGGAAAAATAGAGCGGCGTCAGAACCGCGGCGGCGAAACCGTAGGCGCCCAGAAGCCCGACATCGCCGAACCTGGCCACGATCACGATGATCGCCGCCTGTGACAGCAAATAACCAACGCTGCCGATCGAGAAGAGCGCCTCACCTCTCACAGGAGTTCCGAAGTGAAAGCTGAGCAGGCTCGCGATCCTTCAGGGATCAGAGCCATTACCAATAACCGATTCGCGCGCGCATCGCCCTGCCGCGCGCACTTGACACATCATCCCCCATATACCCACACAACCCCCTCAAATACGTCCAACCATCTTCACCGGAAATCGCTTGAGTGTCCAAGAAAAACTATAAGGTACTGTTGTTGCGAACGTGAATCGCGCGGATGAGTGCACCAGTCAGAAGCAGGTTCGCCGAAAGGCGGCCGGTTAACGCCCCTGCAGCCGAAAAACCTCGAGAACAGTCAGAAGGATGATGCGGAGATCCTGCGCCAGCGAAACAGTCCGCGTGTAATGGGCATCTATTCTCACGCGCTCGTCGTAGCTGATGCCGTTACGGCCAGACACTTGCCACAGCCCGGTAATGCCCGGACGCACGCTGGTATAGAACCCGCTAAATCCCTTGTACCGCGCCAGCTCTTCCGGAAGCACAGGTCGAGGTCCGACAAGGCTCATCTCACCCTTGAAAACGTTCCAAAACTGCGGCAGTTCATCCAGACTCGATTTGCGCAAAATGCGGCCAAGTCGCGTGATTCTGGGATCGTTTTCGAGCTTCTGGTCGCGAGCCCATTCTTCGCGCAGGTCCTGGTCTTGCTCCAAGAGCCGGTCGAGAACCTCCTGCGAGTTCGGGATCATCGACCTGATCTTCCAGCAGCGGAACACCCGCCCGTCCTTGCCCACGCGATCCTGAGCGAAAAAACCGGACTCTCCGGCCATACGCGCCAGCGCCCATAAAAGAAGAGTAACCGGAAGAACGAAGGGAAGAGTAATTATCACAAAAAATATATCAAAAGTTCGCTTCCCCCAGCGGACATATTGCGAACGATATTGTTTTCCGACAAATACGCTATTTGTCACCGCTTCAACTATTAACCGCTGGTCAGTCATCGAGTCCTCAGCCTATACATATCAAATGCAACGCATTGTCCGTATAAAAGCCAAACAGATATAGATTTCTCAGAATTTGTTCTGAAGCAGAAAACCAAAAGGGATAACAATCGCAATTATGCGATAAATTATCGTCCACTCCGCTCAGAACGAATCTGTTCTACATCTGTTAACTCCAAATACTGCCGATAAAGATCCCACCCTTGTGACGTTCACACACATCACGCGACACCCAGACAAAACGCCCCTTTGTAGCCCCATCAGAACGAAACTATTTTCGCTTTGGCAACTACTTTTCGAGCACTGTGGATAATGGGCGTGAAACATCTAAATTATCCACAGCTGATGTTCAGTATCATCAATAAGCTTGCACATTTTTGAACTTATTATTTCAAAAATCCGAATATATTGTTTCCAATTTGGAAACCATAAAGCATTCGGAAAGAACCACACCAGACCTAGCAGACACCTAAACATGAAGGGTTGGGAGAATCATCGCAGCGGGAGATTCGGGAATTCTTCACGGAAAAAACAGGATCGCCGCTCGTGCAGGCAGGGCATACCCTCAAAAGGAAATAGAAAACTGTCAAAAAATATAAAATCTCTATCTGTTTTGCATTAAGAAAGAATCGACCAAAGTTTTTTGGCCGATTTGTCTGGCGAAGCTGACAGATTTCGGGGTAATCTTAGGCGGAATTTTGAGTGGAGGGATGTAGCAGTGCCTGCGCCAGAGAATGATCTAGATCTTGGAGGAGAATGGGGCGAGCTGTTCGATTGGCCCCTGGTTGGAATTCATGCGATTCTGACGGTCGACCACGAACTTCTTACCTTCGGAACCGACGACCAGGGGATGAGCGGCGGACTAACGATGTACGCCGTCTGGGATTACAGCACCGGGACGAATTACGTCCTACCCAACACCACCGGCACCGACATCTTCTGCTCCGTTCCCGCGCTGATCGTGGAGACCGGCGAGATCCTCATATCCGGCGGCGATGCGCGGCCGCTGGGGAACACCAATTTCGGCGTCGCCGACGTCAATATCTACAATCCTGTTGACCGGTCTCTGACCGCCGCTCCGGAAGACATGGACTACGCGCGTTGGTACGGCACGGCTGTGACGCTCGCCAATGGCGACATTCTCGTGATGGGCGGGATCAACGGGGCCGGGGCTGCCGTCCGCACACCCGAACTTTACAATTCCGAAACCGGATGGCGGCAGCTGCCAGGGGCAGGCACGGACGCGATTACCGGCGGGGCCAACTGGTGGTATCCGAGAGCCTGGCCCACTTCGGACGGGCGCGTGATCGTACTGAGCGAAGGCTTGAACGAATTGTACATGATGGATCCTACGGGGGGCGGATCTGTTGAGTTTTATGCAAGCCTCAGCTTCGACCCGACTTACATGCATCCTGCGCTGATGGTCGGCGAAGACCTGATCCTATTTCTCTCCAGCGACGACTACGCCTATCTGGTGGATGTATCGGGCGATGTTCCGGTCATTTCGAACGCCGGCTTTACCGGCGACCGCGTCTGGGCGGACATGACGATTCTTGCTACCGGCGACGTGCTGATCACTGGCGGAAGTTCGGCGGACAACTCGACAATCGGCGAAAACCGCACGGCAATGATCTGGGACCGTGAAACCAATACGATCACCTCGACCGGAGAGGACGAGGTAAATGCACGGCTTTATCATTCAACGGCAATCCTGTTGCCGGATGGAAGCGTGCTCTCTGTTGGGGGCGGCTCGCCGGGCCCGTACACGCACACCAACGGACAGATTTACTATCCCGACTATTTCTACGACGAGACCGGCGCGCTTGCAGAGCGGATAGAGATCCTGTCCGCGCCGCGCGATGTGGCTCAGCTTGAAGACTTCACGATCGTCGTCGACAATCCGGATGCAGTCGCACGCGTGACAATGGTCAAGCATGGCTCGGTCACACATTCACTGAACATGGAAACTAGGTTCCACGAACCGGAATTCACGGTGTTTCCCGACGGGACGATCGTCATCAATCCTACCGACAATTCCCACGTTCTGACGCCGGGTGCCTGGATGGTCTTCGTGCTGGACGAGAACGACGTTCCGTCCGAAGCGATCTCGGTCATGATCGGAACCGACGAGGGCGCTTACGGTTCGGCGTTCTTAACGGGAGCGGAGCTGGCCGGTACAGCGGTTCTCGCGGCCAACGGAGTTGTAGAACTGACGCAGGATGAGCGCCAGCAGGCAGGCGCGGTTACCGCCCGAGAGCGCATCGACTTCACACAAGATTTCGATCTAAGCCTCGAAATATATCTTGGCGACAAGGAAGGCGGGGCGGATGGGCTTGCGCTTGTCTTCCATAACGATCCGGCGGGCCTCGAGGCCCTAGGCCGCGGCGGTGGCGCATTTGGTGCCGGCGGCATACAGAACAGCTTTGCCATCGAATTCGACACGTTCAGCAACGGCGGCGAACCAAAGGGCGACCATACAAATTTCCTGGATCCCGAGGTATATCTGCGCCTGAACGCGGCCACCGACCTGGGTCAGTTGGAAGACGGTGCCTACCATAGCGTCAGCGTGTCCTGGGACGCCGGCACGCAGACCATCAGCTACACTCTCGATGGAGTCTTGGCCGGGGTTCTTCAGCGCGATCTCGCAACCGATTTCCTTGGCGGCGACTTTGCCTATTTCAGCGTGACCGGAGGAACTGGCGGCGCGAGCAACCTTCAGGCCGTACGGAATGTGAATTTCACCGGCGGAACGGAAGCAACGATCCTTGCCGGTGCAATCTTTGCCGGGGCCGCGACACGGACCGGACCGGAAACCTTCCGGCTTACACCCGACGTTTCGCAGTCCTTCGGCTCGATCTCCACCGGAACCCGCATCGATTTCTCGCAAGCCTTCGAGCTGTCATTCGAGCTGTATTTCGGCGCCTCGGATGCAGGAGCGGATGGGATCGCACTGACCTTCAGCAACGACCCGTCCGGGCGTCTCTACCTTGGCGGAACAGGAAGCGGATACGGCATCGTCGGCTTGCAGAATGCGATAACGATCGAGTTCGACACGCACACCAATGCGAACGATATCGCCGGGGATCACACCACGGTTCTAAACACAGCCACCGGTGCGGCGCTGACGACATCCAGCCCCCTGGCACAGCTCGAAGACGGCGCCTATCACATGGTGAAGGTGGCTTGGGATCCGTCGCGCCAGGAGTTGACCTACTCGGTCGATGACATTCCGCAGCCGGTGCTGGTCAGCGACCTTGCCAGCGAGTTTTTCGACGGCCAGTTCGCATTCATGACCATTTCGGCTGCGACCGGCGGTCTGTCTGCCGAACATCTGTTGCGGAACCTGACCTTCAACGGTGTCACCGAAAACGGAGACATCGGCGTGCCCCCCGACCCGGGCGGCGGCACCCCTGCCCGCGAATGGCCGAACGGGCTCGAACTTCTGGGCGTTACGCAACTGTTGGCGGATGGCTCGTCATTCCAGCTTACCCCGGACGCTCTAGGCCAGATTGGCGGCATCGCCACTCACGATCGGATCAGCTTCGAGCAAGACTTCATGATCTCGCTCGACATATATCTGGGAACGAAGGAATCCGGCGCGGACGGAATTGCAATTACCTTCCACAATGATCCGGCCGGCACATTTGCGTTGGGCTATCAGGGCGGCGGTTATGGGGCTGCCGGTCTTCAGAACGGGCTGTCCATCGAGTTCGATACCTATCAGACAGGACCCGATCCTGTCCTCGATCACACCAACTTCCTAGATCCGGATATCTATCTCCGCCTGAACCCGGCCGTGGAGCTGGGTCAGCTGGAAGACGGCGAGTTCCACGCGGTCGAGGTCATGTGGGACGTCGACACCCTGACGATGAGCTACTCGATCAACGGGCAGATGGTCGGCAGTATGACGGAAGATATCGTCAATACGTTCCTTGGCGGAGAGTACGGTGCATATCTTCTGGTTTCCGCGGCGACCGGCGGTCAGTCCAACCAGCATCTGGTTCGGGACATCCGCCTGATGACAGGCGAGATATTCGACGAGACCACTGATCCCGGTCCTGGGCCGGATCCCGACCCGGGTCCCGATCCCGATCCCGATCCGGCGCCGGTCTATGCGCTTATGGACGATTTCATTCTGAACGGGTCCGCCGCGCTGGTTGGAGAGAGGATCGTTCTGACGCCCGACGCGCAACAACAGGGCGGCTCGGCGGGGCTGACTTCGCAAATCGATTTCACCCAGGATTTCGCTCTTTCCGCATCGATCTATCTTGGCACAAAGAACGGAAACGGCGCCGACGGCATGGCCTTCACCTTCCACAACGATCCGAACGGCGCAACCGCGCTCGGATCGGTCGGAGCCGGACTTGGCGTCCGCAGCATCTCAGACGGCTTCGGCCTGGAAATTGATACGCATCGGAATGGCACGGATGTCGCCGGCGACCATTTCATGTTCTTCGATACGGACAGCCCGACGGAGTATTCCGCCTCAGTGACCGTGAGCAACCTGGAAGATGGCCTTCTGCACGATCTGCTTCTCGAGTGGGATGCGGCCGTGCGGACGATGTCGGCCTACCTGGACGGCGCCCTGGTAACGACCGTGGACACTAGCCCGTTCTTTACCGACGACTTTGCGTTCCTTACGATTGGCGCCGGAACCGGGGGACTGAGCAATGAACAGGCGATCGAGGATGTCACGCTGACGGGATATCTTGTCGCCTGATGTTCATTGTATCGCAAGCGATTTTGTGGTATTTTTGTAACATAGGTTTCGATGTTCTTTGAACCAAGTGAGGTGAGCATGAAAAAGCTTCTATCTATTTCAATTCTGGCTGCGTTCGCAGCGCAAGCCAGTACATCTGAGGCGAACACGCCCGCCGACACGCTGCTGCTTGAATGTACGGTTGCGCCCGAGGAATGCGTCTTCAAGATCGATGAATTCATCGGATCGTCTTCTTTAAGCGGGGACCAGTTGGATATCGAACTCAGCCTGCTCGCCGCGCAGCTAGCCGATCAGTTCCCGCGGCCTGAGAAGCATGGCAAGGCCTGGCGAAAAGCCAAGCATTTGGGCGCAGCCTATGAGCTTGCGCTAGGCCGGATCGCCAAGCATTTCGAAGATCGCGGTCGCACGGAATTGGCACAGCGAATCCAAGGGTTGATCGTGGAAGTCGAGCGGCGCAGCGCCCTAGCGCCCAGCGCCAACTGATAAACTGCTTTCCTTATCTGACCGGGCGTGTCGTCACACCCGGTCAAGTTTTGCCGAATACCCGTAATAGTAGTACCTTTTGCGCTCCCGCCGGCTCTCCGGCTTTTGGGAAAGCGCAAGCAACAGCGGCGCATCGTCGGGGGCCGAGGATCGGATCGACGATAGTGCCACCTGCAGTTCCGATTGCGACGTGGAACTCCAACGCACCAGCATCAGAACCGCATCGGCCAGAGGCAGAATATAGCGGCAATCTACAACTGGCAGGAGCGGCGACGTGTCGATTACGATAACGTCGAAATGCTGTTTCGCTGTGGAGATCGTCTGCTCGAATCCCTGCGAGGACAACAGACGGTCTGTCGGCACGGCACTTCTGGATTTGCCGAGGACCATAGTGAGGCCGCTTTCGCTGTCCTCCCAGAAATACTCCTTCAGCTTTCCATATTTCTCATTGCTCTCCAGGTAGTCGATAATGCCCTTTTGGGGCTCGGTCCCCACAAGCGTATGTAGTGTTGGCCGCCGAAGATCGGCGTCGAAGAGGAGCGTCTTCTTGCCAGCCAGCGCATAGGTTCGGGCGAGACTCAAAGCGGTCGTTGACTTACCCTCTTTCGGGGAAGCAGAGGCAACAAGGATTACCTTGCTCCGCACCAACTCCGTAGGGTCGACAGTCGACTTGGTTTGGAGCGAGCGATCGATGGACGCCCTGAGACGGCGCATTGCCTCGGAATAGTGGGATAGCGGCTCGGCGCTGACGAGATCCGAAGGCGACCTCAGGTTCCTGGTCCCGACAAGCGGAATAGCCGTCGCGACAGGTGCCTGCGCGGCGGCCTGCAACTGTTCTGTCGATGAAAACCCGCCGATGAAGAATTCCCGCAGGAACGCAAAGAAAACGCCCAGGGCCGCCCCGAAAAACAGGGCCATAACCATGACAAGTCGAGTGTTCGGGGACGAGGGCGATGTCGGCACCAGCGCGGGGGAGACGATCCGACTGTCGGCGACCTGAACGCCGGCACTGGTCTCGAGGTTGTTCAGCAGCACCACAAGGTTCTGGTACTGGGTCCGTGCGATGGCCGCATTCTGCTGAATCGCGAAGACCTCGGTAAGAATATCCGCGGGAAGCTGTCCGGAGAACAGAGTGTCGCGCAATTGCTCGCGATAGCTCTCCTCTTCTGCTCCGACAGTCGCAAGCTGGGCCTGAAGGCTGCCGATCTGCTCGGCTGCCTGTTCCTCGAGACGGCGGTCCAAGGCGGCCAGTTCTGCCTGAAGATCAATCTCGGCCTGGCTGCCGGACACGACCCGTCCAAGTCGCGCTTCGATACCGGCTCGCTGATCCGCGAGTTCTCGAAGCGCATCGTCTTCCAGCCCGGCCACCAAGTTTTCCCAGTTTCGGTTCTCCAATTCCTGCTGGAACTCTCGCAGTTGGATCTCGGTCTGAAGCCTGGTGTCCTCGGCCTGTTCGATCATGGCCAGGGTGCCGGACAGATCGCCGCGACCGGTCTGTTCCTCGATACGTCGAAAATTGTCGCGAATGAAATCATCCAGCGCCGTTTCGCTGCGCGCCAATGCGGCTTGCGACTCCCGCATCTGCACCTGGAGAACGTCGCGGGCCGCCAGCGTCCTTTGGATCTTGGCGGACAACTGTTCGGCAATCGAACTTTCGGCGAGCGCATTGGTCAATTCTGCCGAACGCTCGGAATCCTTGGAGGATACCGACACCTCGATCAGATAGGTCAGGCCGCGCCTGCGAACCTCTGTGGCACTCTTTAGCTTGGATACCGTATTCCGCACCAAGTTCTCCGGCGAGACGGTTCTGCTGCGCTCGATTCCCAAAGCGCGCTCTATCTTCTCGCGCAAACCGACTTGGGGACCGAACTCGGGGTCCGAGATCAGGTCTTGTTCATCCACGACCGTCAAGGCGATTGCGTCCGATCGCAGGATTTCAACCTCGCTCTCGACGCGGGCGTTGGCAGTGCCCTGAGAAACCGAACTGCCCGGATCGGTCTCCAGAAGATCCCTCTGAAACGGATCAACCATGATCAGGGCCGAAGAGGAATAGATCGGCGTCACCGCGGCCAGATAAGCGACGGCGAGAGATACACAAAGCAGTATCGTGAAAGCGATCAGGAGATACTGGCGGCGCAACGTCTCAAGGAGGCCGCGAAGCCCCAAGTCATCTTTCTGCATCTTCCCGCCACCCCTCAGCACACAAGAATCGAAACAGCCTATTTTCAAATTAAATCAAAGAAATGAATTGCAAGCTATTGTCCGGAAGAAAAAACCTGCGGCTTTTCATTCGGCGCCAGCCGAACGGCGCTGAGCAGGCCTGTGCCATAGGCGCCCGTATCAACAGCGATACGGTCGGGGCCGATCTCGACCGCATCCACAGCGGTGTGCCCATGCACGATGCATTTTTCAAATGGACCACCGTGTTCCAGGAATGCATCGCGGATCATCAGCATGTCCCAGACTCGTTGCTCGGACAGTTTCCGCTCCGGATCGACACCTGCATGGACAAGGAAATATCCTGGAAGATCGATACAGACCGGCAGCCTACTCAGGAACCCGACATGCTCGGGAGGAACCAGCGTGTGCAACTGCATTTTCAGCCGGCGCAGATCCGGCCTCTGATCCAGCTCGATCCCATACGATCTGAGAGTTTCTTCGCCGCCGAGGCCAAGCCAGGGTGAGGATAAGGACGGCTCGGCCAGAAACTCCAGAAACATCGCATCGTGGTTCCCGCAAAGGACGACGCGCTCAAACCGGGAAGGCGCCGCGCCCAGAAGGTGATCGATAACTTCCGCGCTCCTCGGACCGCGGTCCACCAGATCGCCCAAAAGCACCATGACCGCCCGCCCGGCGCGGGCTTCGGCATCTTCCAGAAGTTGCCGTTCCAGATCTTTGAGCTGCGAAAGACAGCCATGAACATCGCCGATAACGTAAAGCGAATCCGGTATTTCTGGCCAACTCAGCCGGTCGCGCCCGCCCAAGGCCGCGTCGGGAGCCCGTCCGAAGAGGCCGCGAAAAAAATCACCGAGTTTCATTGCGGCCGTTCCCTGATGGCTTCCTGCCATACGCAAGGGCGAGGAGGAAAAGAAAGAGATACACGTTTGCGGGTATTTCCAGACTGAAATCCACCGCGGAATGCAATGTGTTCTGAACGATCACCCCGAATGCAACGATCGAGAACAGAATGTCGCTCTCCTGTCGCAAGTCGGCCAGCAGGATCCGCACCGTCAGAACAAGAACCAGAAGCGGAGGGATGCTCCCGAAAACCGGCCCCATCTCGCTCCAGAGCGCCAGATATGTCGAATGCGCCTTATCCCAGAAATAATCGGGAGAAACGGGAGGCCGATGAACGGATTGAAACGCGATCTCGAACGTGTCGAGGCCAAAGCCGAAGACGGGACGTTCCTGAATCAGTTCGATTACCTGAAGGTAAAGGGCAGCCCGGTTCTGCCCCTCCTGACTGATGAAAAGCATGCGTTCGATCAGGTTTTGACCAACCAGGAGGGTGCCGGCCAGCAAGACGATGAAAAGACCCACCAAGACAAACCAAAGTCTCACGCTCCACTTCGACCCATACTTCTTGAGGACGAGAATGGAGATCACCATCGCCCCGGCGGCAGTGGAAGCGACACCCATTCGGGACGCCGAGGAAATGATCGCGGCGGCCATCATCGCAAGAACGATCCACATGATCCCGACCTTCATGCCATCGGGCGAAAAGAACCACGCGATCCGCGACCGGTCCTGCCCGGCTTGAGCCATTTCGCGCAGCACCAAGGCGAGTCCCAGGCAGAACCCCATTCCAGCGTAGTTCGCGAATGAATTCCGGTTGATGAAGGAACCTGTCACGAAGTCGGCATACCCGTTCTGCGGCCCGAGATAGGCAACCTCTCCAAGATAACGGAATACCAGCAAGGAAAGCGCGCAATAGGCGCCCGTGAAGATGAACGCCGCCCATGCAAGTCTCCGAGCGCGCCTGCGGCGCTTGGTGACCTGCACGCAGAGAAAAAAGAAGACTGCGTAAGAGGTCCAGCGCAGCACGCCCAGAAGAGTCGCGTCCGGCGCGATGCTTATCCGTCCGCCGGGCAGCTCCAGCCCTGGAAGTCGCAAGGTCTGGAGCACCCCGTAAAGGATGAATGCCGCGCAGCCCGCCGAGAAGACCTTCATCGAAGAGAGCGGCGCGTCCAGACCCTCGCCGCGGGTCGCCTTGCCGATCATATGCATTGCCAATAGGAAAAAGATGACTGACGCCCAAAGGAGCCAGAACACCGGACGATTGCTGGCAAGCGGCAAAGGCGATGCCATGACTATGGCCATCACCGCCCATGACAGCCACGCCGGATAGCGATTACCGCCAGACATGGCGCCGGTCATGACGGAATTGCTGCGCGCCAGCTTCATAACCGCCATGGCCACCTTCCGGTCGCGACATCTATCCTGCGGGTTTCATTCATTGCGCATATCGAGAGGATTCGCGGCTTGTCGCGCCCGGAAAAGGAACTCCCTTTTCAAATCAGGCTCCAGGGACTCCAACTGCGCCAGGATGAGCGGCCGGACGTCCGGCGACCGGACATATATCGAGGCCACGTATATGCGTCCGAGCCGGCTTTCCAGAAGGGCCGCAATGTCGGCGTTCAATGCCTCGCGCGCAAAGTCGGGCGCCTCCTCGAGCAATTGCAACGCAAAACCGACGCGGCGCTCGGCAAGCCAGCTCTCGTAAGGTCCGAAACGACGCGACTGCCGCAGGTCTGCGAAGGCCGTCTCCCGATCGCCCAGATGGTAAGCCGAGACCGCGCTCACGAATGCCGGAAAGGCCCAGGTCGGGGCTGCCTGGCTGATCTGGCGGCCGATATCCGTGCATTTCGAGGCTACTTCGGTCAGCGCTTCCGAGGGCAGAACCGATCCCAGACGACCGCCAAGCGCATCGTCGCAGGCGGTCAGGATGGCGCGGTCTGCGCGAATGGACATTGCCCGCTCAGGTGGGGACTCTTTCAAAAGCCGAAAGCTGTCATAGTCGGGCAGCGTGCTCACGCGGGCCAGCGCGATCTCATCCACCGCTAACGCCGCCGAAAGCCATCCCAAGGATGCGGCGGCAATCGCGCATAAAAGAGTAAGACTTCTGAACAACATTCAGGACTTGGCAACTCGCTGGAAGATCCCGATACCCGAAGGGATCGAATCACCAGAGCCCCCTTCGCAGATCACATAATAAAGGGGCCGTGCGACAGAATACAGGTTTGAGTGCGCGCCGAATGGAAACCTCCCGGTCCAAGAAGGGTTCACGAGCCATGTCCGGCTCCAACGCGGCGCCCCATTTGGTCGAACCTGTAAAAAGGGGTTTTGGTGGAGCCAAGGGGAGTCGAACCCCTGACCTCTTGCATGCCATGCAAGCGCTCTCCCAACTGAGCTATGGCCCCATCCGGGTGCGAACCGTCCGGTCCGCGCCCGCGTCAGTTAATGGCTTCGCGCCATTGGCGCAAGCCAAAAAAGTTCATTCGTCGTCGTCGGACGCGACATCGGCGATGTCGTCGAGCGAGACATCATCATCGTCGTCATCATCTTCAAGGACGTCGTCACCCAGATCGACATCCGTGTCGTCGTCGTCGAGTACCAGATCATCATCGTCCTCGATCTCGACTTCCGCCTTGATGCTCTTGTCGGATTTGTCGGCGACCAGAGTGCGGCTACCCTTGCCCGTATCAAGAGAGACCACCTCGCCCGTGTACGGGCTGATGATCGGGGTCTTGTTCAGGTCATAAAACCGCTTTCCGGTTGTCGGGCAAACGCGCTTCGTGCCCCATTCTTCCTTGGGCATATGGGCCTCTTTTCCTACTGTTCTCTCAGGATTGACGCGTCCCCTGCCACAACGCTTCGGTCCTGTCAAAGGCTTTTGCGACACGACCTGCGTGCTGGACGAGAGTTGCACGTTAAAGCTAGGCTCGCGCCTGCAACCAAGGCATCACGTCAGGTCCGTTCATATGGGGCAGTTCACTCTTCCGGGCAATCCTCCGGTCGACATTATTTTGCGGCGCTCGGCGCGAGCGCGGCGGTTGTCGCTGCGCGTGTCGCAACTGGACGGCAGGGTGACCATGACGCTGCCCAAGGGCGTCAGCGAGAGGGACGCCAGGCGGTTCGCCGAAGAAAAGGCTGGATGGATCGCAGGAGCTCTGTCCCGGAGGGGTGAGAGCATCGACGTGGTACCGGGCTCCATTCTTCCGGTGGAAGGCCAGTCGCGCCATGTCGCGATCGGTACAGGGCGTTCGGCGCGACTGCTGCCCGGCACGCTCATGGTACCCGAAGGCCGGCCCGGGCCGGCGGCGGCGGCACTTCTGAAACACATGGCGCGCGACAGGCTGGCGGGCGCCGTCGAGCGGTTTGCCGAAATGGTGGATCGGCCCTACGGTCGCCTGACGTTGAGAGATACCCGGTCGCGCTGGGGATCGTGCTCCTCCGAAGGCAACCTGATGTTCTCATGGCGGCTGATTCTGGCGCCCAAGGATGTGCTGGACTATGTTGCCGCGCATGAGGTGGCGCATCTGGTTCACATGGACCACTCCCCCGCCTTCTGGGGGGTCGTTAGCGACATTTTCCCAGGTTACAACGCCCAGCGCCACTGGTTGCGCCGTGAAGGACACGCGCTTCACAGGTTTCGCTTCTGAAACCGGAAAGCCGACCTTCCCGCCCCCAGTTTTCTCGACCGACGAGGTTTATGCAGGACATCTGAGGCAGGATTACTTTTCGGCGCCTGAATTTCGCACCGATACTCTGCATCCAGGTTCCGATCTGCAGTGTGCGCGGTCGGTCTTGTGAACCGTTTCCGAACGCAAAGTCCTGTTTTCCGCGAAAATCAGTTGTCGGAATGCGTTTGCACACCATTTCGAAATATCAAATAAACGGCACGGGCTAGACGGGGTGAGGCTTTGTCACTTTCTTTCATTGTTCTTCTTCCATTCCTGGGAGCATTGCTGCCGGGGATCATGAACGCAGCGGGTCGTGCCGCATGCGCCGGAGTGACTTTCACTGTCTCGCTGGCGGCGTTCATCGGTCTGCTGACGAACCTGCCGGACGTGCTGGCCGGTGAGGTCGTAACCTCCCGCATCGAATGGATGCCCGCGCTGGGTCTGAACTTCACCCTGATGCTCGACGGGCTTGGGTTCTTTTTTGCGTTCCTCATCCTCGGGATTGGACTGCTCATTATCGCCTATGCCCGCCACTATCTGAGCCGGAACGACAATATGGGTGAGTTCTTCACCTATCTCCTTCTGTTCCAGGGCGCGATGGTGGGGATCGTCCTGAGCGACAACATACTGCTTTTGCTTGTTTTCTGGGAACTCACCTCGCTCTCTTCCTTCCTTTTGATCGGATACTGGAAGCACCTGCCCGAAGGCCGTCAGGGCGCACGGATGGCGCTGGCCGTGACGGGCATGGGCGGGCTTGCCATGATCGGCGGCATGCTGATCCTTGGCCAGATCGTGGGCAGCTACGACCTGAGCGTCATTCTCGAAAACAGGGAGTTGATCCAGGCGGACCCGCTTTATGTTCCGGCACTGATCCTCATCCTGCTTGGCTGCTTCACCAAGTCGGCGCAGTTCCCGTTCCATTTCTGGCTGCCGCACGCGATGGCGGCTCCGACACCGGTCTCGGCCTACCTGCATTCCGCCACGATGGTGAAGGCCGGTATTTTCCTGATGGCCCGGATGTGGCCGGTGCTGTCCGGCACACCGGAATGGTTCGTCATCGTCACGACCGCCGGCCTGGTGACGATGGTTCTGGGCGCAATCATCGCTCTCTTCAAACACGATCTGAAGGCACTTCTGGCGTTTTCGACGGTCAGTCATCTTGGCCTGATCACCATGCTGCTTGGTACGGGCACTGCCTTCGGGGCCATGGCGGCCGTGTTTCACATTCTGAATCATGCCACCTTCAAGGCGGCGTTGTTCATGTCGGCCGGGATTGTCGATCACGAGGCGCACACCCGCGACATCAGGCGTCTTGGCGGCCTCAGAACCCTGATGCCCGTGACCTTCGTAGTCGCGACGCTGGCCGCGCTTTCGATGGCGGGTATTCCCTTTTTGAACGGGTTTCTCTCGAAAGAAATGATGCTGGAGGAGGCGCACCATACGGTGCTGTTCGGCAGTTACTGGCTGGTTCCCACGCTGGCGACATTCGGGTCGCTGTTTTCCGCAGCTTATTGTTTCCGCCTGATCGGCCACACGTTCCTTGGCCCGGTACGCGACGACTATCCTTCGAAACCACATGATCCGAACCCGGGCATGTGGATGCCGCCTGCGATCCTCGTCGTTCTGGTCGTGGCGATTGGCGTTGCTCCGTTTCTGGCTGAACCGTTCGTCAAGTTGGTGACCGCATCTCTGTTGAACGGCGAGGCGGAGGTTCCGAAGGCATATTTCAAGATTTGGCATGGCCTGGTTCCAGCGCTTTTCATGTCGATCATCGCCGTCGCCGGCGGCCTTTTCCTGATGGTGGTTTTCAACCCGTTGCTGAGACTTTGGGAAGCGTCGCCGCGCCCGGAAGCAAAGGTCATTTTCGAGGCGATCGTTGAGACAGCAGCCAAGGTCGCAAAGGTGGTCATCAACGGCCTGCACAACGGGGCGTTCACCCGGTATGCGATGATCGGAGTGGTTGCGATCGTCGCGGCGGGCTATCACGCCTGGATCACGGGCACGGTGGCGGCACCGACGCGGGACGTGCAGTTCGCGGGACCGGTCCCGATCGCGGGATGGGCCATGTTGGTCGCAGCGACAGGAGGGCTGGTCCTCCTGCATCGCAACCGGCTCCTGGCGCTGATCCTCATCGGCATAGTGGGTTTGATGGTCTCGATCGGCTTTGTCTATCTTAGCGCGCCGGATCTTGCGATGACGCAGTTCACCGTCGAGGTGGTGACAATCATCCTGCTGCTTCTCGCGCTGAACTTCCTGCCGAACCGGACGCCTGTCGAAAGTACGGTGCTGCGGCGTGTTCGGGATGCTGGCGTGGCGATCGCAGGCGGATTGGCAACCTTCGCGCTGGCCTACCATTACCTGCTGCGCGACGCCGTCACGACTCCGATTTCCGAGTTCCACCTCGCAAACTCATACAAGGGTGGCGGCGGCACCAACGTGGTGAACGTGATCCTTGTCGACTTCCGGGGCTTCGACACCTATGGCGAGATCATCGTCCTGGGGATTGCGGCGCTCTTGATTTTCGCGCTGACCGAGACGCTGCTGGGGGGGCCTGTTCGGGCCCGACTCCTGAACCGCGTTCCGGATCAGCCGCGAGCCGGAAACGTTCACCCGATGATGATGGTGGTGCTGACACGGGTCATCATGCCCGTGGTGCTGATGGTGGGCTTCTACATCTTCCTGCGGGGTCACAACGAGCCGGGAGGCGGGTTCATCGCCGGCCTGATCGTTTCGATTGCCGTGGTGATGCAATACATGGCCAGCGGATTCGCATGGACCTCTGCCCGGCTCAGGTACCCCTATCACGGTGTAATCGGCGCGGGGGTGCTGGTGGCAGGCCTGACCGGCATCGGGTCCTGGTTCGTGGAAAAGCCGTTCCTGACATCCGCTTTCACCTATGTCCGCATTCCACCGTTCGAGAAATTCGAACTGGCGACCGCTGCCCTGTTCGATCTTGGCGTTTTTCTTGCCGTAGTCGGCGCCGTAATGCTGTCGCTGGAGAGTTTTTCACGCCTAGCCCGGCGCGCGAACGTGACAGACAGCGAGTATCCGATGGATATCGATCCGTCCCGCGAGGTGCCAACTCCGGGAATTCCGTCGCCAGAAAAGGGAGGCGTCTGACATGGAACTGCTTGTCGCCTCCGCCGTCGGCGTGATGACAGCTGCCGGAATTTATCTGGTCCTGCGTCTCAGGACATTCCCTGTCATCCTTGGGATGTCTTTGCTGACATACGCGGTCAACGTGTTCTTGTTCGCGTCTGGCCGACTGACCGTCGGAGCGCCGCCTGTCCTGAGGGATGACATGACGGTCTACACCGACCCGTTACCGCAGGCTCTTGTCCTCACGGCCATCGTCATTTCTTTCGGGATGACCGCGGTCGTCGTGATGATCGGCCTGGGCGCTTTCCTGGGCTCAGACGACGATCATGTCGACGATCAACCAGAGGAAGCCGAGACGGAGGAAAAGGCATGAGCCACTGGATCATTGCGCCTATCATCCTGCCTGCTTTCCTTGCGCCCTTCATCGTTCTCGCTGCCCGCCATCACATTGGGATACAGCGTGTATTCTCCGTGGCCGGCGTGGCCGCACTGATCGCAATAGCCGCCGGGCTGGCCTGGCAAGTGTCCGACGGTTCCGTCATTTATTACCGGCTCAGCGACTGGGCGGCGCCGTTTGGAATTGTCGTGGTGGGCGACAGGCTGTCGACGCTCATGGTGCTGCTGACGTCGGTACTGGCGCTTTTCGTGCTGCTTTACGCCATCGGCTCCGGCTGGGATGACCGCGGACGGCATTTCCATGCGCTGTTCCAGTTTCAACTGATGGGCATCCTCGGCGCGTTTCTGACCGGAGACCTCTTCAACCTCTTCGTGTTCTTCGAGGTGCTGCTTATCGCGTCTTACGGCCTCATGATCCACGCCGGAGGCAATGCGCGGCTTCGGGCCGGCGTTCAATATGTGCTCTTCAACCTGATCGGATCGACGCTGTTCCTGTTCGCTCTCGGCTCGATCTATGCTGAGACCGGTACGCTGAATATGGCAGATCTGGCGGAACGGGTAGCCATGATCGGACCTGACGAGACCGTTGGCATTCGCGTGGCGGCGGTTCTGCTGATCCTGGTTTTCGCAATCAAGGCCGCCCTCGTTCCGCTCCACTTCTGGCTACCATCCAGCTATGCCGAGGCCCCTGCCCCCGTGGCAGCACTTTTCGCGATAATGACCAAGGTCGGGGCGTATGCGATCATCCGTGTTTACACCTTGATCTTCCCGCCCGACCTCGAGGTGACGGCCGGCCTTCACGATCTCTGGCTGCAGCCGGCCGCCCTGATTTCGCTGGCCATCGGAATGATCGGAGTTCTGGCGGCAGGAAAGCTGGATCGCCTTGTTGCCTATTCCGTCGTCGGTTCTATGGGGATGGTGATGATCGCCATTTCCCTGTTCAGCCCCGAAGGGATTGCCGCTGCTCTGTATTACATCGTGCATTCCACACTGGCGGCTGCCGCGCTGTTCCTTGTGTCCGACCTAGTGCGAACCGGGCGTGGCAATGTCGACCTGACCGCTCAACCGCCAATGTCGGGAACCGCATTGACGGCAGGACTGTTCTTTGCCGGGGCCATCGCAATGGCGGGTCTTCCTCCGCTGTCAGGCTTCCTGGGAAAGCTGCTGATCCTTGAAGCGTCGTTCGATACGTCCGCGATGCTCTGGATCTGGGTCGTTGTCCTGTCTTCGAGCCTGATCAGCGTCGTCGGTTTTGCGAGGGCGGGCAGCGTGCTGTTCTGGAAGGCGCATGGCATCGAAGCGCTCGAAGAAGCGGAGGCTGCTACCCAGCGGCCGTCCAAGTTGTCCTATGCCGCTGTCGGAGGGCTTCTGGCCCTGCTGTTCGCTCACACGGTCTTTGCGGGCCATGTTCATCGCTACACGACATCGATGGCCGCAGAACTCTTCGCCCCAGATGCCTACAAGTCGATCGTGCTCGACACACCGGGCAAGCTCAGCAAACCGAAGGAGAGCCACTGACATGGTACGTGCCTTTCGCTGGCTGTTGCCGCATCCCCTGCTGACTCTCATCCTAGCCATTGTCTGGACGCTGCTTCAGAACGAGATCAGCGCCGGCATGGTCGTTTTCGGCATAATCCTCGGCATCATCATTCCATGGATAACCTCCATCTGGTGGCCGGACAGGCCGGACGGAATTCGGCTTGGCAAGATGATCTCCTACAGCCTCATCGTCCTGTGGGACATTCTTGTCGCGAACGTTCAGGTGGCGTGGATCGTGCTGACCGTGCCGAACGCCAAACTGAAACCGGCTTGGATCGCGATACCGCTCGAACTGAAGCAGCCTGAGGCCATTACGGTTCTCGCCGGCACCATCACCTTGACGCCGGGCACGGTCTCGGCCGATCTGTCCGACGAAGGCCACAGCCTTCTGGTTCACGTCCTTCATACCGACGACCCCGATGGTGTCCGGGACGACATAAAGTCCCGATATGAGCGCCGCCTTCTGGAGATATTCTCATGACGTCCGCTTCCGCATTTCTGGACATCGCCATTGCCATTGCCTTCCTGGCACTTGCGGCCGGGCAGATACTTTCGATGGTACGTTTGGTGATGGGACCGTCGGTCGGTGATCGCATCCTTGCGCTGGACACAATGGTCATCAATGCGCTTGGCGTGGTGGTGGTTCTGGGCATCCATCAGGGGGTCAAAGTCTACTTCGAAGTGACACTTCTGATTGCAATGCTTGGCTTCGTGTCGACGGTGGCGCTGGCCAGGTTCATTCTCAGGGGAGACATCATCGAATGACACTTGAGATTATCACCACCTATGCTGCCGCACTGGCCCTTTTGATCGGCTCTGGCTTCGTGATGGTCGGCGTGATCGGATTGCTGAAATTCAACGACCCGATGACACGCCTGCATGCGCCAACGAAGGTCGGAACAGTGGGGATCGGCATGCTTTTGCTGGCGTCCATTCTGGCGGCCTTCGCTTCGGGCGACCCGTCGATGCACGAAGTCCTGATCATGGCGTTTCTTTTCGTTACCGCCCCGGTTTCCGCAAACTTCATTGCAAAGGTGAATATCCACCGCCTTGATTGCGATACGCCGCCACCGCCGCTTGACGACGACACCTGGTCAACACTTGCGA
Source organism: Silicimonas lutimaris (assembly GCF_047314965.1). Classification (NCBI taxonomy): domain Bacteria; kingdom Pseudomonadati; phylum Pseudomonadota; class Alphaproteobacteria; order Rhodobacterales; family Paracoccaceae; genus Silicimonas; species Silicimonas lutimaris. The sequence continues at coordinate 39,992 of NZ_JBLBVK010000058.1, read as the reverse complement.
GCCCGGACCGGGACACGAATGACTGAACACGGGTCCTGGAAGGTTTCCTTCCGAGCGGAGGGGAAGAACGGTGTCGAGTTGCAGAACCGCCGCCCTACCGGGTTTCGTTCCGGGCATGTGAGTTGATCCACTCAACACCGGCTTCGGGATCGTCAGTCAGCAAGACGATGTCCAGTCTCTCCTCATCGATCAGACGCGCCTTGCTCATTTCTCCGCGCAGCAGGTCTTCGAACGGCTTGAAAAAAGCGCTATTCATGACGACGACTGGAAATCGCTTCAGCTTTCCGGTCTGAATCAGGGTGGCGACTTCAAAGGCCTCGTCCAGGGTGCCGTAGCCTCCGGGCAGAATGACGAATGCACAGGAATACTTGATGAGCATCAGCTTCCGTATGAAGAAGTGCTCGAACTCCACGAAATCGTCCAGATAGTCATTTGGCTTCTGCTCGTGCGGAAGACGGATATTGCAGCCGACGCTGTATCCGCCGGCTTCCTTGGCGCCTCGGTTGGCAGCCTCCATGAGCCCGGGCCCCCCGCCCGTCATGACCGAATAGCCGGCACGGGCCAGCGCAGCCCCCATGTTGCGCGCAATCTCGTAAGAAGGATCGCCTTCGGGAATTCGCGCAGACCCGAAGATCGTGACACATGGTTCTGGCACCTCGAGCCTTTCAAAGCCACGCAGCAGTTCAAGGAACATTCCGACGGCGGCCTCGACATCCTGGGAACGCTGGCCCCTGCCCTGGAGGAACGAAGATTCCGCGCCCTGGATAAGGCTGAGCAGCGTTCCATCACCTTTGTCATTTTTCGCGGCCATCTCTGCCATCTCACGAAAGGGTCACCCTTTCAGGGTCAACCGGGAGGTCCAGCGTAACCATGACGCAGATCAACTCTTCGGAGCTTGCTGCACATGCGAAGCACTCAGGCATATTGGCAGGATCGACGGTCTGGCAAGGCCTTGATCGAGGTCATTCTTGCGGAACGGTCAAGCAACTAGCCTTGCAGCTAGAATGTGAACCGACCTGACCCCATAATCCGGTGGAGTTCGTTTTGCTGCATGCGTTTTCGATATGGGTCCGAAGTCGACGCGAGCTTGAGCGCGTTGTGATTGCCGCGGGCATTGGCACGGTCCTGGCATGGCTGACTTACGAGATCATCTACCTCATCAATCCATTTGAACCGCGTGCCACCACCAGTTGGACCGCCGCGTTTCTGATAGGAATATTCCGGCAGCACCACCTGCATCGAACTCTTGCATTCTACAAATCCACACGAAGCTATTCCGGATCGCTTTCCCGCGAAGCGGCAGCGGCGCTTCTGATCCTAATCATTGGGATTTTCCTCAACTTCTGGCTCACCAATCATTGGGACATCCATCACCGCGCCGCGTGGGGCATCTGCCTGGTCAGCGTTGCAATGCTTGAATACGGGCTGATGAAATTCTTTGTCTTCCGCGTTCCGGATACTGAGAGCTGGAAATGACCAAGCGTGGCGCATCCCGTTTTCTGGACGTGGGCCCGCTGGCAAGGCTCTATGCAAAGAGCCGCCTCGCACAAATTGGCAGGCTGGATCCCGGTGAAAGCCAGGAGGAAACGCTTTTGAACCTTGTTGCAAAGGCGAAAGCGACGAAGTTCGGCGCGGCGTATGCATTTTGGGACATCCGCTCGTCCCGTGACTACCAGGCGCGCGTAGGCCTCCGTCATTATGAGGATTTCTGGAGGGATTGGTGGGAGGCCGATTATCCATCATTGGTCGATGTCACCTGGCCGGGCAAAATACCTTTCTTCGCCGAAACTTCTGGAACAACTACGGGAGAGTCCAAACATATCCCCTACACGCCAGCGATGCGCCGCGCCGCTGCCAAGGGCTTTCTCGATTTGCTTTGCTTCCACTTTGCCCGAAAGCCGGACAGCAAGGTCCTTGGCGGGGCCGTGCTGGCCCTGACCGGACCCAAAAGCCTTGAACGAAAAACGGACCACACAATGTCCGGCGCGGTCAGCGCGATCACGATAGGCGCGATCCCGGGCTTTCTTGAGCGCCGTGTTCTCCCTCCCGCTGAGATTGCGAATATAGAGAACTGGAACGAAAAGATCGAAAAACTCGCCCGGATTGCTCCGTCAGAGGATGTCCGGTTCCTTGGCGGGTCGCCCAATTGGATGCTGATCTTTTTCGAGGAACTTGCCCGCCAACATGGGGGAGACACGCTTGCTGACTGGTTCCCCAATCTGGAACTCGTCGTGCATGGCGGCATCAATTTTTCCCCTTATCGTGATCGCTTCGCTGCGCTTCTTGCGGGCACTCATGCGGAAACACGCGAGATGTATTCGGCAAGCGAGGGAGTTTTCGCCGTTGCCGATCGCGGGGATGGAGAGGGGCTACGCCTTATTCTGGATGGGACGGTGTTCTTCGAATTCGTGCCGGTCAGTGAACTGGGAGCATCATCACCACGCAGGTTCACGGCGGCGCAAGTCGCACGAGGACAGGACTATGCAGTCGCCATTTCGACGGCCGCGGGCCTTTGGTCATATCTCGTGGGAGATGTCGTCAGGTTCGTCGACCTTGATCCCCCGCGTGTCGTCGTTGTCGGTCGTGTCGGCAACGCACTGTCGGAGTTTGGAGAGCATCTGATCGAGTCCGAAATCGCAGAGGCCATATCTCGCGCTGCAAAGGCTCTCGGCTTGCACATCCAGGACTATTGCGTCGGCGCCGTTCACAAGGACGTGGGCGGTCATCATCGTTATCTCATAGAAACGAAGGGAGGCACCGGGACCGGGATACCCGATCGATTTGCGGAACTTTTGGACCAGAGCCTGGAAAGCCGCAATACGGATTACAGGGAGCTTCGCCGTGACGATGCTGCCGTGAGCGCACCGGAGGTCATGCTCCTGAAATCTGGTGCGTTCCAGGAATGGATGCGGGTTCGGCGAAAGCTTGGCGGGCAGAACAAGCTGCCACATATCGTCAAGGACCGCGCCCTTTTCTCGGACATTGATACTTTCGTGCGACGTTCCGACATGGCCGGGGAAGAGGCATGACAGATTCCGAAGTCCTCTGGCGCGGCGAAAATCTTGGCCAGATCATCAGCCGAACGTCGGAGCCGACCGAGCAAACGCTTTCCATTCTCGATGCGACGGTTTGGGGAAGTCGCGACACGCGTTACCGCGTTCTTGGAATCGGCGAGAAGCTTGCCAGGATGCGCGATCCGAGCTTCTTCGTCCTTGCAGAGAAAGGCGTCGAGCAATGCGTATTCGTGCTGGATCACTGCATAAAGCATATCGGCGGCCAGCCTTGCGGCGCCTACCACTTCGTGATGGCGGCGACGCTTCCGGACCGCCGGGATCAGGGCTTTGCAACGCGCATGATCGATGTCATCCGACCTTATGCGGAAAGAACTGTCGGGCGGCCCGGTTTCGGATTCGCCTATGTGGAAGCAACCACGGAGATTTCGTTGAAACTCTCCGAACACACGGGACACGCCGTCGAAGCGGACGTACCACTGCAATTGTTCAGCCGACTCAAACCGCGCCTGTCCAGCTCGGTGGGCACGATCCGCGAGGACGAACATCAAGGTATCCTGCTAGGACTCAAACAGCTTTATGCGGACCATGAGCTTGCGGATTTCGACCTGTCCTTCTTCCCTGGCGAGACACGCGTGTTCCGGCGCAACGGAGAGATCACGGCCTCGGCGCAAGCTGAAATCCTCAACTGGCAGATCCTTTCAATGCCGGGACTGTCCGGCAGGCTACTTCTGGACGCCCTGCCCAGTATTCCCGGTTGGAACAGAATTCTTGATCTGCAAGACCTGAAAGTTGTTCGATTTGGCAACATCTACTTTCAAGAAGGCAGGGCAGCGGATTTCTTTTCTCTTGCCGAGGCGTGTCTCGCCGAAAACAATACGCGGGTGGGTCTGGTGATGCTTGACAAAAGAAGCCCCGTTCTTCGCGCCCTTAAACAGGCCGGCGGATTTGGGCTTTTGTCCCGTGCCATGGCGGGTAGCGCGAAACTGCGTATCGACACGGTTTTTATGGACGATGACTTGCTGACGACGCTTAGGACGAAGCCCCTTCTGATCAGTCCGGCCGATGTCTTCTGACCGCCTTATCCAACGATACGGCGCGCAATGCCTGCCGGCACGAACTTGAAGAAAACCGCCGTCGCCTTGTTGAAAAGGCCAGGAATGCATACCGGCCGGTTTCGATCCACCGCGTGGAGAGTATCGGCAGCGACCTGTCCCGGTGACGTCCAGAGCCATTTGGGCACGGCCACGGATTCGACTGTTCCCCCTGCGGCCTTCTGAAAGTTGGTCTCGGTGAAGCCGGGACAAACAGCAATGACCCGGACACCGGCAGGTTCCATCTCGGCTCGAAACGCCAGCGAGAACTGATAGAGAAACGACTTCACGGGATAGTAGAGCGTACCTCCGGCATGGGGCGGAAGGAGGGCCGACAGGGACGATATGTTGACAATCGTCCCCTCACCGCTTTCCGCCATGAGAGGGCCGAAGAGGTAACAGAGGCGAACCGGCGCGGTCGCCATCACCTCTATGCAATCGCGGTGCCGCTGCCAGTTCACATCGCACAGATTGCCTGGAACACCGAAGCCCGCGTTGTTCACCAGCGCACTGATCCTGATTGCGTTCTTTCTGACAAATTCTATCAGCCGATCCGGTGTTTCGGGCAGAGCCAGATCGGCCGCGAATGTCAGGACCTCGATGTGGTAGCGTGCGGACAGTTCTGCAGCGAGTTGCCCAAGTTGTTCCTCGCGACGAGCGACCGCCAGTATCCCGTACCCGCGCGAAGCAAAGGCCTCGGCAAAGGCCTTGCCGATACCGGACGAGGCACCGGTGATCAGCGCGAACCGGTGGTCTGGCGCGTCAGCCATGAAAGCCTCCTCAGAATTTCAGCAGTTTCTTCACTTCGGCGAGGCACGAGAGCAGGTAGTCGATCTGCTGTCTCTCGTGCTGGCAAGTCATGACGAAACGTATGCGCGCACGGCCCAGCGGAACGGCTGGATAACGCGCATGCGGGGCGATAATGCCGCGGTGACGCAGGAGCTTGGTCACCTCGCCCGCCGCCAGTTCGTTGCCGATGAGCGTCGGCACGATATGCGCTTCGCTTCCAACGGTGTCGTAGCCCAGCGCCTGCACTTCCCGCCGGAAGTAGTGAGCGTTCTCCAGTGATTTCTCGCGTCTCCAGGATTCCCGGTCGGCGATATCTATGGCTTCTGCGACCCCTGCGGCGATGGCAGGCGGCAATGGCGCGGAGAAAATGTACGAACGCGCCGTAATGCGGAGGAAATCGATCAGGTCCCTATCACCTGAAACGTACCCTCCTATGCCCCCAAAAGCCTTGGTGAATGTCCCCATCTGCAAATCCACGCGAGACGTGCTTACGCCGTGATGATCAAGGCTGCCGCGCCCGTTCGGACCCAGCATGCCGACCCCGTGGGCGTCGTCGATCATCAGCAAGGCGCCGTTCTTTTCGGCCAGATCGGCAAGCTGGGGGATGGGTGCGATATCTCCATCCATACTGAAGACACCGTCGCTGATGATGAATTTCGACCTCGCTCCAGATGCCTCCAGAAGCTTTGAAAGCTGATCGGTATCCTTGTGGCCGAAGCGGCTGACCCGGGCCTTGGCCAGTCTGACGCCATCCACGAGACTTGCGTGGTTCAATTCTTCGCTGAAGATTTCCCAACCATCGAAACCCGCCATTTCCTCTCGGGTAGGTTGCTTGCCGCCCAGATGCGCCTTCGCGATCGCTTCGAGGAAATCGACCTTCATCAAGGCCGGAACAGTGCCGACATTCGCCATGTAGCCCGTGGCGAAACAGATGGCGTCCTCCTGGCCGACGTACTCGGCAATCCGTTGCTCCAGAGCGCGGTGAACATCGATGTTCGCAGCCATCTGCCGAGAGCCGCCGGAGCCAAGACCATAGCGGTCCAGAGCCTTGATCGCCGCCTCTTTCACGTCGGGATGGTTCGACAGACCAAGCAGGTTGTTCGAGCAAAACAACAGGTGGTCACGACCATCGACCCAGATCACAGGTTCGGTTGTCGCGCTGTTGACGATGGGGTTGTTCGGATACAGCAGGTGCTTCTTCGTCAAAGCGACAAGTGATGCGATCCGAGCGGCTGGATGAGTGTCTGGTTTGGTCATGGCGGCCATCCTGTATCGGAGAGAACACGCTCAATGTATTCCAGGATACGCATCAAAAGATTGATATGTGTCATTCGACGTCAAACGCGGAAAACGCGGCAAAAACCGTTTCGGGCATTTCCCGCAATGTCCTGAGACGTTTGTTTCGGTCGTGCGAGGCGTTTGGTCGGAATGGTCCGCTTGGCTACTCCACAGCTACATCAAACTCGAATTCGCCTTTGGCGCCAGACTTCTCCACAAGCCGAAGAAGTATACTCGTTGCTTCGCCGAACTCGACGGACGCGGAGGCCAGCGGATTGTCCATCTCCGCAAGCGCATCTCCGCTCTTGTCGAAAACGATCAGAACGCTGCCTTCCGGAATCGACCTGACGGAAACCGTCAAGACCGTTCCGGCTGCGACGTCGAGGCTGTAATCGCGAACGGCCGCAGGTTACAAAACTCCGTTCACTCTGCCTGGAGTTGCGGCCTCCGTACTGTTGGCCGCCACCGCGGGGCTTAGCAGCGCGACAGGATCGGCACCGGAATACGGACGCAGGAGTTGCGCCGATGTCCAACCTGCAACGCCGCCAGCTACGGTCTCGACCTCGCACCAGCCTTGTCCGACGTACATTCCGCACCCGATGTTCCGCAAGATCGTTCCATCGGCAAAGCGGGTCACCCGGCTTGCCTCCTCAGATGGCTCCATCCGAAGATTGGCGGCATCGTCGGTATCCACAACGACATAGCGGGTGCCGGGAAGGGGAAGCTGATCCTGTGCAAAAGCAAGCGCGGGCCCGACGAGCATAGCCAAGAGGGCGATCGCACCCTTCCTCATGGCCGCACCGGACGCGCTGCGGGTGCCGGAGATGTCAGCAACTCGCCGCTCATTATCACAAAATCGTCCCCGGATCGCCGATCAGGCGTAGCGGCCAGTTCGGAGACAATGAATGTCAGACCCGGGTGCAGCCTTTCCCGAAGATGCTGGTTCACAGAACTGGCCAGCCGCAGTCGGTTCAGAACCTGTTCTTCCGGCCAGAGCGGATGGGACGGATCGGGATGGTGGGTCACGCCCGTCCAGTGCAGGCCTCCGTTTCGCTCCGATTGCAACACCAGGACGTGTTCTCCAACCGGGCCGTCTCCCACAAACAGGGCTTCGTCCTCTATCACTTCTCGGCCGTCTTCCATGACGACAATTCTGCCATCGGCCCTGGTCGCAAGAACCGTGGTGATCGGATGTGGAGGCTTTGCCTCCCAATCCGAGGGCTTCTGCCGATCTTTCAGGTTGGCCACCGCGTGTTCCAACTCCGCTTCATCGAAACTCGCAAGGACCAACCCCGGATGCACAAGTTCCCAAGGGTCCGAACGGGCGCCAGCGATGATGACGGGGGTTCCAACGTGCGTCACCGTGAACAGCAGCCGCGAGAATTCCAGCGGAAGTCGCACACAGCCATGCGAAGCGGGATAGCCGGGCAGATTGCCGGCATGGAGCGCGATGCCGTCCCAGGTCAGGCGGTTCATGTTTGGCATCGGCGCTCCGCCGTAGGTCGAGGACCGATGATCCGCATCTTTCTGGAGGACTGTGAAAACACCCGTCGGCGTTTCGTGCCCCGGCTTTCCGGTCGAACAGGTAGATACTGCGATGCGCACGCCGTTGCGGTAGACATGGACCCGTTGCTCGGGGATCGAAGCAATAACAGCAACCGCACCCTCGGGCGACCGTTCCGGGTGCCAGGTAAAGTCGCCGGGCAGCATGTCATTCACATCAATGCGGGCTTCCTCGGCGAAGAGGGCGCTTGCGCCGATTGCGGCAGCGCCACCGAAGAGCGCGGTGCGGCGGCTTATCGGAGAAATCATTGTACGCAAACCTCCCAGCGTTCGTTGCCAACCGATCCATTTTCGAGCTGCGAAGGGGGCAAAAGATCAGGCTCCTCCCGTCAGCTGACCAACTTTTTCCGGAGCATAGCGAACGGCGTCAAGCCGGCCTTTCGAAACCGGGCGGCAAACTGATGATTGTGCCGGGGGTCGATGGTCCTCACGCACCCGGCTATTCGGCATGAGGTCACATTGTTATCCAGTCGCACTCTCGCTACTTGCGCGAGATCAAGTCGCCAAAGTCTTTTCTTTGTTAATTTATCAATTGTCCTTTCCTGACGAGAAGGGGAAATCGCATCGTATGCGCTGCGTCATTGATCCCGTTGAAGAGGCACGAGGAGAATGACTGACAGTTCAAATTATCAAAGGAACGCGGCCAAGCGCGGAACGGCTGCGTCCGCATTTTCGAAATCACATCGGGTCCGTCCATGAAGTTCCTTGTGACAGGCGGCTCCGGGTTTCTTGGGATTAATCTCATTCGGCATCTACTCGCGCGCGATATGACGGTGCGAAGTCTGGATATCGTGCCGTTTGTCTATCCCGAAACAGATGAAATCGACCATATCAACGCTGATATCCGGGACGGCAAAACCCTGCGTACTGCACTGGAGGGCATTGACGTCGTCGTCCACGGCGCCGCCGCGCTGCCGCTGTATCGGCCTGAAGAAATTCTGGATGTCGATGTGAACGGCACTCGGGAGCTGCTCGAAGCAGCCGTAGATACCGGCGTCAAACGCATCGTGCACATTTCGTCGACTGCGGTGTATGGCGTGCCTGACCACCACCCACTTGTCGAGAATGATCCCATGACGGGCGTCGGTCCGTATGGGGAGGCGAAAGTGCGGGCCGAGCAAATTTGCGCGGAGTACCGCGACCGTGGACTCTGTTTGTGCATTTTGCGCCCAAAATCATTTGTTGGACCGGAACGTCTGGGGATTTTCGAACTGCTTTTCGAGTTCGCGAGCCAAGGCCGAAATTTTCCAGTGCTTGGCACAGGATCAAACCGGTACCAACTCCTTGATGTCGAGGACCTGTGTTCCGCGATTTTCATTGGGGCGACCGGTCCCGCAGACCAGGCAAACGATGTCTTCAATGTGGGTGCGGCCGAGTTCGGCACGATCCGAGACGATTTTCAGGCGGTGCTTGACCGTGCGGGTTTCGGGAAGCGCATTGTGTCGCTGCCTGCGAAGCCGACCAGAGTCGCATTGCGTATCCTGGAGACCATGAGGCTGTCGCCGATTTATCCCTGGATATACGAAACAGTCGCTCGCGACAGTTACGTGTCGATCGACAAGATCCGGACGAAACTCGGCTTCAGCCCTCGATATTCCAACCGCGATGCGTTGGTACGAAACTATGACTGGTATGTCGCAAACCGTCACAGGATTTCCGCCGCCGCCGGCACAAGCCATCGCGTGCCCTGGAAACGCGGAGCGTTGCGACTGGCAGAAATGTTCTTCTAGGCAGGAGAGGATTCGATGAATTTCTCGATCTCAAGTGCCGCGGTCTATCTCGCGGCGATTGCCATACAATCCGGCATGGCCTTGGGGGCCGACTATCCTGCGCCTCCGGATCAGTGGGAAGAATACAATTCCGCAACCCGCAAGACCATTATTGAGCTACAGCCTTACCGCCAAGAACAAAGCGCTGATCTTGCCAACGGCGACACCGTCGCATTGATCAATCTGAACCCCAACACCAACGCAACCTTCGTCCTTTGGGTTGGAAATGAAGCGTATCACATCGACAACCCAGAACCGCTTTTCCAGCGGTTGGCGCTCGAAGGGAGCGCATCACCTGATTTGCGCATTGCCGGGCCGGAAGGTGAGACTGTCTGCCGTCTTAGGACGGCGGGGATGAGTGCTCTCTCCGATGCAAAAAAAACAGGGCTGCCTTTCGCGCCGATTTGCGAAGGCAAGCTATTTCTCAGAAATGCGGTTTCGGGCTCGCGAACCAGTATTGAACGCGTGACGGATTTCCTGAGGGATCACGTCTGGAACGGTGAAGAGATCGTCCGCCTGGTTCGGGATTCCCTGTATAGCGACGAATACGCCACTTTTTCCGAATTGAGTGACGGTGAGGATGCGGCCTGCATCGAAACCGGACCGTGTCCGGCAGAGATCGATGAGCGTTTCGAAGAGAGCGCGATCTCCCCCATTGGGTTTGGCATCGCTTTCGCGAACCGAGATCAAAAGGATATGCGGCCTGGAGCCTGGTATGCCGCGGCGGGTTTTGAGGGTGTCTTCGTCAGCGCGATTCAGCCCAGAACAATTAGTCAAAACATCCTGACTAGCCCTGGACCGGTCAATGCGCTCGACAGCATCGAAGGAAAGGCCGTCGACTACTTCGTGGCCTTCGATCTTGAACGGTATGGGCTGGGATTCGCGCTTGGAACAGATCATCCGCGACTGGATTGGTCGCCACGTCCTCAGCAATCAGCCCGCATTCAAGGCCTGCCCGGACCTGACGGCATCTCCGACGCCCGACCGCTGGTCCGCACCGGCATGGTCAGTCCGGACTACGCCGCGCATACCATCGCAACTTTCACGGCCGGTTTCAAACGTGCCCACGGCGCCTTCAAGTATGGCGACTACGCGACAATCGACACCGGAAAGCACTACGGCTTCATCGAGAAAGGCGTGATCTACAGCAAGCTGAAGTCAGGGCTCTCGACGCTTTACGTGCTGAAAGATGGAAGTGTCGAAATGAAAACCTGGACAGCCGAAGACGACAGGTTGTTGCCGGACATCATGTTTGCGCGGCAGAATGGCGTTCCGCTGGTTGAGACCGATCCATCGACCGGGAAGCCGGTGCCAGGAGAACGGGTCAACCAATGGGGCCCGGGAAACTGGTCGGGAAGCGCAAATGCGGAACTCCGCACGCTGCGCGCCGGGGCCTGCCTGCAGAACTGGCTTGGGAGACGGTTCCTCGTCTATGGTTATTTTTCTACCGCGACGCCCTCTGCCATGGCGCGCACATTCCAAGCATACAACTGCTCGCACGCGATGCTTCTCGACATGAATGCTCTCGAACACACCTATCTCGCGCTATACCCCAGCGCGGAAGGCGCAATGCAAGTTGAGCACCTGATCTCCGGCATGTCGGAACTCGACAAGTCCGCCTCGGGAGGGACGGTGATCCCCCGCTTCCTGGGCTTTCCAGACAATAGGGACCTTTTTTTCGTTTATGAACGGAGGAAAGCGCAATGATCCGCGCCACTTTTGTCCTTCTCGCACTCTGGTTTGCGATGCCGGTGGGTGCGCAATCTTCGCTTCAGGAACAGAACGAGTTGCTGTTCAGCCAGATAAGAAAAGTGCATGGGCTCTCCGCGGCACAGATCGAGCAGCTACGGAAAATCTTTTCACAGTCCGGCTTTGCCGGCCAAGGCAATCCTTCTGTCGCGCGGCACCCGATGACCGTGGCGGAATGCAAGGCCCGCGCTCCAGGTGGCGGAGACGGCTATGCAAGTAGAGAGAACGAGCGGATTTGCGGTGCGAAATTCATGGCTCCGCTGTTCGATCCGAGAAGAGAGAAAGCGCGTGATGCCAGAGCATGCATCGATCAGTTCGAGTTTCCGAACATCCCATGCACCTACCCGGTAGTCTGGGTCCGTGCAAATGAGGCCGCGCAGATCTGTGCACTGCAAGGCAAGCGCCTTTGCGACGCGCACGAATGGGAAGGTGCCTGTGCAGGAGCTTTGCAAGAGCCCGACTACACCTTCGGGATTTCGCAGGGTGCTGTCTCGTCGGTTGCCAAAGCGCACAATCGGACGAACGAAGCCGACAAGTCCTGGGCCTATGGCAATTCGTACAGGAAAGGTATTTGCGCTGCAGCCAGCCAGAAAAGCCCCGGCTGTGGGGGTGGAGGCTGGAATGCCTGCGGTTCGAACACGTACCCGACCGGAGCATTCCCCGAATGCCGCAGCACCTTGGGCGTCTATGACCAACACGGAAACGCCGCCGAGCACATGAACCTGCCGCTTACCCCCGACCAGATGTCGAGTGCCGGTAGCAAACGGCTGGGAGTTACCGAAATGAAAGGAAGCTGGTTCATCTTCGATCGCTACTACGCCCATCAGGATTGGTGCCGGTGGCGCGCTCCGTTCTGGCACGGAAGCAGAGTGATGTCAGCGAACAGCCACTCGAACTACCACCTGGGCTTCAGATGCTGCAAGACAGTGGACTAAGCTGAATCTTCAGCGAAGCGAGTGGAGCAATTTCTCCGGTGCAGGAATGGCACCTTCGCTGCTGACGATTGGCGCCAGAACGGGATCCTGGAGGATGTCGGCCAAGTTCCTTGGCTCCCCGTTAATATAGGCGCGAGAAGACACGAGCCGCACACCGTGGCTGTAATCGGCATATTGTGCACCGTGCACGGTGCTGAGAGGTTGTATCGGAGCCCCGTTTTCTCGGTGCCATCCATAGATTGCTACTCGACCGGGCTTGGAGCGGAGGCGGTTGGACAAAACAATGTCCTTCTTTTGGCCTGCTGTCAGGGCTAGGCGGCCTGATTTGGAACGAGTGAGTTGTTCGTTCACGGTCTGGTTGTGACGCCAGAAATAGCTGGTCGATTCCATTTCGGCAGTGGGAGGCATGGGCTTCGGGGTTAACCGAAGACCGGCCTGTGCATAAATCGCGTCTACCATTCTGGTTGTGGGCAGGAGGAAGCCGATTGCATCAGCGATACCGGCCGCGGCCGAAAGCCCCATAGGAACGCGTACGAAGTCTTCGTCACCCCCGACCGCGAGATAGTCCGGTGTCACACATATGGTAACATTTACTTGCTGATCGCCGACTGCTGTTCCGCGAAGCGTGACAGGAACCAAAACACGAAGAAAATCGGGGATATTACCGGAGAGCACCTGCTCCTTTACGACGCGGTCACGCGCCACGCCATTGAGCCTCTGGATTTCGTGGACAAAGGAGCTTCCGGATTGCGAGTTGCGAAGACGTTTTGGAAACGCGTTAACGGCCTCAAGCGCACAGAATGCATTCACATTTGCGGCTCCTGCAGCTGGGGCTGCACCTGAATGCGCAACTGAAATAAGGCCCAAAAGGCACGCAAGCAGCGTCTTTCGCGACATAGTATCCCTCATTCCTTGGGGAATGTCGCTATCACGGTAGAAGCACTTGAAATAGGCGCTACAGATCAGACAGGCGGAACTTTGCCAGTGCCGCTGTTCGCTGCCGGTCCACGGCAACTCATACGACATCGGCGTATTCCAAGAAACAGCCCTTCCTTGGGGTCCGTGTATGGACCCGGCTTTTGAAGAACCGGCGATTGGCCACGAGTGTGCATTTCGCGCCGGTCGTGGCTCGAACCGTCCTTTCAGCGCCCTCACCTTCTGTACCTAGTTCGCCACTTTATCCCGGTACATCCGAAAGGATAGCCGGGCGCTACGAAAGACGGCGAGACAGTCCTTCCGAGCCAATGAATCGGAACCGTGAATGAACTATGACGCTCCCGATCGGTCGGGTCCAAATCCGGACGCGCCCGGCGATTTTCGAACGAGCCAGAAATCAAGTGCAGGGCAAAAAGCTGGACCCGGCGTGACGAGCAACCAGAGAGAACGCTTTTCCACGCCTCACCGCTAATTCCGTGTGAAATCAGGAAAGTAAACGTCAGAATGGATAACCTTCTTCAGGATGTCGACCAGAAGCTCACCTTCGATCAGTATGCCGTATCGGACTATTGGGCCGGCGATTTCGACGAAGACGGCAACCCTGTTCTGTCTACGTCCGTGGAAACCGTTCTGGGCGTTTCTTATGAACTTGAGTTCAATCTGGCAGCCAACCTGTCTGCCGACGTCGAAAGCGTGACCGTCGAGGTTTTTTTCGATGGCGAAAGCATCGGAAGCTTTACCCACGAGGGTGCCGTTTTCGAGACCTACACATTTGGTCTTACGGGCACCGGCGATCTGTCGGACCTGGAATTCCGCGTAACCAGCATCACCCTGACGTCCGACAGTCTGATCGACACGTCTGGAGTTATCCCTTCCTATTCCAAAACCATGACCTTTCTCGGCAACCAGGTCGCAGTCGACGCGTTCGCTCCGGGGCAGAACTACATCTATCAGGTTCTGAACGGGCAGCTTGTAATGTTCGATTTGGAGACAAGCAGCTACACTGAAACCGAGACGCCCGCCGCCGTGAACGTAAACGCGATCGGATACTCCGTAGAAGATGACCTTATCTATGGGATAGCGCGGTCGGACGGCGTTGATGCCGTGGGAAATACCATTTCGAACAACGACATCATCGCCATGGATGCAACAGGAGCAACCTATGTCGTGTCGTCAGGTGTCATGGGCTCCTACATCGGCGACATGGACGACAAGGGAAATTTGTGGATTTTCACCGGCAGTCTGACCACTGCAGTCGTCTACGATTTGTCAGAAACCAATCCAGACGGAACGCTGGTTTCGCAGACAGTTTCCCTGCCTTCTCTTGGCATTCCGACAAATGGTCTTGCCGATCTTGCCTATCATGCCGAAACACAAACCTTCTATGGCGTTGCGCATAGCGGTGCGACCGGACTGCCCGGGTTCTTGGTGTCGATTGACGTTTCGGCCGTCCACCTTGGTGGAGAAGCGGTCGTAACGACTCAAACTATCGCCGGGACGATTGTAGATGGTGTGGTCAAGACAGGCATACCTTCCGGGGCCTTCGGAGCAACGATCGTGGATGGCGACGGCAACGTCTATGTTGGGGCGAATAACACCAACCATGACCTTGATTCCTCCACTCCGAATTCCGGCGGGTTCTACAAGATCACGACCGGCACGGACGGGGCTCTCTACATGGAGTTGCTGGCGGATGCTCCGAAAGTCTCGAGCAACGATGGAGCGATGGACACCCGCGGCGTGGATCCATTCCTTGGCATCGACGATTCATCGGCCGTTTTGCTGCGGATGCCGGAACTTTCGGTAGCCATTGCCGAAGACGACTTCGTCGAACTCGCGGCTAAGGGAGATGAATTCACAATCAATCTCCTGGAAAATGACAAGGTGAATGACGGCGACAGCCTGACGGTGACCCACCTGAACGGTCTGGAAGTCGTGCCCGGTACCGAGCTTACGCTGTCGAACGGAGAAACGGTCAGGTACCTTGGCGGCGGCCTTGTTGCGATCTTGCCCGCCAGTGCTCCGAGCGATGTAACAGCAGAACTCACTTACACCATCCAGAATACGAGTGGCGTGACCGACACCGCCACTCTGACCATCAAAACTTCACCTGTTCAGGGCACGGCTGGCAACGACCAGATGGTCGGTTTTGCGGACGCGGACGGGACGCATATCGACGGACCCGATGGCTTTAATGACATCATTCTTGGCTATGGCGGTAATGACAAGATTTTCGCAGGCCTGGGTAACGACGAAGTTTTCGGAGGGGCTGGGGCAGGTTTTATCCGGGGAGAGGCCGGCGATGACCTGATTTACGGAGAAGCCGACAATGACGTTCTGGATGGAGGAAGCGGTGCGGACCGGATGTATGGAGGCATCGGAAACGACACGTACTTCGTAGATAATGCAGGCGATATCGTTTCGGAAACAGGTGGCGGCGGCACTGATACAGTCAAGTCAAAGATCGACTTCACGCTTGGTGACGGCCTCGAGAACCTTTGGCTGGACAAGGGCTCAAGCGCGACTGTGGGAACAGGCAATGCTCTTGGCAATATTATTGTAGGAAACGAAAGGGCCAACTGGCTTAGTGGCGAAGCTGGTAACGACAACCTGATCGGAGGCGACGGCGACGACGTCCTTAACGGCGGAATTGGCAATGACCAACTGCACGGCGACGACGGTGCAGACACGCTTAGCGGTGGCGCAGGGAATGACAAGTTGCACGGTGGCCAGGGGGATGACATCACCTACGGCGATGATGGCGACGACACGCTCTGTCCCGGAGAAGGCGATGACGTCATGTATGGCGGCGCTGGTCGTGATCTGCTGTCCGGCGGTGACGGGGCCGACATCGCCTACGGAGGTCAGGGCGATGATACATACAAGATCACAGACTCTTTGGATACGATAATCGAATATACCGGAGAGGGCCACGATGTGGTTCATGCATCTGCGGATTTTGAACTCTCAGAGAATGTCGAGGATTTGATGTTTCTCGATACCGGCGATTTTGCCGGCACCGGAAACTCGGCTGCAAATCGGCTGACGGGAAATGCCGGGAACAACAGATTGTCCGGGGCTGGAGGCGACGACCATATCGATGGTGCGGCGGGTGACGACGAACTCGTCGGCGGCAGCGGGTCGGACAAGCTGTTCGGAGGCGCGGGCAACGACCAAATGCGCGGTGATGATGGCCAAGACACATTGGCCGGCGGCGACGGAAACGATGTGCTCATCGGAGGAGCCGGAGACGATTTCCTGTGTGGAGACGCTGGTGCGGACATTTTCGTTTTCCAGACAGGCGACGGCGCGGACCTGATCAAAGGGTTCGATGTCTCGGAGGACAAGCTCCATCTGTCGGGCGTCGACACGAGCGATTGGAGCTGGAGGGACGTTGGAGGCAGCTTGCGCCTGGACTACGGGCTCGATGACTCGATTTTGCTGAGCGGAGTGTCGGGAATCGATCTGGACTCTATTGATCTTTGGATTGTTTGAGACGCCAGGAGAAGCAACTCTCCGGGTCGGGACGGCACTAGCAGTTCAGGCACTCCCTCGCCGCTGGCAAGTGTCCATTTCGGCGCCAGCCAGAAACAGCCGCTGATTGATCTGATCAAAGCGACGATAGTGCCGGCGACACGCGTAAAACTGACGAAAGTGCGTTCGAACCCCGGCTCCTTCGGAACTGTTCGCGTTCCCCCTTTTTCATGGTGAATCTGCTTCAGCAAATCCGAGGAAGCTGCTCTCCAACCAGCATGTCGACGATCCGGGTTCCGCCAAAACTCGTTTTCATGACAACCGGCATGGTGCCTTTGCTCAACGCCCTGCCAATCGCCACAGCATTCCTGCCGGCGGTGGTGGCCCTCATAGCTTCAAGTGTCGCATCGGCCTGGGCTTCGGGAACGAACACAACCAGGGTGCCTTCGTTCGCGAGATAGAGAGGGTCGAGGCCCAGGATTTCACACATACCCTTCACCTCCGCTCTCAGGGGCAAACGGTCCTCATCGATTTCCACTGTAACGCCTGAGGCTTCCGCCATCTCGTTCAACGCCGACGCAAGTCCGCCCCTCGTCGCATCCCTTGCGGCGCGCACATCGGGAGCAGCGGCAACTACGGCCTCCATCAACTCAGACAGTGACTGGCAATCGCTTTCGATGTCCGTTGAAAGAGCAAGATCACCCCTTGCGGCGAGGATCGCTGCACCATGGTCACCCAGAACCCCGTTTACAATGGCGACGTCGCCCGGCTGGATCGCCTTGGCGTTAAGGTCGAGGTCGGGCGGGATGACGCCAATCCCGGAAGTGGTCACGAAAATCTTGTCAGCCGAACCGCGCCCAACGACTTTGGTATCACCGGTAACAATGCGAACGCCCGCCTTCTCGGCTTCGAGCGCCATGCTGGCGACGATCCGGCGCAGGAGCGCGATTTCCGTTCCCTCCTCGATAATGAAGGATGCCGAGAGCCAAAGTGGCTTCGCGCCGCCCACGGCAAGGTCATTTACCGTTCCGCAGACCGCAATCTTCCCGATATCGCCGCCGGGGAACTCAACAGGCGTCACAACGAAGCTGTCGGTAGTGAAGGCAAGCCGCGCGCCGGATTCCTGGAGAGCATCGCTCATCACTCGCGCCTGATCCTCCATTCCGGGAGGTTGAAAGACGGTGGTGAATACCTCTTCGATCAGGTCGCGCATTGCCTTCCCGCCACCGCCATGTGCGAGGGTGACGCGGTTATCGCGAAGGCGGGAAACACGGGTGTTCTTGTTCATTCAACCGCTTCCATCGCACGTGCTCCGCCGTACTGGTAGTAGGCGGCGCAGGCACCTTCGGAAGAAACCATAAGCGCGCCGAGCGGCATCTCTGGCGTGCAGCCCTTGCCGAATTGGGGGCAGTCAGTCGGTTTGCAGCGGCCAGTCATTACCGCACCGCAGGCCGCGCCCTCTGGCTCTTCGACACGCACCCGGCCACTGGAAGCTCCGTAGCCGATGCCGAATTTGGCTTCAGCGTCAAACGTGGCATATGCGTCGCGGACGCGAAGTCCGCTCTCATCGATCTCGCCCAGACCCCGCCACTCGAATGTGGGGCGCGGCTCGTAAACGTCTGCTATGGCGGCCAGACTTACAGGATTGCCGTGTTCGGGCACGACGCGGGCGTATTGGTTCTCGATTTCAGAGCGCCCGTCCCTAATCTGGATCAATACCATCAGGACGGATTGCAGAAGATCCAACGGTTCGAAGCCTGAGACAACCAGAGGCTTCCCATAGTCTTCGGCAATGAAATCGTAGGGATGCGTGCCAATCACCATCGAAACATGTCCGGGTCCGACAAACCCATCGAGTACCATGTGCGGGTCGTTCAGAAGGGCACGGATCGGAGGCGGGACTGTGATATGGTTGCAGAACACGCTGAAATTCGTCAGCTCCTCGCGCGCTGCTTGTTGGATGGATAGCGCGGTAGAGGGCGTCGTCGTCTCGAACCCGAGGCCAAAGAACACCACTTCGCGTTCCGGGTTGCGGCGCGCCAGTTCCAATGCGTCGAGCGGTGAATAGACTATGCGGATATCGGCACCGTCCGCCTTGGCCTGCAGAAGGCTCCTCTTTGTTCCAGGTACCCGCATCGCGTCGCCGAAGGTCGTGAAAATGACTTCGGGGCGTTCCGCCAGCTCGATGCATTCGTCGACCCGTGCGCGCGGCAGGACGCAAACGGGGCAACCCGGGCCGTGAATAAACTCGATAGCCTCATGCACCAGCTTGTCCAGGCCGTAGCGAAAGATCGCGTGAGTGTGGCCACCGCAGATTTCCATGATGTGGATCGGTTGCTCGCGTGTTGCGCCGATCTCGTCGGCAACGCGGGCGATGGCAGCAAGAACGCCTTTTGCGGCCTTGGGGTCCCGGAATTCCTGGACGTATCTCATGAACGCGCCTCCCCGAACGCCTTGTCGCCCTCGGCCATCTGTTCCAGTGTCTCTTGCGCCTCGCCAAGACCGCGAAGGGCTTCCAGTGTCTCGTGCGCCTCGTCCTCGTCGATCACGGCCATCGCAAAACCAACGTGGATCAGCACCCATTGACCTACCAGCGTCTCCAGCGGACCTTCGACGACGGGTGCCAGTGACACCTCGCGGCGGACGCCCGATACATCGGCCATGGCCATTTGACGGCCGGCATCGGTGATCGCGGTGATCTGTCCCGGAATTCCAAGGCACATGATCCTAGTCCTCCTCTGCGAATGTTGCGCTGGGTTCGATGCCATAGCGGTCGAGTTTCGCACGAAGCCCGACGCGGCTGAGCCCCAGTTCGCTGGCCGCACGGCTTTTGTTCCATTTCAGGCGGGTCATGGTTTCGCGCAGGATACGCATCTCCATCATCTCGACCCGGTCCTTGAGTGTGCCATCGGCGGTTCCGAGGTCCATTGCGCGGCGGTCGCTTCCTGCGTCGCCGGGTTCGGCCTGAAGGATGTGGCGCGAGATCAATTCCGGCCCAAGCGTGACGTCCTGAGCAATGATCAGCATGCGCAAGACTTCGTTGCGGAGCTCTGGCAGGTTTCCAGGCCAGTCGTAGTTTTCAAGAAACTCCAGAGCCGCGTCCGAGAGTCCCCGAACCGGTTTTCCATGTTCCTCGGCGGCGTCGTGAAGGAACCGCTCGGCCAACCGCGCGATGTCGCCGGGCCGGCCGCGCAAGGGCGGCATGTTCAGTTCGGTCACCGAGAGCGCGTAGAAAAGGTCACCCCGGAACTTGCCATCGGCCACGGCATCGCGAAGATCGCGGTGCGCCCCAGCAATGAGACGCGCACCGGAGGTCATTTGCTCATGGCTTCCGATGGGCTGGAAGGCGCCTTCGCGGACAATTCTTAGCATGGCTATCTGCATTGCGGGCGAAAGTGTATCCACGCCGTTGAGGAAGACGGTGCCGCGATCGGCCTTTTGCAGGATGCCAACCTTCGTCGACTGCACACCTGAGACCGCTCCGCGGCGAATGCCAAAGAGTTCGGCGGCCAACACCTCGTCGGTCAACCCGGCACAGTTCAGCTCGAAGAACGGGCGGTCGGAACGGAGTGAGCCATAGTGCATGGCGCGCGCGAGGTCTGTCTTGCCGGTACCCGCTTCGCCAGTAATAAGTACGGGCACGTCGAAGCTGGCGTACTGGCGAGCCAGCGCGATGACCGCGTTCAGTGATGAGTTCGGGCCTCGCAGTACCTTGTCGAAGCCCAGCCCCTCTTGCAGAAGGCGGCGCCGATCCTCCAACTTGGCCGAGGCTGTGTTGCCGAGATAGCGCATCTCGAGTGTCATACGCTCGTGGTCGCGAGCAAGCTCAAACAGGCGGGCGGCATTGCGGATCGCCATCAGCAGTTGTTCCGGGTGCCAGGGCTTTGTGATGAACTGGTAAATACCTGCCTCGTTGATCGCGTCGATCATGTCGTTGGTTTCGGTGTAACCGGTGACGATGATGCGGACGGTCTCGGGCCAACGGTCACGGATCTCGGTCAACAGCTCGATACCGCTTTTCCCCGGCATGCGCTGATCCGAGACCACGACCTGCACCCAGTGCTCCTCCATAAGCGCCCAGGCTTCCTCGGCGTTCGAAGCCTCAAGTACGACGAAATCGTCCTCCAGCGCCATGCGCATCGCGGCGACGCTGTGCGGTTCGTCGTCGACGACGAGGATGGAGGGTAGGGCGCGGGTAGCCATTACTCGGCCGCCTGTTTCATGCGTTTGGCCTGAGCTTCCGCCCTAAGCCATGCAATCCAGCGGTCCAGCCCCTCGCCCGTCTTCGCCGAGACGCGTATGATCTCGATCAGAGGGTTCACACGCTTAAGGTTGGCCTCGTAAAGATCGAGATCCACGTCGCAATACGGCGCCAGATCGACCTTGTTCAGTAGTGCAAGCCGCGAGGCGGTGAACATGTCCGGGTACTTCAGCGGCTTGTCTTCGCCCTCAGCGACCGAGAGGATCGCGACCTTTGCATCCTCTCCCAAGTCGAATGCGGCGGGGCATACGAGATTTCCAACGTTCTCGATGAAGAGCGTGGTCCCGCTTTCCGGCGAGAGGTGATCGAGAGCATGGCCGACCATGTGGCCGTCGAGATGGCATCCCTTGCCTGTGTTCACCTGAACGGCGGGCGCGCCGGTCTCCCGTATGCGATCGGCATCGTTCGTGGTTTGTTGATCGCCCTCAATCACGGCGACGGGGCCTTCCATCGCGCGGATCGTAGCGCAGAGAAGCGTCGTCTTTCCTGACCCCGGAGATGAGACGAGGTTGACGGCGAAACATTCTTTCTCGGCCAGCCGCTTGCGGTTGACCGCCGCATAGGCATCATTCTGGCTGAGGATGCCGGTTTCGATCTCAATCAGGCGCTCCTGACTCATTCCCGCCACGCTCACGCCAGCCGCGCCCTGACCGTAGTGCAGGTCATGACCGTGGTGATGATGGTGATGATCGTGATCATGATGGTGGTGGTGATCGTGGGAATGATGCCCTTCGACATTGCCATCACCGCATCCGCAAACCGTGCACATCACTGAACCTCCATATCCTTGATCCGCATCTCGTCGCCGCCCTCGGGCAACAGCTTGCCGCCGCCGCATTCCGGACAAGGGTCCAGGCGGTCCTCGATTTCCACCGTCTTGATACAGTCAAAACACATCGCCTTACCGGGCAAGTCGATCATGATAAGTTCCGCGCCTTCGGCCTTTGAGCCGCGCATCACGATTTCCCAGGCGAAACTCAGCGCGTCCTTCTCGACCCCGGCAAAACGGCCTATCTCCAGGCGAACCTTCGATACGCGGTTGATCTCCGGTGCAGCCGCGGCCTGTTCGACGACTCTCCGTATTCCCTCGCAAAGTGACATCTCATGCATGTCCAACCTCCCGCAGCCGAACTGGGCTGCACGGATCGAGGATATCAAGAAGAAGGGCCCCGAGTCCCGCCTTATGCGCTGGAAGAGTTGCCAGCGCCCGGTCAAGGACACCGCCATCGGCCAGAAGGTGGTCGGTCGGCGTTACGCGCTCGAATTCGGTGACCATCTGGCCTTGCCTTGCGATCCGCACAGCATAGCTGCCACGGGCGGCCGGCACTATGGCCTCGCCCGGCGCGGGCGACAGCACCGGCGGGACGTCCATGTCGATCACTGCCGCGATGTCGAAAAGCCGCGCTGCCGCGCGCCAGAGCGGCCCCCGGCCCCGCGCGTCAGCGACCCCCTGCATGGCCGGATGCCCCGCGACGCGAGCCGCGACAGAGTTGTCGACGACGCCCTCGCCCCAGATCGTCTCGGGCGTGACGGCGGATACACCCTCGGCCACGGCCTCGCCGCGCTTAAAACACCCGTCTATCTTCTTGAGGACCGTTGCATATCCTGTCCCGCTGTCGAGGAACGAAAAGAAGTCGGCGGCGGTGGCGGGAGCACGTCCGGCCGGTCCGAAAACCGACTTGCGCAGTTCCGCGCCACCATCCGCCCAATCGGCCGGCAACGGGCGGGGAGGACACCCGAAAAGCGCTGGCCAAGTCACGTGAAATTTCAGCAGGTGATCACGAAGAATCTCTTGTCCGATCCCCTTGGTCGAGACCTCGCATCCAAGAGCGGCCTTGACTGCAGCGCTCTGCGCCGCACGGCAAAGGCTGAACAACCGGGGCAGCAGCGCGGCCACGTCATCGACGCTGCGCCCGACGACCAGCCGAGCCACCGGCAGGCCCGGGGCGCGTTGGGCGCGAAGCGCTGTATGCTGACCCGCATCGAGCATCAGCGCGTTTCGCCCCCTTCATACAACCCGCCCGTGATCAGCGTGCGCCGCGTCGGAGGTTGATCGATAAGGGGCTCAGTTTCCGCAAGTTCGACTACGCGAGCTGCGCGGATATCGGCGGCCCGGTCGGTATCCGCGCGATGCTCGGGGTCAAAAATCGCCGCCATCACCGCGCGGGCGACGTCGGTCGCGTCCTTCTGGCTGGTGAAATCGCCCATCGGCGAGAACAGGGAACAGGCCTTGTAGCCTCCCGTCATCTCGCGGGTATTGTGGATGAATTCATAGTCTCCCGATGGAAAGGCGACGACCTCCTTCTCACCCGCTTTCAACTCCGACCAAGCCTCGCCGTCAGGCAAGAGGATCAGGTTCATGAACCACGGGCTGACCAGAACGCCGATGATCCGCCCCTCGTGGCGGCGAAACCCCACCGCTTCGACGCGCAGCGCTTTGTTCACGATCGGCATGCCCCTCATGGTCGAATGCCAGACCTCGGAGAAATCGGCAACCAGTCGGTCGGTTGCGGCCTTGATCTCGGCCTCTGCGCGCAACTCGTCCTGGCCGGGGTCCTCCAGCACCATGAACTGCTCTTTCGGCGCGCTGCAATTCGGGCAGGACCAGTCGTGTGGCAGGTCCGTAAAGGGCGTTCCCGGCTCCACCTGTCGAGTGTCGTCGCCCTCGGTGGGATCATAGGGTGTCCAGCAGATCTTGCATTCCATGGTTGCCTTGGGACTAATCTTGTCGGCCGCGCCCAGGAAGGAGCCCTCGAAACCGGTCATCGGATCGCCTCCAGCACGTCCAACAGTCGCATAGCGCTGTCGGCCAAATCCTCGGCTGCCGCAACGGCGACTTCGGGAACGTCGGTGACCTCGAAGGTATCCAGAATCAGCGTGTCGACCGAGTTGAAGAACTGGACGCGCCAGACGTTTGGCGTCGCGGTGGCCCGGATCCGACAATTGCCATAGCCGCGCGACAGGATGTCGGTCGCGCCCTGCCCCAGCCGCGCTTCGAGCCAAGCGAGATCCTCCCCGGTGTGCGGCAGGAGAGACAGGTTGATGACGTGCAAGTCACCTGCATACCCCGCGCTCTTGTCTTCCAGCTCCGAGAGAACCGCAGGCGCGTTCACAACGCCGGGTCCGGTCTTGACGGGCTGGCGGTCTAACACCGGCCGAAAGGCCCGCTCACGCGCCGCTCGCGGAACGGGCGCTACCTCGATCCGGTCCACGCCGTGGCCGGTGACACACCAGATGCCCGCGAAGACACTTTCCTGGACCGACAAGGCTGGAATGCCGCGCAACTTCATCGCAACCTCGCCTTCGCCCATGGTCTCGGCGACCAGGCGGCGGCTGGCCGTGTCGAGCGCTGTGAGATCGAAATTCTCGGACCCACCGTTTTCGGCAACACGCCCGGCCACAAAGGCAATCTGGGCCATAAGCTTTAGCGCCGGCTCAAGAGCGGCGTCGGCCTTCACAATCGGCACGTGCGGTGCATATGTACGCATGTCGCCGGGCATCGCCATGTAGTCGAGCACGGAGCCATCGGTGGAGGCCGGCTGCGAACCGGGACCGAGAAGGTCGGGCGGAAGCTGGATATCACTGCTCATCTGGGGTCTCCCTATGGCGTCAGGCGGCGATCGGCATGTCGAGGAAGCGGGCGATGCGCGCCATGTAGTCGTCCCAGTCGCGCACCTTGGGGATACCGCCCAGACAGACGCCGTCGCGGTAAAAGATCAGGGACGGTGTCTTGTAGACACCCGAGGATTCCTTGACCCCCGGCTCCATCGCCTCGTCGACGACGGCGCAATCGAACCGGCCCTGAAAGGCAGTTTGCAATTCGGGAAGGATGACGGCGACGTCCGCGGTTTCCAGGTTCCGCTGCCAGTCTCCCGGCACAAAAAGTACCTGAACGCCGGGTCGCTTGATCCAAGCCAGCACCTCGTCTTCCATGATCAGGCAGGGCCAGCCAAGCTCTCCGGTCAGCCGGTCGATCAATGCGTGTCCCATCCTCTTCCTCCTCAGGCTTCCGTGTGTCCCGCAGCCAGCGCCGCGGCCAGGTGGGGCGGGAGCCTTGGCCCCCGGTCTTCGATGTCTGCAAAGGCGTCGCCTAGGTTCTCGCCCGCCATGATGCGTTCAAGCCCGGCAAGTGCCGCGGTGATCTTTGCCGCCTCGTCTTCGGTGAGAACCTCTCGCGCAGCCCCGAGAAAGCTCAGAACCCAGGTGCCAGGGGCAAGGGGGCCGGTGAGCGCAAGGTCAAGCGTTTCGGTCCGCGCGCCGTTCGTGGCGACGGCCTCGGTGCCCTCGGCGGAGACGATGCGCAGTGGGACGCCGACGCACATCCCTCAGCCTTCGACCGGCGGCAGAAAGCGCGCGTCGCCGATCCGGCAGGCCGCATCTTCGGAAGGGCGTCCCGCCTCGTAGGCGTCCTTTCGAATGGACGCGTCGGCCAGGTCAGGTGCCTCTGTCTGGCCCACGGTCGAGACGAAGCCGCGCTTCGCCAGCCAGTCGCAGGCGATCTTCAGCGCTTCGGGAATACGGGCAGACACGACAGCGCGCAGACCGCCGCCGTAGTCCTCCAGCTCCTCGGGCTGGCAGCCAACCAGCAAGAGCTCGGCGGGGCAGTAGCCCATGAGTTGCGCGGTGGCGATCACGTCCTGAAACCCGGTCTGGTGCAGGCTCATCTTCTTGGCGCCCATGAATCGTGGCACCTCGTCGCCCTCGACGACCTTCATCGTTCCGGGCTCCAGCCCATAATCGACGGCATCGAACACCACGAGGATGTCGGCGTCTTCTAGAAACGGCAGAAGGTAGAGGCCTTGGGTGCCGCCGTCCACCAGCGTCACGTCTGGAGGAAAGGCGCGGGTCGCGGCGAGCGCCTCGACACAGCGGACACCGAAGCCTTCGTCGGCCCAAAGCACATTGCCGATGCCCAGAACCAAAGCGTTGGTCATGGCTGCCTTCCTCCCACGTTCCCTTGCCGAAGTGGATTCTCCGGCCCTCTTGAAGCGATCCTTGCCGATATTCAGCCCGAGTGGATGGGTTTTGACCGCCTCGTCGATGTTTCGCTTAACAGATTGATTTTTATCGCGTTACCTGGGTAGCAGCCACTTCTCTTGACGACCATGATGCAAATCAAATGTCCGATTTTCAGCCAAAATGGAAATTCATTGACCGCACAAGCTAACGGGCGCCGAAGCGCCCGTCCGATTCCCATCCGTTGTTGAAAGTATCAATCCGGTCGATCGTCCTTGAACGTCCGGTGACCCGAGATCATCGTCGACACGATCGACTGCCGACTCATGATGTCTTCGCGGATCGCCACGTAGATGTGGATGATCATGAAGATTACGATCCACCACATGCCGATGTGGTGAATGGTATGCACGACGTGGCTGTTGCCGCCGACGAGGGTGAAGACCCAGCCGAACATCCTGTAGAGCAGGCTATCATGGCCCAGACCCTCGGAATAAAGCGCGAGGCCGGTGAGGATCATGAAGCTGACGCCGAGCGTGATGAAGAAGAACATCGCGAGCTGCGCCAGCGGATTGTGGCCAACGTATTTCTTCGGCGCCCGTTCGAGGAACAGGTACCACTTGATCTCGAACCATACCTCTTTCCACCAGCGCCCGCTCCAGACCGGAATATAGAAAAGCTGGCGCGCGTGGTGGTTGCCGAAGATCGCCCAGTAGATGCGACCGAGAAATCCAACCGTCAGGATCAGCCCGGCGGCGAAATGCGCGAAGCGGATATATCCGAAGACGAACTGGTGCGTTGCCTCGGCAATCTGCATCGACGGGGGGGGCGAGCCAATGAAATAGCCGGTCACGCATAGCACGAATATCGCGAAGGCGTTGATCCAGTGCCAAAGCCTGACTGGAGCCTCATAGACATAGACCGAAGTCTGCCTCGTGGCTGTCCGAAGGTCTTCCGGGGCCGCGTCGGAGCCTGGAAGCGCTCTGCTTTCGCTGGTTATCGACATGACGGCACCCTCAATTCCGACGCGGGTGGACCACCCACCTAGCACCGAACGCCGCAACAATCAGCACCAGACCTGCCAGGGGTCCAACATGCGCGAAGCCATGCGCAACCTCGGGGACCGGCGCATGGGCCCCGTGAGCAAGAGCCGTGCCGGGGGCGAAAACGGTGATCAGGGCAAGTCTTTTCATCTCTCTTTTCTCCCTCAGCGGACCTTGACGGCCGTCAGTTCCTCGCAATCCGGCGACATGACATGGGTCGAGCACGCAAGGCACGGATCGAAGCTGTGCAACGTGCGCAGGATCTCGACAGGTTCCTCGGGCCTTTCGACCTTGGTGTTCATCAGCGCCGCCTCGAAGGCCCCGATGTTGCCCGCGCTGTCGCGGGGCGAGCCGTTCCAGGTCGTGGGCACCACGCACTGGTAGTTCTCGATCCGCCCGTCCTTGACCTTGATCCAGTGCCCCAACGCGCCGCGCGGTGCCTCGGTCATTCCGACGCCCTTGGCCTCCTTGGGCCAGGTCGAAGGGTCCCATTTGGCGACATTCGCAGTCGAGCTGTCGCCCGCCTTTATGTTGGCCACCAGCTTGTCGAAGAAATGCTTCTGGAGCCGGGTGCAGTATTCGGCCTCCAGTGCCCGCGCCGCGGTGCGCCCCAGCGTCGAGAACAGCGCTGAAACCGGCAAGTCCATGGTCCGCAGAAGGCCCTCGACCTGGTTCTTGATGTCCTCATGGCCCGAGGCGTAGCCGATGATGTAGCGCGCCAGCGGCCCCACCTCCATCGCATTGCCCTTCCAGCGGGGGGCCTTGATCCATGAATACTTCGCGGCCTCGTCGATCTCCTGGATATTCGTCCGGCTGCCCTTGGCGTTCGGGCCCAGCGCATAGTTCGGTTCGGTCACACCATCCCAGGGATGCAGCCCCTTGCCGGGCTCGCCGTAGTCGTACCAGCTGTGATCCACGAACTCCTGGACCTGCTCGGGATCGCGCACGTCGACGTCCTGCACCTCGTTGAGGTTGCCATTGACGATCGCGCCCCTTGGCAGGTGCAGCTGACCTGCCGAGAAATCATTGGCGTGTTCGGGAATGTCTCCGTAAGCCATGACCGACTGACCCGAGAGACCGCCGCCATAAAGCCAGTCCTTGTAGATGCCGCCAATCGCGACGACATCCGGCAGGTAGACGTTTTTGACGAAGGTGATGCACTGGTCGATGATCGAGCTGACATGGTTCAAGGTGGCCATGTTGATCGCCCCGACCGCTCCGGTCGAATGCACATTGATCGGGCAAGGTACGCCGCCAACCAGCCAGTTCGGATGTGGGTTCTTGCCGCCGAAGATGGTGTGGATCTTGGCCACTTCCTTTTGCAGGTCCAGCGCTTCCAGATAGTGAGTCGTCGCCATCAGGTCGGCTTCGGGCGCTAGCTTGTAGGCCGGGTTGTCCCAATAGCCGTTCTTGAAGATGCCCAACTGGCCCGATTCCACGAACTGCTTCAGCCGGTTCTGCACGTCGCGGAAGTATCCCGGCGACGACAACGGGTGTGACGGTGAAACAGCTTGCTGCAACTCGCTGGTCGCGTTCGGATCGGCCCTCAGCGCGTTGACCGGGTTCACCCAGTCGAGCGCGTGCAGGTGGTAGAAGTGCACGATGTGATCGTGGATCTGGAGGTTCAGCTGCATGATGTTGCGGATCGAGTTGGCGTTCTCGGGGATGGTGATCCCCAGCGCGTCCTCGACCGCGCGCACCGATGTCAGCGCATGCGTCCCCGTGCAGACCCCGCAGATGCGTTCGGTGAAGGCCCAGGCGTCGCGCGGATCCCGGCCCTTCAGGATCACCTCCAACCCGCGCCACATGGTGCCGGTCGAGACCGCATTGGTGATCATGTTGTTCTCGTCGACGTTGACCTCGCAGCGCATGTGGCCTTCGATCCGCGTCACCGGGTCGACGACGACGCGCTGGCCTGCGGTGTCAAGCGTGAAGCCATTGGGTGTTTGTACGACCATCTCTTAGACCTCCTCTTTCCCGGACACACGGTCCTGCGTCTTCTTCTGTGCCGACTTCAGCGCCGAGACGGCGGCATGCACCGCCACGCCCGCTCCCACGACGCCGGCCGCCGCCATGCCGACCTGGTCGGCATTGGCCTCGACACCGAACTGGGTCAGGTCGGTGACACGGTTGTAGAAGCTGCCCTGGTCCCAGAAGCCGTCTTCGGAACAGCCGATGCAGCCGTGACCCGACTGGATCGGGAAGGACGTGCCCTCGTTCCAGCGGATGGTCGAGCAGGCGTTGTAGGTCGTCGGCCCCTTGCAACCGACCTTGTAGAGGCAATAGCCTTTGCGCGCGTTCTCGTCGTCCCAGTGCTCGACGAACTGGCCCGCGTCGAAATGCGGACGGCGGTAACATTTGTCGTGGATGCGCTGTCCATAGAACATCGCGGGCCGGCCCTGCCGGTCCAGCTCAGGCAGACGATCGAAGGTCAGCATGTAGGTGATGACCCCGGTCATGACTTCCGCGATGGGCGGGCACCCCGGTATCTTTATGATCGGCTTATCGGTAATGACCTTATGAACCGGCGTCGCCTGCGTCGGGTTGGGTTTGGCGGCCTGAACGCAGCCATAAGAGGCGCAAGCCCCCCACGAAATGATTGCCTTGGCATCCTTGGCCGCGTGGCGGAGCTGCTCGACGAAGGGCTTGCCCCCGACGATGCAGAACATCCCGTCCTCGTTCAGAGGCGGGTTGCCTTCGACCGCGAGGATATAGTTGCCCTTGTATTTCTCGATGGTTTCTTCAAGCGCCGCTTCCGCCGCATGACCCGCCGCCGCCATCAACGTGTGTGAGTAGTCGAGAGAAATCATCGACAGGACCACGTCCTTGGCTAGTGGATGCGAACCCCGGATAAAGCTTTCCGAACAGCAGGTGCATTCCAGCCCGTTCACCCAGATCACTGGAGTCCGGGGCTTGGTTTCCATCGCGTGAGCGATCTTCGGCACGAATGCCGGGCCAAGCCCCAGGGCGGACGCGGTCAACGAGCAGTATTTCATGAAGCTCCGCCGGGTGATCCCCTGGCGTCGCATGACGTCATAAAAGGTTTCGATCTGGTTCAACGCCGGCCCTCCTCCATCCCGATTCGGCTGTATGCGGGACAGGGACCCCGCGATCATCTGCCTCAGGATCGCGGTATGCGTGTGTATGCGACAGCAAAACCGCGGGACGGGCATATCTCGGTTAACTTTATGAAAAGTCTTCACTTTCGCAGGGCCGTGCGCACGTTGTCCGGAAGTGGACTGACCAATGTGGAATGCACCCGGTCAGTCTGCTTCCATTCGCGCCAAGGCGACCAGCGCCTGACCGAAGGCCAACCCGCCGTCATTCGCCGGCACCAGCCCCGGCCCGGCGACCCTGAGACCTCGGAGGCGGGAAGCGACCTCGCGAAGCAGAATGGTGTTCTGAAAGCAGCCCCCTGAAAGCGCCGCGGTATCGGCACCCCAGGCTTCCGCTTGCGCCAGCGCCGCGTCTGCAAAGGCATCGGCAAAAAACCCATGCGCCCGCGCCGCGATCACCTCTCGGTCAACGCCCCTCGCCAGGTCGTCTGCCAGCGCGAGAAACATCGGCGCCGGATCGATCATTTCCCCATCGGTTGCGTAAGGATACGCCCCTGCTCCTGGCACACGCATCGCGAGCGCCTCCAGAGCCATCGCCGCCTCGCCCTCGTATGTCTGGCGTTCCGCGGCCATACCGAGGCAGGCGGCCACAGCGTCGAAAAGTCGTCCGGCTGAACTGGACAAGGGTGCGTTCACGCCTGCGCGTGCCGCCGCTCTCAATGCGTCGCGCGGAAGGCCGGAGAAGAGCCGGTCGGCAAGATCCGTCAGTCCCGCCTGATCCAGCCGCACTACAGCGTTGCGCCAGGGCTCCGCCTGCGCACGGTCGCCGCCGACCAGCGGCGCGGGCTTCAGCGTCCCGACCCGTCGCGCGGTGGCATAGCCACCGACCAGAACTTCGCCGCCCCAGACGGTGCCGTCCTCGCCCAGGCCCAGACCGTCCAGGATGATCCCCACCGCCGCACCGCCCGTCCAACCCGCCTCGCCCAGCGCGGCGGCCATGTGCGCGTGGTGGTGCTGAACCTCGAAGACCGGAACGCCCAGCGCCTCGGCCCGTTCGACGCCGTAGCGCGTGGCGCGGAAGTCGGGGTGCAGATCCACTGCGACGGCTTCGGGGCGGTGATCGAACAACGCGGCCATGTCGGCATCGGCCTTCAGGAATTCCGCGACCGACAGCGCGTCGTCGAGATCGCCCATGTGGTGCGACAAGAGCCCCTGCCCATTCTTGGTCACACAGATCGCCGACTTGAGCTGCCCCCCGAAGGCCGCAACCTGCCGGTCGGGTAGACCCTTGGGCAAGGGAAAGGTGCCGGGGACGCGACCTCGCGCGCGGCGGAGCACAATGGGGCCAGCGGAGGACAGGATCTCTACTCCGTCATCTAGTCTGCGCGCAATGTCGCGGTCGTGCATCACGAAGCCGTCGGCAAAAGCACGCAGCTTGTCCCGCGCCTCTTCGTTACCGATCACCTGAGGTTCCCCCGAAAGGTTACCCGAAGTCATAACCATCGGCCATTCGAAACGGTCCAGAAGCAGGTGGTGCAGGGGTGTATAGGGCAACATCCAACCGAGCCGCCGCTGCCCGGGCGCCAGCGCCTCGGGCAAGCCGTCGTCCCGCCGCTCAAGGAGGACGATCGGGGCGACGGCAGAGGTCAGGAGTGCAACTTCGTCGTTGGAAGGCGAGGCATACGTCCGGATCGTCTCCAGTGACGCCATCAGCGCCAGCGGCTTTCCGGGCCGCCGCTTGCGTCTTCGCAATTCAGCGACCGCCTCGGCATTCCGCGCGTCACACGCCAGGTGAAACCCGCCCAGACCCTTGATCGCCACGACCCAACCTGCGCGCAGCCAGTCTGAGGCGCGACAAACGGCGTCACCCGTCATCATCCGCCCGTCGCGGTCCTCGGCCCAAAGGCGCGGTCCGCAATCGGGGCAGGCGATGGGCTGTGCGTGGAAGCGCCTGTCACTCGGGTTTTCATATTCCGAGCGGCAGCGAGCGCACATGCCGAAAGGCGCCATGGTGGTTCTATCGCGGTCATAGGGCAGTTGACGAAGGATCGTGAAGCGGGGCCCGCAATGGGTACAATTGGTAAAGGGATAGCCGTATCGCCTCTCTGATGGGTCGCGGATTTCGGTCAGGCAGTCGGAACAGGTGGCAGAGTCCGGTGTGACTCGGGTCTCAGCCCCGGCTTGTCCGCTGGCCGAAATACTGAATCCTCCTGCATCTGCGATTTCTTCGGGTTCACTTTCAATCGCATCGACAACGGCCAGAGCAGGAGCTTCCTCGGCCAATGCGCGTTCGAAAGCGTCCAGATCGCCACCAGCCACATGGATCAGTACGCCTTGGGCATCGTTCGAGACATCACCCGAGAGTCCCATACGTGTCGCCAGTTGCCATACGAAGGGCCGAAACCCAACACCTTGCACCTGCCCCCGTACGCGGATGCGCCGGCCTCGCATCAATGCACCGTGCAGACCATGCAGGGATCGAAACTTCGGACAATGTGCTGAACCGTCACAGGCACATCCTCGCCCTCTGCCACAGGCGCGCCGACCAGTGCGGCTTCCAGCGGTCCCGGTTGACCCTCTGCGTCGCGGGGCGAGAAGTTCCAAGTCGTCGGGGCAACGATCTGGTAGTTGGCGATGCGTCCGTCCTCGATCACCACCCAATGGCCAAGGGAGCCCCGCGCCGCCTCGACCAGCCCCATCCCACGTCCCGTCTTCGGAACCTCGAAGTCACCCATGAATTTCGCGCCCGGATCCAGCGCCCTCGCCCATTCCTCCAGCAAGACCTGCGTCCGCGCGATCTCCAGGAGTCGCCCCACGATCCGTGCCCTGACGCCGCCCTCGCCAGCCAGCGCCAAAGCAAGCGGGTGACCATCCACAGCCTGACGGGCAAGAGCGCCGACCTCACAAGTGGCCCCGCCTAGCCGGGGCGCCTTGCACCAACTATAGCCCGCATCGCCCATGTCCTCGTCGGGTCGTGTCGCGCCGTCAAAGGGATGCGCCGGCCCGCCAAGCATCCAACTTTGCGCGACATGCTCGACGATCTGGCCAGAGTCGATATCGGACAGGGCCCCGTCGACCCAGAGACCAGCCCGCGTCGCACGCCCCTCTGCCAGCGGATACGCGCCAAAGGACAAGAACCGACCCGGACCGCGGCCGAACGCTTCCAACCCTAGATCGGCCGAAGCCTTCAGGAACAAACCAACATCACCTGCTGCCCACCCCTCTAGGTCGGACGCGGTGCTCAAAGCCGCAAACGCCTCTACAGGTGCGCCGAACAACCGGCCCTCCAAGTAGCGGCGAAAACTGCGAAGAACCGACACGATCCGCACCTTTTCTGCGGCATCCGGGATTCGCGTCACCCCGGCGGGTTGGATCGCCAGCGTATGCGGCCACTTGCCGCCAAGGATCCCAGTGATGTGAAAGAGTCGCGCCCGCGCCTCCAGCGCGGCGTGCTGCGAGGCTCCCTTTGCTGCTGTGAATCGCTCGACCATCGCACCATGCCAGGCGCGGCCCTCGTAGCAGGAACGCGCAAAGTCGGGCATGAAGAACAGGTTGAAGTGCGTCACATGGTCGGCCAGGTTCTCGACCCCGTGGAGGATAGCTGCTGCAAGCGCTCCCTGCGCGGTCATTTTCGTCCCGGCTGCATCTGCCAGCGCGTGCGCCGCAGCAGCCGACTGGCTTATCGAACAAATCCCACAAATGCGCGGCGTCAGGGTCAGAGCATCACGCGGGTCTGCCCCCGTAAGCATCATCTCGAACCCTCGGAACAGAGGCGAGTTGGCGTATGCCGCAGCCACTACACCATTCTCGATCTTGAGGCGCACCTCCAGGTCTCCTTCGACCCGATTGAAGGGCCCAACGATCAGATCGGTCATGTCGAGCGTTCCCGCTTTGGCTTCGGTGACACGGTAATCCGGTCAGAATGCGCATTGCGGCTGATCCTTTCAGGCGTAGCGGCTTTCGAAAGGGAGGTCAGCGCCATGAACCAGGCTTTGGGCATGTCGGTTGGCAGGCCGACAGGAATGCCAGCAACCTTTGGAGTCTCGGTGAACGTCAACTCCGGATCCTCGAAATCGGGACTGGTACAGGCGATGCAGGGATAACCGCCCCGCGTGCAGGAGCCGCCCCCGTTCCAAGGACGGATATTGCAGTCCCCGACAGCCTGCGTCCCGATACAGCCCAGATGCTCCATCAGGCAGCCAAGCTCGGACAGGTGCCGGGCGCTCGCCTTGTATTCGTAGTATTCGTTTTTTGGGCAGGCATGGTGTACCAAATGGTCGGTGTAGAAGCGCGGCCGATTGAAAGCGTCGAGCGTCTCTGCGTCCAGCGAACGGTCCGACAGCAGCAGCAGCGTCTCTGACACCCACCCGGGATGCGTTGGGCAGCCCGCGACATTGATAACCGGAAGCCCGGATCGACTGCGAAAATCGCCGCCCAGCGCACCCCCTGGCTGCGAGCCGTCGAATTGCATTCCAACAGCTCCCGAAGGGTTTCCTCCGGCGGCAGTGACTCCTCCGAAAGCTGCGCAAGTGCCAACTGCGACCACGTATTGCGCGAGTGGTGCCAGTTCACGGCACCACTCGAGCATCGATTTTCCTGTGCCGGAAAGAATGTGGAACCGACCCGTTCCGTTCGGGCCAGTCACAATCGATCCTTCGACACACAAGATGTCCAAAGCGATATCCCTCGAAAGGACGCTTTGGAGGAGTGCCTTTGCTTCGCTGCCTGTTGCCTCGGAAATCGCCGGATGCCAGATCAGGTCGATCCCTGCATCATCCAGAAGCTCCAGAACATTAGGGTCCTCGGCGCAGAGGAGGGACATGGTGCAGCCTCCGCACCCGGCGGATTGAAGCCAGAGAAGATTCAATGCTTGTCTCCCAGTGGCAGTGCGAGGCGAAATGACGAACCATTCTCAAGATTCCTGAATCCAAGAGTTCCACCATGCTCTTCGGCGATCTTCGCCGAAATCGAGAGCCCAAGCCCGGTGCCTTGCCCAACGGGCTTGGTCGTAAAGAACGGGTCGAAAATCAGATCTGCCACTGCCGGATCGATCCCGCTGCCGTTGTCCGAGACAGTCAGGACAGCGAAGTCACCGTCTTCTTCAATGCTTATCCGCACGTCGGGGGAGTCCAGTCCGCGCGTTGCATCGATGGCGTTCTGCACGAGGTTCATGACGACTTGCTGGATATGTCCTGCGCTGCCTAGAACTCTCAACGTATCGCACCCGCTGAATTGTACGGTGACGCCGGACTTTGATCCGCGACTGACCCAGCGTGCGGCGACCCGAGCTGCCTCGACCAGATCGAAGACCTCGCGTTCACTGCTGCCTGCGACGGACAGCCGGCGCAAATCAGCCACGATATCGCGCACACGTTCCGCGCCATCACGCGCGCCTTCAATCGAGTGCCTCAGATTCCGCAACTCGCGATCGAGCTTCAGTTCGGCGCGCAGCGCCACCAACTCCTCACGAGGAGCGCCTGCCTCGACCCGCTCGAAATACGTCTCGAAACGTGTGATGTATTTTTCCAGGGTATGAGCATTCGCATAGACGAAACTTATCGGGTTGTTCAGTTCATGCGCCACACCCGCAAGCAAACGGCCAAGCGACGCCAGCTTTTCATTCCTGACAAGCTGAGTCTGAGCATCCTTGAGATTCTTGTGGCTTTCTTCCAGTTCCGCATAGGCGCGACGCAGCTCTCCCAACGGCCGACCCACGACGACGGCACCAATCATCCTTCCCCGGTCATCCGTGCGGGCCGAGATCGAAACATCGTACGGTGCCGGACCCTCCAGAGTCTTGACGTTTGCCTCGAATTGCGTGGGGGTCTTCGAGAAACGCAGAGCATCGATCGCTTCGCGCAGTCTCTTGGCACTTGCGTCATCGAATAGAGTTTCAGCTTTTCGTCCAGCAAGCGCATCGCCACTGATACCGGTGACTTGCCCGATAGATGCGCTTACCTCTTCGATCACACCGGAACGTCCAAGCACCAACATTACATCGCTGACAGAACTCAGAATCGACCCAAGAAGCCGCCGAAACTCATGGAGCTCCTCGTTTTGTTGCTCGAGGCGTTCCTGGTAGGACACGAGCTCAGCATAAGCCTTGTCGACGGCAGAAAGCACTTGCGACCACGCTTCGGTGGAAAACGATCTTTCATCGCCAGCTTCGGCCTTTGTATCCACTGCCAATCCCTTTCCTTGGACAGCATAGTAGAGAAGCAAGCATTTGCAGAAAAGCCCGACGAGTGGAGACTCGTGGATCAGCAGGCCAAAACTAACAATGGCGGCACTTCGAGATTTGCTTCTCGTTAGCCTATCTGGGGCGTCTTCCGAACCAATTTGAGATGCTGGCCTAGCCGTATTGAAAGGTCGAAAAGCGCCTTGGCCTATACCAATCCGAGCCAATCGGATGGGCTGACCCTTACCTCGGGAACCCTGGCACTGGTCCTCAGACGCGCGCTCTGAAACGCACCTTCGTGTTTTCCCCAAACGCGAAACCCAAGCCTTCTCCTGAGGGCGCCTCGGAAGCCTCGGACACGATTTGCGGCATGGGCAATTGGTTAAGACTCCAGAACAGCGGGTCTTCATCGAACTGATGTTCCAGACAGAGAAGCTTGTCTACAACCAAGGCTGCGTGAAGGCTGGCAAGATGCGCGACGGGTCCGCTGGGGTTGTGCGGAGCAAACGCCACACCGTTTCGTGCCGCTGCTTCTCCAATAGCAAGCAGCTTCACGATACCGCCGACATACTTCACATCGGGCATGATAATGTCATAGATGCCCTCGTCCATAATCCGGTCGAAGTAGGCAGCACTTGTTCCCTGTTCCGCACCGGCAACCGGAATCCCTGCAGACGTACTTTTCTCCCTGAAACGCCTTAGATCATCGAAGTTGGTCGACGTTTCGGGCATGGGACATTCCAGCCAGCCAATTGAGAGATCATGGGCGAGGTCGAGAAGTACAAACGAGCGAGAAGAGCTCAACCGCCAATGGCAGTCGACCATCAGGCTGCCATCCCCGTCCATTGCCTTGTGCGCCGCGCGAATACGCTGCAACCCAGCCTCAAAAACCTCGTTCGGACTTTTACTGCCCGGCATCAGATCGCCAAAGGGCGCAATTTTCAATGCCTTGAACCCAGCTTGGCGCGCGGCGCGAACGCTCTCCGCGAAGCCCTCCGGCGACCGGTCGGTGGTGCGGCGATTGATATTGGCGTAGATCGGCACATTCGAGCGCCGAGCTGTTCCCAGAAGTTGATGAACGGGCTTTCGATGGGCCTTTCCCAGAATATCCCATAGCGCATGCTCGATGCCACTGAGCAGTGCCCAGCCAGCGATGTCCTCTTCTGGGGGCTGAACTGACGCATCCAACACCAGAGTGAATTCTTTGCCTTTCAGGCGTTGTTCGATTTCCGGAAGTCGCGCCGAGTAATCGACATTGAAGCGAAACAGCGTAGCCTCTCCGACGCCCGTCATCCCACAGATTGTCGTTACTTCGACCAGCATCCAAGTGGTCTTCGAACTGACGGTCACCGGCCTTAGACGAATTCGGTCGAACCGGAGATAGCTGGCCAAGCTAGAAAATGCAGCTGCGGCGATGCTGG
This sequence comes from Silicimonas lutimaris, assembly GCF_047314965.1. Classification (NCBI taxonomy): domain Bacteria; kingdom Pseudomonadati; phylum Pseudomonadota; class Alphaproteobacteria; order Rhodobacterales; family Paracoccaceae; genus Silicimonas; species Silicimonas lutimaris. Next base: position 2,479 of record NZ_JBLBVK010000058.1, on the reverse strand, counting down.
AACTCATGAGCGCACCGTTGGTTCGGGCATATCGGCTCCGAAACCGGCCAGGTGGCCGAACAATTCTTCGAGCCTCTCCACATCGGCTTCAGGCAGCGGCGGACGCAACAACGACGCAATGTTCGCTTCCAAGTGTGCAACATTGCCGGTGCCGAACAAGATCACATCTGTACACCACTTGTGCCGCACATAGCGGTAGGCAGCGTCAATTATGCTATCCGCGCCGCCCGGGTGGAGCAGAAAGTCGAGAACGTTATCCTTTTCGGCCATCCACTGCGGCAAGTCGCCGGCCGCCACACGGGACTGCACGTCCGCCTTCAACCGGCCCGGAACGCTGAATACGGCTCGGACAGCGAACATGACCATCGAACCGATGCCCTTGTCTCGGGCCCTTGGCAACACTTCGCGATGTGCGAGCTGATTCATCATGTTGTATGCGACAGCGATGGATTCGAAAGGCCCGTCATCGACGGCACGCCTCAGCATCTTGTGTTCATGATCGCGCGGCCCCGCCTCGGTAATGCCAATGTGGCGTATCTTGCCCTTCTCTTTTTCCCTCAAGAGAACCGGAACAACGCGATCAAGCAGAAGGTCGTATTCCTCGATCACGACGGCATGGAGATTGTAGATATCTATGTAGTCGGTGCCGAGCGCAGCCAAAGAGCTGTCAACTGCCGAGACAACCTCGTTTTCCGAGAGGATGTTCTTGCCGCGTCCGCCCTTAAATTTGGACGAAATCACCACTTGATCCCGCGACAACTGTGCGACGGCTTTTCCTACTATCGACTCCGTACCATAGGCCTGCGCAGTATCTAACAGTGTCACGCCATGATCGAAGGCTTTGAGGACTATCCCGACGGAATGGTCTTCAGAATAGCCATGCCCCGCTCCAAGTCGACTGCTGCCCCCGCAACCGAGCCCGGCGACACTGACCTTCAGTCCCGTATTCCCGAAGCTGACATAGTCCATCGACAACATCCATCAGAGCGCTTTGACGTTGCCGCCATCCACGCGCCAGTTCGATCCAGAGCAATATCCTGCCAAATCGCTGGACAGATAGGCGATAAGCCCGCCGTATTCCTCTGGCCTGCCGAAGCGGCCCATTGGCAGGCCGGCTTCCCGGCTCGCGAGTTCCTCTTCTGGAGAGACGCCTTTTTTTGCAGCAACGGCCGCAGCCATATCCCTCGTGCGATCGGTTAGCACAGTCATTGGCGAAACTACATTCACGGTCACGCCGGTCTTGGCGAGTTCGTTCGCCAGCGTCTTGCAGTACTGTGCCAACGCGTTGCGGAACATGTTAGAAAGCACATTGTTCGGTATTGGCTGTGACACTGCCGATGCCCCGACCATGAAGATCCTGCCCCAGCCCCGCTCAACCATGCCAGGAACCACGGCCTGAGCCATCGCGACCTGGCTTAGCACCATCATCCTAACTTGGGCTTCCATGATCTCCTGGCTGACCTCTCGGGCGCTTTGCATTGGCGGTCCGCCATGGTTCAACAAAAGAATATCAATCCCACCCCCGAGCGCACCGACCGCTTCCTCGAGGAGAGGCGCCATATTGGCGGGGTCAGACAGGTCCCCAAAAAGACCAAAGGAAGGATTACCCGTTTCAGCTGCAATCTCTTCGGCAGCGGCTTTGGCCCGTTCATGGCTGGAGCTACTCACCGCGACATGAACGCCTTCACGAGACAAGGCCAACGCCGACGCTTTTCCCAACCCCCCGCTTGATGCCAAGAGAAGCGCGCGCTTGCCGCCAATGCCAAGTTCCATGTTGAACATCCTCATCCTGGGACGCGATAGTCCGAGCCCGATTATCTTCAAAGACAGTAACGGGCACCTGGGAACCATTGGAAATAGCGAATAGGACTACCTTTCATAACCAAATCCAATGGGTCGTGCGTCGATCACCGCGAGGTTTCAGTCCCCGGCATTCTGGATGCGACCGCGAAGGATACCTTCCGCGTGGGCTTCCTGCACAACCTCTCGCAGAACCTTGCGAACAGAGAGAAATCGCTCTGTTTGCGGACTCTGTTTTTGCCACGCAATGGTCAAGGGGCGGCGGAATTCGGGCTTAACGACCCGTTTCACGAAAAATCCATCCGTCTGCATGTTTGCGTGAAAAGACGGCCAAGTCAGCACCGAGTACCCGAGGCCATCGGCAAGAAGGCTTTGAAGCAGCCGCCCGGACGACTGCTCCGCTATGATGTTCAATTTGAAGCCCTGATCGAAGGCCGCCTGCTCGAGAGTGCCCCGCACGAAATTCGGCTTCACGGGCAAGATCAAAGGATGCTTGCAGACTTCTGAGAATTCTATTTCGCCAGGACCCTTTAGTTCGTTGTCTAGCCCCCTGTGTATGGGCCACTGATCAGGGGTTTCTCTAATAGGGTTTCAGGAACGGGCGGGCGCATGTTGAGTGCCTGATGCGGCCGGGTGTGATTGTACTGCCTGAGCCAGTGATTGATGACGATCTGAGCTT